>NZ_JBNZCE010000058.1:0-28313 GCF_050589265.1 Actinoplanes sp. G11-F43
GGCACGCGGTCGTGCCTCAGCCTCCGTGTGCCGCGTTGCGGTCCGATTCGAACCGCAAGTCGGCACGCGGTCGTGCCTCAGCCTCCGTGTGCCGCGTTGTGGTTCCGTTTGAGCCGGAAGTTGGCATGTGGGGTTGGGGGTCGCATTCGCCCGGCGGGCGCCGGGCGGTCTGGGGTGGCGTCCCGCCTCGCGCGGACGGGGCGGTGGATGTGGATTTGGCAGGGAGGTGCCGGGCGTACCGGAAAAGGTTTCATCGGTGGGCGTGCCGGGACATCTCCGCATAGACGGCGATCAGGCGGGGTGTCAGTACGCCGGGGTGGAAGTGCTGCTGGTAGCGGGTGCGAGCGGCGGCTGCCGCCAGCGGGGCCCCGTCCCGGGCCGCCGGAAGCGCGGCGGCCAGCGACTCCGGATCGGGTTTGGCCAGCCAGCCGGCCGCGGACGGGCCGGTGCCGACCATGTACGGGATGCCGCCCACCTCGGTGCCCAGCACCGCCCGCCCCGAGGACATCGCCTCCAGGATCACCGTGGGCAGCACGTCCTCCCAGGTGGGCACCGCGATCACCACGGCTGACGCGCGGCGGGCGGCGATCATGCCGGCCCGGTCCAGCGGGCCCAGGTAGGTGACGTCCGAGCGTTCCGCGGCGGCCTGTTCGGCGAGCGGGCGCAGTTCCCCGTCACCGGCGATGCGCAGGGGGCCGAGGCTGCCGTCGGGGTGCCGGCGCCAGGCGTCGAGCAGCAGGCCGAGGCCTTTTTCGGGGGAGAGTCGGGCGCCATAGAGGAAGCCGTCGCCGAGGGGTTCGGGGGTGCCGGGGTCGGGCAGGCCGTTGGGTTTGATCACGATCCGGTCGGACGGGATGCCGTAGTCGGTCAGATGCGCGGCGATCTTGTCGGTGAGGGCGATGTACCGGTCCACCGAGCGCCAGGTCGGGCGGTGCACGGCCAGCGTGGTCGCCATGATCGCGCTCTGTGCGGCGGAGCCCCGGTAGCAGCGGTTCTTGATCGCCGGCCAGCCCAGCACCCGGCCGCGGCAGTCGTGGCAGTTGTGGCCGTCCCGGAAATACAGCCCGGACGAGCAGACCTGCCGGTAGTTGTGCACCGTCTGCACCACCGGCACACCGTGTGCGTGCGCGGTGCGGATCACCCAGGGCGAGAGCAGCGGGTACGGGTTGTGCAGGTGCAACGCGTCCGGCTGTTCCCGTTTCAGCAGCTCGGACAGCTCCCGCTGGGCGTCGACGCCGTAGACCGGGGAGATCGGCAGCAGTGCCTTGCGGGCCGCCGGCATCTCCCCGATCGAGTCGGAACTCCGCTGGAACGGCACGACGTCGACGCCGGCCTCCCGGAGCTGGCCGATCTCGGTGTCGACGATGACGTTCTCGCCGGACGGGATCGCCTCCCGGTACCGGTTGTGCGCTACCACCACCTTCATGGCGTGAGCCTAATGGTCGCGGAATGCGGGGTTCGCCGCGCTCTCTCCTCGCTCGCGACGGGAAGCAGGTGGCGGAAAACGCTACCGTGAGACGGTGCCCGAACTCCCTGAGGTCGAGGCGCTCGCTGCCTACCTGCGCGAGCGTGCGGTCGGCCACACCGTGGAACGTTTCGAAGTGCCCTCCTTCGCGGCCCTGAAGACCTACGATCCGCAGCCGTCCGCCCTGACCGGTCTGGTGCTGACCGGCGCCGGACGGCACGGCAAATTCCTGGACATCGGGATCGGCGACCTGCATCTCGTCGTGCACCTGGCCCGAGCCGGCTGGCTGCACTACCGCGACTCGTTCAAGTCACCGGCCCCGCTCAAACCGGGCAGTGGGCCGATCGCGGTCCGGCTGCGGCTCGACGACGGGTCCGGATTCGACCTGACCGAGGCCGGTACGCAGAAGTCGCTCGCCGCCTACCTGGTGCGCGACCCGTCCGAGGTGCCGGGGGTGTCCCGGCTCGGCCCGGACGCGCTGGCGGTGACCGCCGACGAGTTCGCCGCCCGGATCCGTGGGAAGAAAGGCCAGATCAAGGGCGTGCTCGTCGACCAGGAGGTGATCGCCGGGATCGGCAACGCCTACTCCGACGAGATCCTGCACGCGGCCCGGCTCTCCCCGTTCGCCCTCACCGGCAAACTGACCGACGAGCAGATGGCCACGTTGTACGAGGCGATGCGCGCGATCGAGACGGACGCGGTGGAACGGTCGGTCGGGCAGCGGGCCGCCGAACTCAAGGGGGAGAAACGCGCCGGGATGCGGGTGCACGCCCGCACCGGACTGCCCTGCCCGGTCTGCGGGGACACCGTGCGTGAGGTCTCCTTCGCGGACAAGAGCCTGCAATACTGTGCGACCTGCCAAACCGGAGGGAAACCGCTGGCGGACCGCCGGCTGTCCAAGCTGGTCCGGTGAAGTGCTACGGAACGATGACGGTCCGTATACATCAGGATCGTCTCCTTCTTTATGGCCGATCCATCGGTATAGTGGCCCGGTCCCTGGCAACCGTTGTGACGCGTACGGGTATCGGCGGGCCCACCGACGATCCCGAGGTCGTGGCGGTGCGTAATCTTTTTCCGGATGCGGGAGGACGTAGGCGGAGTGACTACTAGCCTGCATCGCCCAACCACCGACAGCAGCCGGAGCGGACCCGTGCGGTTTGACAGCTTCGAGTGGCAGGAACAGCCACCGAGCAACGGGGTGCCCCGAAACGCCTGGGGCCGTCAGAGCCGCCGGCGTTCCCGCTGGCACCGGCCGTACACCTTCCTGCTCGTGATGCTGGACCTGCTCTCCGTCCTCGGCGCCAGCTACATCGCCAGCTTCCTGGAGAAGTCCCGCGCCGGCCTGAACCGGCCCTGGGGCTTCCTCGACGGCCCGGAGACGTTCTTCTTCTTCGCCTACATCGCGCTGCCGCTCGGCTGGCTGCTCATGCTGTGGACCAGTGGCACGTACGACCGCCGCTATCTCGGTCTGGGCAGTGAGGAGTTCAAACGGGTCATCCGGAGTTCGGTCACCGTGGTCGCCGCGGTCTCCCTGCTCGCCTTCGCCACCAAGGCCGATCTGTCCCGTGGCACGGTCGCCACGGTGTCGCTCAGCGCGGTGGTCCTGATCCTGCTCGGCCGGGTCCTGGCCCGTCAGGTGCTGCACCTGGCCCGCCGGCACACCGGGCACGGCGCGCACCGGATGGTCCTGGTCGGCACCCTGCCGGAGGCCCTCGAGGTCTACACCGCGGTCACCCGCAGCCCGGCCGCCGGCCTGATCCCGGTCGCCATCCACCTCACCGACGGCTTCGCGGCCGCCCGCGGCATCGAGACGCCGGTCCCGGTCTACGCCGGCCGGGACGTGCTCTCCCTGGTCCGTGAGGTCGGCGCGGACACCATCGCGGTCTGCGGCTCGGCCAGCGCCGAACCCGGCGAACTGCGCCGCCTCGCCTGGCAGCTGGAGGGCACCGGTGTCGACCTGGTGGTGGCCCCGCAGCTCACCGACATCGCCGGCCCGCGCGTGCACATCCGCCCGATCGAGGGCCTGCCGCTGCTGCACGTCGAGGAGCCGACCCTGTCCGGCCCCGGCTGGCTGGTCAAGAACCTGATCGACCGGGCCGCCGCCGGGCTGGGCCTGCTGCTGATCAGCCCGATCCTGGCGGTCATCGCGATCGGGATCCGGCTCTCCGACCCCGGTCCGGTCTTCTTCCGGCAGACCCGGGTCGGGCACGACGGGCGGACGTTCAAGGTCTGGAAGTTCCGGACCATGTATCAGGACGCCGAGGAGCGCAAGGCCACGCTGGAGGAGCTCAACGAGTCCGACGGCATGCTCTTCAAGATGAAACACGATCCGCGGATCTTCGCCTTCGGGCAGAAGCTGCGGGCCACCTCCCTGGACGAGCTGCCCCAGCTGATCAACGTGCTCAAGGGTGAGATGTCGCTGGTCGGACCGCGGCCGCTGCCCGCCGACGACGGCGACTATCTCGGTGACGTGCGCCGGCGCCTGCTGGTCCGCCCCGGCATCACCGGCCTGTGGCAGGTCAGCGGACGCTCCGACCTGTCCTGGGACGAGGCGGTCCGCCTGGATCTCTACTACGTGGACAACTGGTCGCTCACGTACGACCTGAGCATTCTCTGGCGCACGATCTTCGTGGTCTTGAAGCGTAAGGGCGCCTACTGAATCATCTGTCCCTGTGACCGGGCAGATCGGAAGCATCGTGGCGGTGGCCGCCGTTCTGGCGGCCATCGCCGCCGCGCTGGTGGCGGTGTTGCGGCTGCGGGCCCGGCGCGGGATCGCCACCGCGATGCAGCGGGCCACCTACGACGTGCTGCACACCGCCTCGCTGGCGGCCGAGCCGTTGCGGGCCGGCTTGAGCCCGGCGACCGCGTCCAAGGCGGTCCGGCATCTGCGGGTGCTGGTCGGGGCGGTCGGGCTGGCGATCGTGGACGGGGAGCGGTGTCTGGCGTACGACGGCCGGGGCGCGCACCACGAGGATGAGCTGATCATCGCCGCGCGCAAGGCCGTCCAGAACGAACGTTCTGTCGTGTTGAACGGCGCCGACCTCCCGTGCGACCGCGTCGACTGTGTGGTGCGCGGGGCGGTGATCACCCCCCTGACCGGACCGGACGGGGCCGCCCAGGCCGCCCTGGTGGCCGTGGACGACGATCAGCCGGCTCCCGGCCTGGTCCAGGCCACCCTGGAGACGGCCCGCTGGGCCGGCTCACAGCTCGCCCTGGCCGAGTTGGACTCCTCCCGGGAACGGCTGGCCCGCGCCGAGGTCCGGGCGCTACGGGCCCAGATCAGCCCGCACTTCATCTACAACGCGCTGACCGCGATCGCCTCGTTCGTCCGCACCGACCCGGAGCGGGCCCGGGAGCTGATCCTGGAGTTCGCCGAGTTCACCCGATACTCGTTCCGGGCGCACGGCGAGTTCACCACGCTCGCCGAGGAGCTGCGCTCGATCGACCGCTACCTCACCATCGAGCGGGCCCGGTTCGGGGACCGCCTCCAGGTGCGGCTGCAGATCGCGCCCGAGGTGCTGCCGGTCGGTCTGCCGTTCCTGTGCCTGCAGCCGCTGGTGGAGAACGCCGTCCGGCACGGCCTGTCCCGCAAACCCGGCGTCGGTATGGTGAGCATCGAAGCGCGTGACGCGGGCGCCGAGTGCCACATCACCGTCGAGGACGACGGGGTCGGCATGGATCCGTCGCTGTTCGGCACCCCCTCGCCGGACACCGAGGACGGGCAGCACGTCGGCTTGGTCAATGTGGACGAGAGGCTGCGATCGGTGTTCGGCGATCATCACGGTCTGGTGGTGGAGACCGGTCCCGGCGCGGGGACGAAAGTGAGCATGCGGGTGCCCAAGTTCCATCCCCAGGTGCGGGCATGAGTCTCGTGGTGCTCGCCGTCGACGACGAGCCGCCGGCCCTGGACGAGTTGGCCTATCTGCTGAACGCGGACGGCCGGGTGGCCCACGTGCACCGGGCCGGCGACGCCACCGAGGCGCTGCGGGTGCTGCGGGACACCGAGGTCGACGCGGTCTTCCTGGACATCCGGATGCCCGGCCTGGACGGCATGGAGCTGGCCCGGATCCTGCGCCGGTTCGCCCAGCCGCCGGCGATCGTGTTCGTGACCGCCTACGACGACGGCGCGGTCGACGCCTTCGATCTGGGGGTCACCGACTACGTGCGCAAACCGGTCCGGGCCGAGCGCCTGGGCGAGTCGCTGCGGCGTGTCGCCGGGTTGCGGGCGGCCGTCGCCCCGGCCCCTCAGGACGAGCCGGCCATCCCGGTGGAGCTGGCCGGGACGACCCGGATGCTGCCCCGGTCGTCGGTGCGCTGGGTGGAGGCGCAGGGCGACTATGCGCGGTTACACACCGGAGAGACCTCCCATTTGGTACGGGTTTCGCTCGCCACCCTGGCCGAGCGCTGGGCGAACGCCGGTTTCGTCCGCATCCATCGCTCCTACCTGGTGCAGTTGCGCCTGGTCACCGAGCTGCGCCTGACCGGTTCGGGGTATGTGGTGGCGGTGGACGGTGTCGAGCTGCCGGTGAGCCGCCGACACACCCGTGACCTGAAGGATCGCCTGATCAGAGCCGCGAAGCACGACTGGACCCGCTGAATCCACACGTTTATCCACAGCCCCACAAGGTTCTCCACAGAGTTATCCACAGGCTGGCCCGCCCCGGTGTGCAAAAAGCCCCGACCTTCTCGGCCGGGGCTTCGGGTGCTGCTCGCGGAGGATGTGGGATTCGAACCCACGATGAGTTTCCCCATACCGGTTTTCAAGACCGGCGCCATCGGCCACTAGGCGAATCCTCCCGTGGTGCCGCTACAGTCTGCCACTCGCGCCTGGAACTTGTCGTACCGGTGGGGCAGAGTCGGCCGTATGCGCGCGATCGTGATCGAGGACAAGCAGCTGACCTGGGCCGAAGTGCCCGATCCGGAGGCCGGCCCGGGGGAGGTCGTCGTCGATGTCACAGCGTCGGCGGTCAATCGGGCCGACGTCCTGCAGCGGCAGGGGTTCTATCCACCGCCGCCGGGGGCGCCGGCCTATCCGGGTCTGGAGTGTTCCGGGGTGATCAGCGCGGTGGGCCCGGGGGTGACCGGGCATCACGTGGGCGAGCGGGTCTGCGCGCTGCTCTCCGGCGGTGGCTATGCCGAGCGGGTGGCGGTGCCGGCCGGGCAGCTGCTGCCGGTGCCGGCGGGGCTGTCGCTGGTGGAGGCGGCGACGCTGCCCGAGGTGGCCTGCACGGTGTGGTCCAACGTGGTGGACCGGGACCGGCTGCGGCCGGGCGAGACGCTGCTGGTGCACGGTGGCGGGTCCGGGATCGGCACGTTCGCCGTCCAGCTGGGGGTGGCACTGGGGGCGAAGGTACTGGTCACGGCGCGGGCGGAGAAGCATGAGCGGCTGCGCGCGCTGGGCGCGGAGCTGGCCGTGGACTATCGGACCGACGATTTCGTACGGGCGGTGCTGGATCACACCGGCGGCCGTGGTGCTGACGTGATCCTGGACATCATCGGCGCGAAGTATCTGGCGCGGAATGTGGCGGTGCTGGCCCCGGAGGGCCGGATCACAGTGATCGGCATGCAGGGTGGCACCACGGCGGAGCTGGATCTGGGCCGGCTGATGGCCAAGCGGGGCCGGGTGTCGTCGACGTCGTTGCGGGCCCGTCCGGCGGCGGACAAGGCGCGGATCGTGGCGGGTGTCCGGGATCAGGTGTGGCCGTTGATCGCGGCGGGCCTGATCCGGCCGGTGATGCACACCACGTTTGCCTTGGCCGAAGCCGCGTCCGCGCACGAGCTGATGGAGAAGGGTGACCACTTCGGGAAGATCGTTCTCCAGCGCTGATACCTCGTTCGAGTGAACGGAAACGAAGCGATATGACCGATAAGGTCGGATATGCGGCGAGTCGCAGCGATATCCGGCCGCGTCGAACCCAGCATGGACGGACACCGCGTCCGGCCCGGGCGCGGCTGCCGCCGAGCGCTGGGGGACACCGTGACCTACGCACCGCATCGTGCCGACTCCGCCCGCCGGGAATCCACCCGGCGGGCGCCGGCCCGGCACGCGTCTCCCCGGCGACCACGCGCCGGCGGTCCGGACGAGCGGCGCGCCCGGATCTGGATCGCCGGTGGGATGGCCGCCTCGGCCGGACTGGTCGCCTTCGGCGCCTGGGCGGTGGTCACCACCCCTCCCCCGGTGATGACGGTGACCGCCGCGCCGGTCGACTCGGCACTCGGCGGATTCGACGTGGATGTGACCGGAGTGCGCTGCGGGGTGGACTCGGTGGGCCCGAGTGGCCTAGCCCAGGAAGCCACCGGGCAATTCTGTCTGCTCGATGTGAAAGTGACGAACAACGGCCGGGAACCGGTGCTGTTCGACAGCGGTGCACAACGCGTTCGGGACGCTGACGGCGTAGCCTACGCCGTTGCCGAACAGGCCGCGGTCTTTCTCAACGATCGTGATGCCACACTTCTCAACGAGATCGACCCGGGGGACACGGTGACCGGTGTGCTCCCCTTCGACATGCCGGTCGGAGCACGTCCGAGCGACGCTGAACTGAGTGACGGCATGTCCACCGCAGGAGTACGGGTGACCCTCCCGGATCCGCGCTGAACGCAGCGTTTATCGGTTCGTGATCGGGGATCAATTATGTGAATCGTGCCCCAGCGGATTCGATGTTGTGTTGGCATGGTCCACGGAATACGCACGGTTGTCCGGGTTCCCATTGCCCACCTTCAACGGCGGCTAAAACATGGCCAGCGGTTTCGGCCATGTGATGATGGGATTCGCGTGAGTGCCCCGGGCCTATTTCGGAGGCAACACTGCACGGTTCGTCCACCCGCCGGGTGCTGACCGCCGGCGCGCTCGCGCTGGCCGTCATCGCGCCGGCCCTAGACCCGGCCGAGCACGAGGCGATGGCAGCGCCCGTGACCCAGCCCGCAACACCCGAGCTCGTGGATCGGCCGCCGGAAACCGGGGTGCACCCGGCGGCGCGGCCCCCACGGGACAGCTCGCAGGAGTTCCAGTTCGACGCCGGGATCGACCCGGCGGTGCTGCTGGACGGGCTGCGGAGCCGGCGGGACTCCGTCGAACGCGCCTCGCGGGCGATGCCGCGCCGGGCCTTGCGGACCGGACCGCTGCCGTTCGCGCTGCGCCGGCCGGCCGAGGTGACCCGCCGCCCGGCCGAAGTGGCCCGTGAGGCCGAGGTGATCCGCCCGGCTGAGGCGACCCGCTCGGCCATCCGGGCGATCCGGGCGGCGGAGCGGAACGCGGCCCGAGCGGCCGAGCGCCGGGAGGCGGCGGGCCGGTCCACCGGAGATCCGGCCAGGGAGCGCCGCGCCACCGGGAACCAGGCCGAGGAGAGCCGGACCGTGGAGCGGCGGGCCGCCGAACGGCCGGCCGTCCGGGTGGATCGCACCACCATCAAGGTGCAGCGCAAGCGGACGGTCTTCGGGAAACGGGGCCAGGCCCGCAAGGTCGCGCGGAGTACCGGGACCCGGGACATGCGGGCGGTCATCGCGTACGCCAAATCGCAGGTCGGCAAACGGTACGTCCGTGGCGGTGAGGGGCCGCACGGCTTCGACTGCTCCGGGCTGACCAAGCGGGCCTTCGCGAAGGCCGGGGTCAGCCTGCCGCACTCGTCCGGTGGCCAGGCGCGCCGGGCCAAGGCGGTGGCCCGCTCCTCGGCACGTCCCGGGGACCTGGTGGTGGGCCGCGGTCATGTCGGCATCTACATGGGCAAGGGGATGATGATCGACGCGGGGAACAGCCGCACCGGGGTCGTCTACCGCAAGGTCTACCAGGGCCTGTCGGTGTCCCGGCTGCACTGAGGGGAGAGCCCGGGCAGCAGTCAGCACCCGCCGATCCGACGGGTGCCGACTCGCTGACCACCGTGCCGTACGGCAGCCGATCACGACCAGGCGCGGGGATCTCGGCCGCGCACACCCGGTCGGATGTCTGACAGAAGCATCACCGAGGTCGGCCTGTCGCATGCGCACCACCTGTGCGTTTACCCGATGGTGTGACGACACCCGGTGACCTGGACGAAAGACCCTGGTCATATCGAACGGTTAGTCTCGGCGCATCGTGGGAAAACCTGATCAGTTCACCACCACGTCGCCGGAGGCCAGATATGAGTCTTGACCGCGTCTTGGCGCCCGATCCCTACGATCTCCTGCCGCAGGTCCCGGCTTTCACCGTGACCAGCGCGGACGTCACGGACGGGCAGCCGCTGGACGAGCTGTTCGCGCACACCAGCGTGGGCGGGAAGAACCTGTCGCCGCAGCTGTCCTGGTCCGGCTTCCCGGCCGAGACCCGGGGCTTCGTGGTGACCTGCTTCGACCCGGACGCGCCGACCGGCAGCGGGTTCTGGCACTGGGTGCTGGTCAACCTGCCGGTGTCGGTCACCAGCCTGGACCGGGGCGTCGACCCGTTGCCGGACGGGGCGTTCTGTGTCCGCAACGACTACGGCGAGCGTGACTTCGGCGGTGCGGCGCCGCCACCCGGGGACCGCGTCCACCGGTACGTCTTCGCGGTGCACGCGATCGACGTCGACGCGCTGGAGGTCACCGCGGACGCGTCGCCCGCCTATGTCGGGTTCAACCTGGCGTTCCACACCCTGGCCCGGGCGACCATCCGCCCGACCTTCCAGGTCCGCGGGTAGCAGACGGAGAAAGCCGCCGGCGCGGGGCCGGCGGCTTTATCTGTATAGAAATCGGTCAGCGCGGAACGCGGGCCACGCAGAACACCGACTGCCCGAACGGCGGGCGGACGACCTTCTCGGCGGCCTTGGTCACCGGCAGCACCACACTGTCGTAGATCTTCACCATCGGCCCCTCCTTCGGGGCCAGCTTGAAGATGCTGGTGGCGGTGTAGTAGCCGAGAAGCCCCAGCGCATTCGCGTAGTGCAGCTTCTCGATCTCCAGGCCGGCCTCGGTGAAGGCGGCGCTGAGAGTCTTCTTGGTGTAGCGCCGGATGTGCCCGGTGGCGATGTCCACCTGGCTCATCGCGAACATGAACGCCGGGACGATGATGATCACCCGGCCACCGGGGCGGACCAGTTCCTTCATGCTCCGCAGCGCGCCGACGTGGTCCTCGATGTGCTCGAGGACGTTGTACGACACGGCCGCGCTGTACTCGGCGTTCGCGTCCTGGGCCGGAAGCAGCATCTGCTTCACGTCGATGTTCGAGTACTCGTCCATCCGCTCCTTGAGCAGGACGAGCCGGTCCGGGTCAGCCTCGGTCGCGGTGAACTTCGGCAGATGCTCCGCCCACTCGATCGCGTAGTCCCCGAGACCGCTGCCGATCTCGATGGGGTTGTCTCCGAGGTAGGGGAGAGCGAGCTCGACGAACCACCGGCGGTGGTTCACCGCGGTGGCGAGGCCTTCGAGCACTTCAGACTGGATCCGCTGGTCTCCAGTGATGTCTGCCATAGGTGAGGTTCCCTCATCTTGCCGATCTGAGCTGACAGCGGGACCGCTGAAGTTAACCATCTGAAGCGCCTATCCGAAAGTTGAGCGCTGGTCACCACTGATTTTTTGGCCTGATTGAGACATAGGTGGGTGGGCACTCGGATGGGTTACCACGCTAAGTCCACTGGGTGGACACTCCGTTGGACACGCGAAAAGCACGCGTACATATCGGCTCTATCACGTGTGGGGCGCACACCGCTGGCTTCTTGGAATCCTCGGTTAGGCTCGCCGATGCTATGACGATTACGGGTTTGAACTCGACAGGCCAGTCGACCGGCGAGAACGTTCTGCCGCCGAGCCAAGTGACCGCCGATGACGACCTGGACGCGGAGCTGATAGCCCTCGGGTCAAACACGACGGTGACCGCGCCAACGGTTCCGGACTCCCCAGCGGAGACCGAGAAACCGCAGGTCGGACGCCGCCTGTTCACGTGGCGGGACGTTGCCGCGATCGCGACATTCGTGATCGCGGCGTTCATGCTGACCGCGCCGTTGTGGCTCAATCTTGATCATGAGTTGCGCGATGATCCGCAGGATCAGGCTTTCTTCGAGTGGATGCTGGCGCACGGTGCGCGCGTGCTCACGGATGGCGCTTATCCGTTCTTCTCGGATCGCTTGAATTACCCCGACGGGGTGAACATGATGGCCAACACCTCAGTGTTGGCCGTTTCCCTGCCACTGACGCCCGTCACTCTTCTGTTCGGCCCGCATGTGGCCTTCAACGTATTTCTCACCGGCGCATTGGCATTAACCGGTGCTTCGTGGTATCTGGTGCTCTCGCGCCGCTTCGTCACCTCTCGGGCGGCGGCCTGGGTGGGCGCGCTCTTCTGCACCTTCGCCCCGAGCATGGTGTCGCACGCCGGCGGCCACCCGAACATCGTCTCGCAGTTCCTGGTCCCGCTGATCATCTGGCGCACCCTGGAGCTGCGGGTGCCCGGCCGGGCCGTGCGCAACGGCCTGCTCCTGGCCGGCCTGCTGATCTGGCAGGCCTTCATCAACCTCGAGATCCTCTTCATGACCGCGGTCGGCCTCGGCTTCTTCTGCGCGATCATGGCGGTGTTCCGGCGCAAGAGCCACACCGGCGAGGTGCTGCCGTTCCTGCGCGCCCTCGGGGTCACCGCGATCACCACGCTGGCCGTGCTCGCCTACCCGCTCAGCGTCCAGTTCTTCGGCCCGCAGAGTTACCAGGGCCTGGCCGAGTTCGTCCGCAACTTCGGCGCCGACCTGGCGTCCTTCCCGGCCTACTCGCGGCACTCGGTGGCCGGTGACTCGGCGACCGCCGCCCGGCTCACCCAGAACCCGGCGGAGGAGAACGCCTTCTTCGGCTGGGGCCTGATCGTCCTCTTCTTCGGCCTGCTGATCTGGATGCGCCGGTCCCGCGCGGTGCTCACCCTCGGCGGGATCGCGCTTCTCTTCGGCGCCATGTCACTCGGCCCGCGGATCGTGCTCAACGGTGTCGACACCGGTGTCCCGGGCATCTGGGCCGCATTGCACTACCTGCCGGTGCTCAACGCCGCGGTGCCGACCCGGTGGGCGATGGCGATCGCGCCGGTGGTCGGCATCCTGCTGGCCCTGGCCATCCAGAAGGCCGCCGGCCTGATGCGCAGTCAGCCGTCCTCCCGGGGGCCGGTCCGGATCGCGATGATCACCGCGGTCGCGATGGCGCTGCTGCCGCTGGTGCCGCGTCCGCTGGCCACCGCCCCGATGGACCCGGTGCCGGACTTCGTCACCTCGGGCGCCTGGCGGGAGTACATCGACGACGAGCACACCATGGTCACGCTGCCGCTGCCGGACAGCAACTACCCCGACCCGCTGCGCTGGACCGCGATGACCGGCCAGGACATGCGGATCGCCGGGGCGTACGCGCTGCTGCCGAACGAGAACCCGCAGGATCCGTCGGACCGGACCGCGATGTTCTCCCCGCCGTGGCGGCCGACCAGCGGCCTGATCTCCTCGATCCGTGGTGGCAACCCGGTCCCGGAGATCACCGATGCCCGGCGCGAGATGACCCTGGCCGACCTGCGGTTCTGGAAGGCCGGCGTGGTCGTGCTGACCCCGCAGACCCGGGACATCGAGATGCTGCGCACCATGTCCGACCTGCTCGGCTTCCGGCCCACCTGGACCGGTGGCGCGTGGGTCTGGGACGTGCGTCACCTGGTCGACAACCCCGACGCGGTGCTGACCGGCGGCGAGCCCTTCTGACCCTTCGCGCGCGAAGCGGCCGCCGGGCTATCCGGCGGCCGCTTCGCTGTGTGCTCCACGGATCCGGTTCGGAAAGTCAAGCGGAGAGCTTGCTTTTCCGTGGGATCCTCACGTTATGATGACGGGACGGAACCGTAGCGACGCTATGTAGGCGTCACGGCGGCCGTAGGGCCGGCACGGACCGCGCGTCGAGACCATTCGTCTCCGCGCCCGACCGCATTCTTTCGGGAATGCGGTCTTCGCCGTATACGGAGTACGCACATTTCCCCGAGTGAATTCACGGCATCCCCGGGCGAAAATCTTTTTCAGTCCGAATAGTGTCGATAATTTTCATGATCTACGCCTCATGCCGCTTTGTCCTAATGGGAGCGCTCCAACAGTTTGACCAGCGGTTATGCGGCGAACTTCGGGCTGTGGAGAGTCCACATAGCCATCATGCTCAGTCCAAGTAGGGCAAATGGCACGTGACAATGGACCGGCACTGTCGCATAATTTCCGGCGTCGCCTTCCCGCACACACTCATTCGTTCCCGGGAAGGGCGGCACTCGCCCATCCCGCCGTCCGGGCGGGCCATTCCCCGGGGAAGAGGAACACACTCCTGATGTTCGGAAAACGAGGACGCCGCCTGGCTCAGGCAGCCCTGGCCGCCGTCGCCGGCAGCGCTCTGCTGCTCGGCTCCGCCATGCCCGCCGCCGCCGACGAGAAGACCACCGGTATCCCCACCAGCGGCGGCGACCGGGTCACCCTGGTGATCAACGGCAAGCGCATGCCGGTGAGCAGCCTGGCCATCAACCTCGAGGGCCAGCGCGGCGTTCCGGTCTACTGCATCGACTTCCACACCCCGGTCGCCACCGGCCAGCCCTACGACGAGGGCACCTGGAGCGAGTCCGAGGTCAAGAACCTCAACAAGGTCCAGTGGGTGCTGACCAAGGGCTACCCGAACGGTGACGCGGCCAAGCTGCTCGACGCCGCCGGCGCCTCGGCGAACGGCCTGGACACCCGCACTCGGGACAAGCTGCTCTACTTCGGGACCCAGACCGCCGTCTGGCACTTCAGCGACAGCGTCAACCTCGGCGACTGGAGCCGCGACATCCGCGGCCTGACCGAGCAGAGGCAGTACGACGTCGTCAAGAAGGTCTACGACTACCTCACCAAGAACGCGGTCGGCGTGCCGGAGCCGAAGGGCGAGCTGAGCGTCGACCCGGCCAACGCCACCGCGATCGCCGGCGAGAAGGCCGGACCGTTCACGGTCAAGGGCCCGGCCGGCGAGATCAAGGTGACCGTCACCGGCGGCGCGGCTGTGGACGCCAACGGCAACCCGGTCAGTGTGACCACCAACGGCGGCCAGTTCTGGCTGACCGGCACCGAGGCGGGCAAGGCCGCCGTCTCCCTCACCGCCGAGGGCGCGGTCTCCTTCGGCCGGGTCTTCCTGTTCCGTGGCAACAAGGACAAGCACCAGAAGCTGATCCTGGGCGGCACCGTCGGCGAGAAGCTGAACGCCGGCGCCGAGGCCACCTTCACCAGCGTCCAGCAGCCGACCCCGTCGGCGAGCGTCTCCACCCCGGCCGAGGAGCAGCCCAGCCCGTCGGCGAGCGTCTCCACCCCCGCCGAGGAGGAGCCCACCCCGTCGGCGAGCGTCTCCACCCCGGCCGGCGAGGAGTCCGAGTCGCCCGCGCCGAGCACCACCCCGGTCGCCAGCAACGGTGACCTGCCGCTGACCGGCTCGTCGACCGCCGTGGTGATCGGTGGCGGCGTGCTGCTCCTGGTCGCCGGCGCCGTGGCCCTGGTGATGGTCCGCCGCCGTCGGGTGACCTTCAGCAGCTGAGTTCGACAGCACTGACGAGTGAGGCCCCCGCCCGGGACAGGGCGGGGGCCTCACTCGTACGCGAATCCCGTACGTACGCGGCTAAGGGGTTTTGATGCAGCACCCCGGGCAGACCTTGGGCCGCGGCAGGGTGAAGGCCAGGCAGCAGGTCTTGCGCCGCAGTTCGAGGTGACCGGACTTGCCGGGGTGCAGCTCGATCAGGTCGCGGACGCCGAGGGTGGTCAGCAGCCGGTCGATGGTCTCGGCGGAGGAGCCGGGGACCGCGTCGGCGGAGCGCAGCACCCCGTAGGCGACTCCGGACGCGAGCGAGCCCAGCAGGGTGCGCTTGCCCAGGCGGACGCGGCCGTGGATGGCGTCGAGCAGCGGGTCGAGGTGTTCGTCCAGGAGGCTGCGGCGGAACTCGCCGAGCAGCGCCGCCTCGTCCGGGACCACCTTGACCTCGGGGCGGCCGGAGAACGCGATCGGGTCGCTGGGGAGCACCGCGACCGGGATGTCCGGGCGCAGACCCAGAGTGACGAGCGGGCGCGGGTCGTCGAAGTGCATGACGACGTCGCCGGCGGTGAGCAACGGCACTCTGCGGGCCGAGGCGAAACCCAGCACGGCGGGCAGAGCCAGCCAGTACGTGTACGCCTTCCAGGCCAGTGCGGCGGCGGCGTGCGGCTGGGCGTTCCAGCGGCGGCGGGACGCCTCCAGGAGGGTGTCCAGGTGCACGTCGGCCAGCCGGGCCGTGGGCGTCCAGCCGGCCATGTCGCGAACGACGAGGTCAGGAGCCAGCCCGGGGATCTCGGTGCTGGTGCCGAACATGGCACGCAGGGTCGCGGTGACCGGGGCCAGCAGCCGCGGCCGGATCTGCGTGAGTTCCAGGGTGGTGCTGGTCACGGGCGCACTCGTCGCTGAGTCACCGCAGTACTCCTTGCGGATGGACGTGCTGAAGCAGTGGCGGCGAGCCGGCTCTTGTGGAGCGGCAGGGGCTCGCGGTGACCCACGGTACCCGGTTAAGGGTAGGCTAACCACACTGGTCAAGGGGATCTTTCGGGCGAATACCCTAGGCAATTGTTACTTTACGTAGCGTGGCTGTGTTGCCGGATTCGTCAAGGTATCTGTCGGCAAAACGCTACTAGCTCCTTGCAGACACGGAGAGCCAGCGACACTGAACGTGCCGTCGCGAAGGGGACATCCGTGATGACCACCTCGCCCATTGAACGGGCAGCAGACCAGTTCGTGACGGTGCTTGCGCAATGGCGGGTCGAACGGGGCATGACCAAGAAGCAACTCGCCGCGCGCATGGGCTTCGATCCCTCCTACGTCAGCCACGTCGAGGGGCGCCGCCACAAACCCACCGAGGACTTCGCCCGCCGGGCCGAAGCCGTGCTCGGCGCCGGTGGTGCCATCTGGCAGAGATTCCAGGAGTACGACGAACTCCGTCACGCCCGCGGCACCGTCCTGCACCGTGACCCACCGGTCCCGGTCCAGTGGCTGCCACCCGGCACCGGCCTGATCATCGAGCGGGAGATCGCCGAGCTGGCCTACACCGGCGGCGCCTACCGGGCCCGGGTCCAGCGCTCCCTCTACAACGCCGGCATCGAGGCGGTCACCCGATACCTGGCGAAGATCTCCGTCGACCGCTTCCCCCACGACCCGGCCGGCTCCAACCGCCACCACCGGGAGAACCCGCTCACCCTCGACGAGATGGACGTGCACGCGGTCGCCGGGGAGGGCGCCGCCGCCGAACCCATGCAGTGGCGGGTCAAACTCGACCGGGACGCCTCCAAGGAACTGTGGCTGATGTTCGCCAACGAGCGCGGCCAGTTCCCGCTCTACCCCGGCGAGCGGACCACCATCGAGTACGCGTACACGGTCGGCGAAGAGAAATGGGGCCAGTGGTTCCAGCGCGCCGTCCGCCTGCCGACCCGGTCGCTGACCGTGCGGCTGGACTTCCCGGAGAGCTTCGAACCCCAGGTCTGGGGTGTGGAGGCATCGCTCAACGCCGAGGTGCCCGTCCGTACCCCGTTGGAACGCCGCACCGAGGGAGGTCGCGCCATCTTCGAGTGGTCAACCGACGCACCCCTGCTCAACGCGCGGTACCGGCTGGAATGGCGGTACCGCGGCGCCGACGCCCCGATCTACGGCGAGACCGGCCCCTCGGAACCGGCCCTGCCCCGGGCCTCGCACCGGATGCGCGGCATCGGCATCATCCAGCGCGGATCCGACCTGCTCCGGCAGCGGGCCCGGCACTTCCAGCTGCCCCGGGAAGGGGCGTCCGCCCGCGACGCGGTGACCCGGCTGCTCACCTCACTGGGCCGGCTGGAGGACCTGCACGAGTTCAGCAAGGGTGTCGGCCTGGCCGCGCCGCAGATCGGCGTGCCGGCCGCCGCCGCCGTGGTCCGCCCGTCGGAACGCGACATCGACCCGGTCGTGCTGCTCAACCCGCGGATCGTCGGCGAGTCCGAGGAGTGCGACGAGCAGTACGAAGGTTGTCTGTCGTTCTTCGACTACCGGGGTCTGGTGCCCCGGCCGATGCGGATCGACGTGGAACACGCGCGGTTCGACGGGACCCGGGTGGTCACCACCTTCGAACGGGCGCTGGCCCGGCTGATCAGCCACGAGATCGACCACCTGGAGGGCCGGCTCTACGTGGACCGGATGAAACTCGATGCCAAACTGGTGCCGGTCGCTCAATACCAGCAGACCGGGCGGCCCTGGGACTACTGAAAGCTGTCGTACTTTATCCGGACCGACGGCACCTGGAGCTCGGCGAGACGGCGCAGCGTGGACTTCACCATCTGCCCCGAGCCGGAGACGAAGAAGTCGTGCTCCTTCCACGGGCCGTACTTCGCCACCACGTCCGAGATGTGCCCCTGCTCGCCCGGGAAAGTCGGGTCGTCGCTGCACGCGGTCACGACCGACAGCCAGGGATAACGGGCCGCCAGGCGGTTCAGGTCGGCCAGGTCGTACAGATTCTCGCGGTTGCGGGCCCCGAAGAAGACGTGCACCCAGCGGGTCCGGTTGTAGCGGGTCAGCTCCTCCAGCAGGGACTTGATCGGGGCGAGCCCGGTGCCACCGGCCACGAAGACGGCATCCCGCGTCGATCTTCGATCCAGGGTCATCGTGCCCATCGGCGCGGCCAGCTTGATCATGTCGCCGACCCGCAGCTTCCGGACCAGAGCACTGGACACCCAGCCGGCGCCCACCGCCCGTACGTGGAAATCCAGGGTGTTGTCCCGGCGCGGCGCGTTCGCCGGCGAATAGGTGCGCCACAGCCGGGGCTGGTACCGCGGGGCCTCGATGCTCAGATACTGCCCGGCCCGGAAATCCAGCGGCTGCAACGGCAGCACGGTGAACACCGCGATGTCCTGCGAACGGCGCTCGTGCGCCACCACCTCGCCGTACCAGTAGGGCGGATTGGGGTCCGCCTCCGCACCGGCCAGCATCTTCGAGGCGATCACCGCGTACGCGTCGGCCCACGCCTGGTCGTACTCGACGCCCCACTCCTCGCCCGCGTACGCGCGCATCGACTCGATCAAGGCTCCGCCCACCACCTCGTAGTGTTCTGGTTCCACGTGGAACTTGCGGTGATCCCGGCCGAGTGCTCGCAGGTACTCGTCGAACCGTTCCGGATCCTCCAGCGTCTGCACCGCTGTCACGATCGCCCCCAGCAGACGGGACCGCTGCACATCCATCTGCACCGGGAACAGATCACGCAGATCCGGATGTGACAGGAAGATCCGCGCGTAGAAATAGCCGGCAACCTTGTCCTGATGTTCCTCGACGAGGCTCCAGCTCTCCTTGAGCAAGCGTGCCAGGTCTCCCATGCCATTCAGGGTGGTCAGCGCAGTCGGGAACACGACGCACGAGCAGTGCGACTCACCACCTTGTGCGGCGCGTCGCTCGTCGAATTGGACCGTTTTGTGCCTGGCTAGAGTTGCCGGGTGATCGTCGAACAGGCCCGCTCGCGTTATGGCCCGGAAATCGCCATCGTGCTGTTGCTGTCACTAGGGCAGTCGGCGGTCTACGCCATCGTGTCGCTGACCGCGAAACTCACCGCCGACAAACCACTCGCCCAGCAGACCGCCACCCTCAACCCGACCGTGTCGCCACGGCCGTACCTCGACCTGACGTACCAGCTGCTCGGGATCTTCTTCGCGCTGATCCCGGTAGCCCTCGCGCTGTACCTGCTGACCCGGGACCGGATCTTCCCCCGGGACCTCGGCATCGACTACCGGCGGCCCGCCTACGACCTGGGATGGGGATCCGGCCTCGCCGCCGGCATCGGCCTCCCCGGACTGCTATTGGTGTACGTGGCACTCCAGCTCGGCATCAACGCGCAGATCCGGCCGTCCGGACTCGACGCGTACTGGTGGACCGTGCCCGTCCTCATCCTCTCCGCCATCCAGAACTCGGTGCTCGAAGAGGTCATCGTCGTCGGCTACCTGATCACGCGACTCCGGACGTACTCCCTCTCGGTCGTCTGGATCGTCGCGGTGTCCGCCGTACTCCGCGGCTCCTACCACCTCTACCAGGGCTTCGGCGGCTTCATCGGCAACGTGGTGATGGGGGTGGTGTTCGCGCTGTTCTACCTCAAGACCAAGCGGGTGATGCCGCTGATCGTCGCCCACGCGCTGCTCGACATCGTCGCCTTCGTCGGCTACGCGTCCCTGCCGGACTCCTGGCTCAGCTGGCTCTCCCTGTAGGTCAGCTGTTCTTTCGGTAAAAACGCCGGGCCCGCACCGCCACCGCCTCCGTCGTCGACCGGGCACCCAGCACCGCGGACAGCACACTCACGCCCGGCAGCCGCCGGTTGATCAGCCCGACCGCCAGCCACGTCACCACCGGCCCCGGCCCTGGACTGGCCAGTTTGAGCAGATCCTCCGCCCGCCCCGGGTCCTCCGGATCCACCCCGAACGCCGCAGCCAGGTGCAGGACCAGCTCCGCGTGCGACACCAGGACGCCGCCGGTCACCGCGATCGGTGTGTACGGGCCGGTCAGCGCACCCACAACGGCACGGATCTCGGCCGTCCGGGTGAACCGGTGCACCGCCAGCCGCGCCAATGCCTCGGCGGAGGCGGTCGGGTAGGCGGCCCTGGTCCGTGCCGCCCAGGCCGAGGCTCGGGGCCCGAACGTCCGAACCGCCGCCGTAGCGAGGATCTCCGGGGTCCGCGACGGCTCGGCCAACAGCTCCTCGGTCAGCGATTCGAAGCGCTCGACCGGATCTGGTGCCGGGGCCTGAACTGGTGCGATGGGGATGACCGTTGCGGTCTCGCTCTTCCTCTCCACCGCGGTCACCGCCTTCTTGGCCGCGGGGACGCTCTTCCGTGGCGGGGCGGCTTTCCGTGGAGCTGCGGCCTTCTTGGCCGGCCTCTCCGGCTTTTCCGGGCTCGTCGGCTTCTTCGGGATTTCCGCCCTCCCTTCCCCTCCCGAGCGCTCTGCCTCCTCCGTCTTGTCCGGGATATCCGGCATTACCGGCTTTTCCGGTGGGGTGGTCTTCCGGGCCCGCTTCGCTGGCGCCCGTTTCGCCGGCTTCTCTGTGGGCCGCACACTCGTCGGCCCCCCGGCGGGCTGAACATCCGCGGGCGGGCCGCCGGGCCTGTCGGGTCGCTGCGGCGGAACCTTCGGGGCCTCGCGACGCTCGGACGAGTGACCTTCGGCACTGCTGTCGACCTGGGGTGGCTGAAAGGTGACCGCCGGTGGCGACCCGCGACGCGCCGGTTCGGCATCGGCGGGCCCGTCGGAGGGCGTCTGCTCGGGCACGACAAACGGACTACGCGGATCCCGAGCCCGCGAAGCCTCCCGGCGCGTGTTCTCCTCCATCGCTCGCAGCGTAGTCGCACCCGCCACGTTTCGCCTGCTAGCGCCCTCCCGAGAACTTCCCCGGTGCGCCGAACGCCGACCTCTTTGTGCGGCCGTCGACCGGTCCGGTATTGTCAAGCCTCGGTGGCCCTCGGGACACCGGGGAGACTTCGCCTAGTCTGGTCTATGGCGCCGCACTGCTAATGCGGTTGGGGTTTTAAAGCCCCTCCCGGGTTCGAATCCCGGAGTCTCCGCGCAAAAGTCGGTGATGTAGGCTGACTGAGCAACAAGGCAAGCGCCCGTAGCTCAATGGATAGAGCATCTGACTACGGATCAGAAGGTTAGGGGTTCGAGTCCCTTCGGGCGCACAAACGATCAAGGCCGTGACCTGCGGAAACAAGGGTCACGGCCTTCTTCTTTCCCATTTTCGAGCCCGATCTTCCCACCTGGTGGGAGCGTGGCGATCGGATGGTGATCGCGTGTCGCCAACATGTTCATTCCATTGTGGATTTCGGAGGTGAGCTGGACTTTCGCTGCGCGAACTGTGGCCCTCACTGCAGCCCCGCCCGACTACTGTGCGTGATGCTCTTGAGGTAGTCGTCATCTGGGTCAGGGCTACCACGGGCACGCCGGCGCTTGACGCGGAGGCCCTCCCTGCCGTAAGAGTCGGAGCCGCGGTCCTTGGCCCGTTCCGCGGAGCGGCGGCTTCGCTCTCATCGTCGGCGCCCGTGGCGAGGGCGTACAGTTTGGCGCCGGTCAGGGTGGTCGTCTCGAAGAAGTCGGCAGCGATGATCGCGTGGGCCTGCGATCGCAGGAAGGTAGCCGAAGCGCTGCTGGCACGCTCGGGAACGGGATCGACACCGGCATTTTTCAGGATCTTCCAGACGGTGGACGCGGCGACTTTCACCCCGAGAACGAGCAGTTCGCCGTGGATTCTGCGGTATCCCCAGCCGGTGTTCTCGCGGGCCAGGCGCAGGACGAGCCGGCGGATGGACCGGATGGTGCAGGGCCGCCCGGCCCGCCGGGGTCGGGAACGGCGGGTGTGTCTGTGAGCGATCAGGGCGCGGTGCCACGGCGCAGCACGGTCTCCGGGCGTAGCAGTAGCCGTGGGTGGTTCAGCGCGGTGCGGGCAGTAGATGCAGCAAGCCGCTAGTCCCGCCCGATCCGCGGATGTGAACCCGACTCGGTCGCCGTGCAGGTGCCGTTCGACAACCAAGATCTGGTGCCGCAACGCCCAGGGTCTCGGCGTCCTTGTCGCGATCACTCATCGGCAGCAGCCGCAGCAGGCCCAAAGTGTTGGTCACGCCGCGGCAGACCAGTCGAAACAGCACACCCAACTGTCGCGCAGCGCTCGATGTCAAGCACTGCCGCGCCTCAGCCGGCCGGACCCGCGCCGGGAACCGGCCGCTGCTCCAAGGCCCAGTGATCGCATGGCCGTGGCCAGGGCGGATGACGCTTCAGCATGCACACGGTGGTAGGGCGCGGTTGTCGACGGTGAGGGGTTCGCCGTCGGTCGGTTGTTGCTTGCGTCGCCCGGCTTCACCAGTGTGACCAAATTCGGTTTCAACATATTGAAAGCACATGGTTATTAAGACCGATAGGTCTGATGTCAAGCGGTAAGTGCGACATGGGGGGGCACTCGATCGCACCTGGACCGCTACTCAGCGGATACCGCGGTCTGCTGGCCCAAGGTCATCCTCATTCCTCGAATCGCAAGAGAACAGCGGCGGCCTCGATGGGCCAGCCGCATTCGACGGAAGGTTGTAATGACAGGGAATGCATCACCGGCCGACGCGGGCAAACCTGACATCTTTCAGGTTCTCCGCAGGCGGGCCGCGATCAGTGCGGCCGCGACCACTGGTTTGACCATGCTGTTCACGCTGGCGGCGGCGCCGGCGTACGCACATGCACCGGCGTCGGAGCAGGGTGACATCGCGTCGGCTGTGGCGGCGGCGAAGAAGTCCGGTCAGCGAGTCAAGATCGCCGACGCGACCACGGAGACGTCGGAGTACTACGCCAACCCGGACGGCAAGATCACCGGGGTCATCTCTGCGGGCCAGGCCCGGTTCCGCCGGGACGGGTCGTGGGTGCCGGTGGACCTCACGCTGCAACGCCAGGCCGACGGCTCGGTGGCTCCGAAGGCGCACCCCAACAGTCTGCGGCTCTCCGGTGCCCGCGCCGGTGCCGCAGCGGATCTCGCGTCCATGGGGACCGGCCAGAACCAGGTTGCGATGGGCTGGCAAGGTGCTCTGCCGGAGCCGCGGCTGGAGGGCAACAAGGCCACCTACGCGGACGTACGGCCCGGCATCGACGTGGTGGTCCAGGCCACCGTGACCGGCTTCGAGCAGTTCACGGTCGTCAAATCCGCTACCGCCGCGAAGTACGTCAGCGAGATCAACCTGCCACTGAGCGGCGCGGGCGTCGCTTCGGTCGCCGAGGACGCGCGTGGCCGGGTACGGGTGCACGGCGCCGACGGCAAGCAGCGGGCCGAGATCCCGACGCCGATGATGTGGGACGCCCGGACGAACAAGCGCGGCGTGCCGAACCGCCGGCAGGTCACCACGGACGTCGTCACCGCGGCCACGCCGGCGGCGAACGCCCGCACGGCCGGTTCTCCGGCCACGACACTGTCGCTCAAGCCCGATCAGAAGTGGCTGACCAGCTCGGACACCGTCTACCCGGTGACCATCGACCCGTACGTCGACTGGTCGACCACCGCGGCCAGCACCACCGTGGTCGAGGGCTACCCGACCGACTGGCCCGACGCGGACTCGCTGTTCGTGGGCAGCTGGGACGGCGTGACCCGGACCCGGTCCTACATCACCTGGTGGGCCAACCGGCTGCAGGGCATGCACATCGACGCGGCCACGGCGTATTTCGCCAACCCGTACTCGAACTCGTGCACCCCGACACCGTTCGAGCTCTGGAGCACCAACGCGTTCACCGATGACACGTCGTGGACCAACCAGCCAACCTGGCAGTACAAGGAGACCACTGCGGCGGCCGAGACCGCGCGATACGACAGCGAGCACCACGTCTCGTTCTGTGACGACAGCTGGATCACCGCGGACGCCACCAGCTTCTTCCAGCGTGCCGCGAGTAACAACGTCGCCACGCCGACCATGGGCCTGCGCGCGGTCAACGAGACCGATGCCAGCCAGTACAAGCAGTTCTGGTCGCATAACTACAGCGATGCGTCGAAGTTCCCGTATGTCGAGGTGACCTACAGCCAGCCCACCACGCCGACGCCCGACGCCTTCAACCAGCTGCTGGCGCTCAACCCCGATCTGACCGCCGCCGAGCTCGAGGCGAGCATGCGCGAGGCCGCGACCATGACCGGCAACACCTACAACCAGGTCGTCATGAAGGCGCTGGTCGAGGCACAGAACCAGGCCGGTACCGCCACCGCGTCCAGTGCGACGACCAGCGGCAAGGTCAGCGCGCTGGGCAGCACCAACCCGACGTGCACCAAGCGTGATCTGGGCACCTCCCGGTTCCGTGGCGACATCTTCTGGTCCGCGGCCTCCACCTACGGCGTCGCGCACGGGCACATGGGCATCTTCTACCAGAAGAACGTCGTCGTCGAAGCCCGCGGGAAGGGCCAGCTCAGTGGCGACTTCAACGTCACCGGCCGCCAGTACTGCAAGAACATCGAGAAGATGGACGTCGACACCAGCATCACGACGCAGAACAAGGCCGCCGACTACGCCTACAACTCCCTGCGGAGCAAGAAGTACAACAGCAACTTCGCCTGGAACAAGGGCGGGGACATTAGCTCCCTGAACTGCTCGGAGCTGGTGTACAAGGCCTACAAGCGGTCAGTGAACATCGACCTCGACGGGGACGGCGGCATAGGTGTCTACCCCAACGACATCCGGAAGTCCAAGCTGACCCGGACCTACCAGACCATCACCTGATAGCCGGTCCAGTGATGCCGTTGGCGTAGCACCGACGCTACGTTCGGGGCCCGGGGAACACGCAAGCGTCCCCGGGCCCCTTGTCTCCGAGTAACGAGGGATAGCAATGTTGAACAAAACCGGACGTGCGGCTGCCGCCGCGTTCGCGGCGGCGATCGCCCTGGCCGGATGCACGTCGGGCTCCACATCACCGTCACAGCAATTCTTCGACGCCTCCGTACTTGCCGAGGGCGCCGCCAAACTCGACTCGACGGTTATGGCCTTCTTCGTCGGACCGCAGAACGACGAGATGTACACGGTGGTCGGAGAGGTTCACAAGCCGGGCTATGTGGTGCTCGTCAAGGCCGACGGCACATTCCATTCCATCGCCACCAAACGGATGGACATGATGAGGCCGGCCTGGTCCGAACACGGCCTGTACTTTGCCGACGAGGACAGCGACTACCGGCTGACCGCCTCCGGTCTGACGAAGTTCGCCAACGCCAAGGTCACCGCGCAGAACCTAGGATTCGCTCTGCCTGATGGCGGATCCGTAGGCGTCTACAACGGCGGCAACGGCAACGACGGCGGATACAACAACCAGATCGCCGTCACCACCAACACCGCCGCCCGAGTGTACGACGTTCAGGGCAACTACTTCACCGGCGCTCTCTGTGACGGTCAAGTGTTCGGACTGACCAACAACCCCGGCACCCATGCCGGCCAGGCACCGAAGTCCGCCGGCATGATCTCCGCCACCGACGACACTGCGGTTCCGCAGATGCTGGCCCGCCTGTACCCGGCCGATGGCGGCGAGAAGATCGTCGGATGGCGGCCTCAGTTCGGCAGCGGCACGCCAATCGGGCAGGTCCCTTGCCACGACGGCGTGATCAGCTTCCTGTCATGGGAAACTGACGCGGCCGGCCAGGAAACACCCAAGATCGTCTCCTGGAACACCGTCACCGGCGAACACCAGGAACACGGCCTGACCTTCGACGGCGCGGCGACCCAGCTGACGTTCGAGGACTTCGGCTACGTGGTGCAGGACTGGCGGGACGGGCGGTTGCACTGGGTTTACGCCGACGGCCGGGTCTTCGCCACCGATGCCGCCACGGGCAAGACGACGGCACTGTTCGACACTGGCCTCGGGACCGGACCGAGCCGTCCCACGCGGACGCTGTACGCGTTCTCCGATGGACAACTCCACGTCCTGAGCACACTGCCCGGCGGCGAGGGTAACATCAAGTACACCTCATTCGACCGCGGCAACGGCAACGTCACGCACGAGGTCTCCGTCCCCATCCCGAACACCGAGGTCAACATCTCCTACCTCAATCTGTCACATATGGCTGTCCCTGCCCATCCGTGACGCACGCGTCGCCCAACCAGCGACCGGCACCCGAATAGCGGACCCGTGACGCTGATGAGCCCACCACCAGCTCGGGACGGCCGCCAGGTAGAGGACAGGGCCGGCCCACGGAACGGCGCCGAACAGGTCGATGCCTTCGCTGGGCCGGTCCAGGATGCCGTGGGCCTATACGGCGTAGGCGCAGGCCAGAGCGAATCCGTATAGGCCGGCTACGCGTAGCCCGATCTCGGCCAGCCGGAGGTGGACGGGATCCACCTCAGCCGGCCAGCCTTTCTGGAGGCGTCACCAACTCGGGTAGACGTGTCTGCTACAGCAGTTTCAACCGAGCGGGCAGCTACAGGCTCGGCCACAGCAGTAGCGTGGCGCCATCGAGCCAGCGGCGCAGGTCAGCGTTGGCGGCGGCCTGGTTCAGCACCGTCTGGTACATCACTTGGCGGTTTCCTTGGTAGTCCAGGTCATAGGTGCTGTCTCCGGACCAGTCCAGCAACTGGTCCAGGGTCACCAGGCCGTTGGTTGGACCACGTAGCTCGGCCAGGCTCTCGGCAACGGTATAGCTGCGCTGGTCGACACACCGCGACCCCGCCGGAGCACCGCTCATCCTCGCCACGACCACACCTCCGCCAACCCGGGGGAACTTAAAACTTCGACCATACGCGGTTGGCGAGTCATTCCAGCGGAGCAGCTCAGTCCATGCGGCTACTGCGTCGCCGGGCTGCAACCGGGTTCCGCGGGCATCTGGTCCCAGTCACCCTGAGTCATGTTACTGAGGCGAGAATGCCGGCGATCACTCCTGCGAGCCGAGGAGGCGTGGCTCGCAGCGCGTGGCTCGTTGATCCCGTTCTCGACAGGAGAATCTGGCGCTGGTACGGCCTCGCCGTGGCCCAATCTTTCATTATATGAGACGGTAGCCTTGACGAGGTTTGAGTGGGGACTAGTAATATTAAATCGGTCCAAATCTGGGAGCGTTCCGGGCATCGCTCGGAAAATTTGCAACGGTCCTGAGCTCTTCTGATTGGGGCGCTGTCTACGGATCAGAAGGTTAGGGGTTCGAGTCCCTTCGGGCGCACAAAAGATCAAGGCCGTGACCTGCGGAAACAGCGGTCACGGCCTTTTGTTTCCCATTCTCAGGCCCGAAAATCCCATCTGGTGGGAGCGTGGTGATCGGATGGTGATCGCGTGTCGCCGACGTGCTCAGTCCATAATGGATTTCATCAATGAGCTGGACTTTCACCACGCGAACCGGGGCCGAACCGCATCCCGTCCCTATTGCTGTGCGTGACGCCTTTAGGGGAGTTGTCGTCTCGATCGGGCTACACGGACCGTGCAGGCCGGTGCGGAGGCCGGCGGGCAGCCCCTCGGCTGTACGGGACATCCATCTGCTCGCCCCACCGGTGAACATCCCCCGAGCCCTACTTGATCTCCAGCCGAGCGTGCACGCCAGCCTTGGCTAGCACGTCACACGCCGTAGCCGGATCTCGCCCGCCGACATCCAGATTTCCGGTCTGGATCCGGATTGGACGAACTCAGCCCCGGCGCTCCACTTTCGTCGGGCCGCCTGGGACGATGGACCGCACCACTTCACCGAAACGGTGAGACGGGGTTCTCCGACAGAGATACGCTTGGCGCGGCCGGGAACGTGAATTGCGGTGAGAATCATGGATGGTTAGAACCGCCAGCCGGCGCTTTCGATGCGTGTGAAACGACCCGCGAAAGCGCCGAACCGCCCCCGTTGAGGTTCAACAGAGACGGCTCGCCGCAGTTTCTCGCGCGAACTCGCCAGGCTCGGACCTGGTCAACGGCTCGGTGGCCGTCGCCCCGCGGTCACCAGGGGGAGTACGCCCAGCCCAACGGGTTCTGGAAGTAGGAGATCGACACGATGCCGACACGGCCGCCGGCGCTGGTCGAGTACACACGGCCGTTACCGAGGCTGATAGCCACGTGCCCGGCCGCGCTAGTGTTGTAGAACACGAGACTTCCCCGCGGCGCGTTGGTGTAGGTCTGCTGTTGCGACCGCGCGTTCCAGTTCGCGCGAGCGGTGGCGTACCGGCCACTTGTACCGAACGCGTTCTCGACCGCCAGCTCACACTTGCCCTCGAGATCGGTGCGGCCGTTGTTGTTATAGAACCACTGGATGGCGCGCTCACCAGAACTCTTGATGTGCCAGACGGCGCCAGCGCCGTACATGACGAGGTTCCCGTCGTCCTGCATGATCAGACGATCCCCGCCCCGGTTCTGCGTGTTGGTGGTGAACAGCACCCCCGCATCTGAGTACATGACGAGGTTGCCGTCACTCTGCATGACCAGCCGGGCGTGCGGG
>NZ_JBNZCE010000059.1:0-83736 GCF_050589265.1 Actinoplanes sp. G11-F43
GGGAGAACGTTCTGTCTTGTGGTGGGTGGGTTGCGATTGGTGGGTGGCGGGATGGCGCGGGGGTTTGGCGGTGCTTGGTTGAGTTGCTGGGGAGAACGTTCTGTCTTGTGGATGGCTGTCTAGTGGGCGGGTCGGCCAGGGCCGGGCGGGACCGGACCGGGTCGGCCGGTGTGGATCTGGTCGGGATGGGCGGGCGGGGTGGATCTGGTTGGGATGGGTGGACCGGTCGGCCGCAGTCGGGTGGGGTGGTTCTGGTTGGGATGGGTGGAGTGGTCGGCCGGGGTCGGGTGGGGTGGAGTTGGTCGGGATGGGTGGCGGGGGTCGGGATGGGTGGAGTGGTCGCCGGGTCGGGAGGGTGGGGCGGGGGCGCTCAGGATGGGAGGGGTTGGGCCCGCGTGTGGGATCGGCTGCGCCGCCGGGAGACTGGGGAGAACGTTCTTTCTGGCTCCCGCGGCCGGAGAGCCCGCCCACCTCGGGTCCCGTGACGCCCGTGGGGTGTCGCCCGCTCGGGGGAAGCGTGGCGGACTACGCCTGATGGTGATCGAATCAGGGGATGTCCACCATCTTCACGAAGATCATCAACGGCGAGTTGCCCGGCCGGATCGTCTACTCCGACGACCGGGTGGCTGCTTTTCTCACCATTCAGCCGCTTACCGCTGGGCACACCCTTGTCGTCCCCCGGGCCGAAGTGGACGAGTGGACCGACCTCGAACCGGCCCTCGCCGGGCACGTGCTGTCGGTGGCGCACACCATCGGCGGGGCGCTCAAGCGGGCCTACCGGGCGCCCCGCGTGGGCCTGGTGATCGCCGGATTCGAGGTGCCGCACGCGCACGTGCACGTCTTCACCGCCGAGGCGATGTCCGATTTCGACTTCGCCAGGGCCGGCGCGATGTCCGACGAGGAGCTGGACACCCACCAGCAGCGCGTCATCGCGGCGCTGGCGAACCAGGGGCAGGACCAGGACTAGGACGCCGACTGGACGGCGGTACGGGTGCGGCGATCCGGGCGGCGAGATGGCCCGCGCCGTACCCGTTGGCGAAGTGCGCGATGGCCCGTACCTGATCAGGGGTCTGGATCGCCTCCGGGTGCGGTCGTGGTCGAGGTGCCGGCCGCGTACGCGGAGATGCGGGCGAATGCGTGCGCGCGTCGCCTACCCTGCCCGGGGTGACCCCCTGGTATCGCCGACGCGATCACAACATCTTCACCAATTCCACCTCCTTACTGGTCTGTGGCCTGCTGGCCGGTGTCGTGGTGGCGGCTGCCGCGTTTCCGGCCGCGGCCATGACCGGTCTGGCCGCGAAGGCGGGCGGTGAGACGTTCGCGAGTCTGCCCAGTGAGCTGAAGGAGTTCAGTTCGCCGCAGATCACGCGGGCTTACGCCTCCGACGGCAAGACCCAGATCGCGGTGTTCTACGACGAGTTCCGCAGTGACGTACCGCTGAAGGAGATCTCGCCGCACATGCAGGCGGCGATCCTGGCCGCCGAGGACCGCAAGTTCCGGCAGCACAACGGCGTCGATGTCCCGGGCGCCGTCCGGGCCATGATCAGCAACAGTCAGGGTGGCAGCCAGCAGGGTGCCTCCACGCTGACGATGCAGTACGTGCGGGCGTCGCTGGCCTATTCGGCCACCAATCCGCAGGATGTCATCGCGGCCACCGAGAACACCGGCAAACGCAAGATCAACGAGATGAAGTACGCGCTACAGGTCGAGAAGCAGCTCACCAAGGATCAGATCCTGGAGCGCTACCTCAACATCGCGCCGTACGGCAACCAGACCTACGGTGTCTTCGCCGCCAGTCAGGTCTACTTCAAGAAGAAGCCGAAGGACCTGACCGTCGGTGAGGCCGCGATGCTGGCCGGCATGGTGAAGGCGCCGAGCAACTTCAACCCGACGGTGCCGAGTGGTCTGAAACTGATCACCGATCGCCGTAACGACTACATCATCCCGGCCATGCTGGAGATGGGTGCGATCACCGCGGAGCAGGCGGAGAAGGGGAAGAAGGAGAAGATCCCCACGAAGGTCAAGCAGTCCGGCCGGGGCTGCGCCTGGGTGGCCAAGAACCACTGGGGTTTCTTCTGTGACTACTTCACCCGCTGGTGGAACGATCAGGACGCGTTCGGTGCGACGACGTACGACCGGGAACGGCGGTTGAAGTCCGGCGGCTACCGGATCGTCACCACGCTGGACGTCAAGGGTCAGGCCGCCGCGCGTAAGCAGGTCGCCGACCGGCAGTCCGACAACAGCCAGAACGCCCTGCTGCTGGCCGGTGTCGAGCCCAGCACCGGCAAGGTGCGGCTGCTCGCCACCAACCGCAAGTACAAGCTGGACGACAGCGAGAACCCGAAGAACAAGATGTCCTCGGATCCGAAGAAGCGGGCGAAGAAGGTCCGGGGCACCCACCCGTACACCACGAACCCGCTGATGACCGGCGGCGGCGACATCACCGGCTACCAGGCCGGCTCGGTGTTCAAGATCTTCCCGATCATCGCCGCGCTGGAGGCCGGTTATCCCCTCGCCTATCCGATCGCCGCGCAGAAGCGGTACAAATCCGGGTATCCGGTCGGCCCCGGCCCGGCGTCCTGCGGTGGTTTCTACTGCCCGAAGAACTCCGGCGGTGGTGGTGAGGGCCTTTACAACATGTGGTCCGCCTTCGCGAAGTCGATCAACACGTATTTCATCCCGCTGCAGGAACGGGTCGGCTCGGACAAGGTCATCGAGGTGGCCAAGCGTTTCGGCGTCCAGTTCCGGGACCCGACCGAGGCCAAGATGACCACCAAGCAGGGCGGCTCCGAGATGTTCGGAGCGTTCTCCCTGGGTGTCACGGCGTCCACCCCGATGGACATGGCGAACGCCTACGCCACCCTGGCCGGTGACGGCAAGTACTGCGTGCCCACCCCGATCGAGCAGATCAAGACCGCCGACGGCAAGAAGATCGACGTCGGCAGGCCGTACTGCATCCAGGCCACCACCAAGGACGTGGCCCGTGCCGCCCTCGACGCGGCCCGCTGCCCGGTCGGCGACTCGGCTCAGCTCGGTTCCTGCAACGGGGCGACCGCACCCGAGGCCCGGGGCGCCGTCGGCCATCCGGTCTTCGGCAAGTCCGGGACCACCGACGCGTCGAAGACCGCCTCACTGATCGTCGGCACCACCAAGATCGTCGTCGCCGGCTACATGGCCAACCCGGACTATCCGGACCACAAGGACCAGATGGACCACGACATCATCAACCCCGCGGTGTGGGAGACGGTCGCCGACTTCATGGACGGCAAACCCAAGGTCCAGTTCAAGAAACCACGCAGTTCCAAGATTGCGTACGGCGAACAGCGCTCGATCCCGGACGTGACCTGCGACTCGGTCTCCGCGGCCACCAACCGCCTGGAGAACGCCGGCTTCACGGTCTCGACCGGCGCGCAGGTCCCCTCCAGCTGCCCGGAAGGGACCGTCGCCGGCACCAACCCGGCCGGCCGTACCGTCAAGAACGGTGTGGTGGGCCTGGAGATCAGCAACGGCCCGGACAAGAAGGACGGCCCCGGCCCCGGCGGCGGCACCCCGCCAGGACGCGACTAGCGAAGTGTGGCGAGTGGTGGCTCGGATCGAGTCACCACTCGTCACCCGGGCGCCCCCCACGCGTCGTGGCCATCGCGTAGCCTGCCCGTTGATCGGGGGAGGGGTGGAGTTTGTTCGCGCTCGTTGTCGATGCGGTGCGGGCGCGAACCGCGCAAGTACTGACGATCTTCGTGTTGACCGCCCTGGCCGCCGCGGTCGCCGCCGCCGGCCCGTGGTATTCCTACGCGTCCGCGACCCGCGCCGCCGAGGCACAGTTGAGCGTCGCCCCGGCGGCCCAGCGCAACGTCTCGATCCAGACCGAGACCACCACCCAGAACGACGCGGCCGGCGCGCTCGCCCGGTTCGCCGACGTCACCGCCGGTGAGCTGTCCCGCTCCCTGGACCAGCCGGTGCTCGGGATCCGGCTGCCGCTGACCGTCACCCGGGCCGGCGGCGACGCCACCATCGCGGTCGCCTACCGGGACGACCTCTGCCGGCACGTACGCCTCGACGGGCCCTGTCCGTCCGCACCCCTGCAGATCGCGGTCAGCGACGCCACCGCCCAGAACCTGGGGCTGGACACCGGCGACAAGCTGACCCTGCTGGACGCGTTGAGCACCCCGTTCCAGTTCACTGTCGTCGCCCGGTATTCGATGCGCGACCCGTCCGACCCGTACTGGAGCAATCCGCTGTTCCGGGCCGAGGCCCCCGGACTGGACCCGCTGTTCACACCGGTCGAGACGTTCGGCACCGCCCGGTTCCCGGACCCGACTCTCACGTACGACGTCCAGGTCCCGCCGGAGCTGGTCCGCGGCGACGGCGCGCAGCGCCTCGGTGTCGCGCTGGCCGCCGCCGAGGACCGGCTGAGCCAGAACCGGCTGCGGATGACCACCGGCGTCGACACGGTGCTGGAACGCATCGCCGGGGACCGGGACACGGTGCGCCGCGGTGTTCTGACCGCGAGCCTGCAGACGCTGATCCTCACCTGGTTCGCGATCGGGATCGCCGGGCGCTGCACCGGACGGGACCGGCGTACCGACCTGGCGCTGCTCAAACTGCGCGGCCTGAGCCGGCGCGACATCCTGCGGCTGGCCTGGGGGCAACATCTGGTGCCGCTGCTGTCCGGGGTGCTGGCCGGTGCGCCCGCCGGGCTACTGCTCGCCGCCGGCCTGGCCGGGCCGGTGCACCCGAGTGATCAGGGTGCCGCGCTGGCGCTCGTCGGAGCCGCCGTCGCCGCGGTACTGCTGGGCAGCCTGCTCGTGCTGGTCATCGGTGAGGCGCTGGCGCTGCGGCAGCCGGTCGCGGTGCTGTTGCGGCGCTCGGCGACGGGCCGCGCCGACTGGCGTACCACCCTGATCGACACGGTCCTCGCCGCCGTCGCCGCCGCCGCGGTCTACCAGGCCCGGTCCGGCGGGCCGGAGGACGGTCTCAAGTCCGCCGCGCCCGCGCTCGCCGCGCTGGCGGTGGCACTGCTGGCCGTGCGGCTGCTGGTCCGCGTCGCCGACCGGGCCGGCAGCGCGGCGTTGCGCAACGGACGGCTCCGGCTCGGCCTGACCGCCGTGCAGGTCTCCCGGCAGCGCGGCGCCGACCGGGTGTTCGCCCTGATCGTGGTGGCCGTCGCGAGTTTCGCCACGGCGGCCGGCGGGCTGGCCGCCGACCGTACCGTCCGGGCCGATCGCAGCACCGCCGAGCTGGGCGCCGCCCGGGTGCTGAAGGTGGAGGCGCCGAACCGTACGGCGCTGCTCGCGGCGGTCCGGCGGGCTGACCCGGGCGGCCGGGAGGCGATGGCGGTGGTGGCCGACACCACGACCCTGCCGCCGGTGCTGGCGGTGGACACCACGCGGCTCACCGCGGTCGCCGGGTGGCGCCCCGAGTTCGGGCCGGCCGGCCTGCTCCCGGACGCGACGGCGGCCGGCGCGGTGAGGCCGCTGCCGCTGGTCACCGGTGACCGGCTGACCCTCCGGACGCTGCGCGAGGGCACCGTCCCGGTCACCGCCGAACTGCTGCTCCAGCACGAGGGCACCGGCCTGCCGGTGTCCGCCGACTTCGGTGTCCTGGGCGAGGGGGAGGACACGGTCTCGGCATCGGCGCCCGGCTGCGCCGTCGCGCCCGGCTGTCGCCTGGTCCGCTGGGGGCTGACCGCGCCGGGCTTCTCGAGCAGGCTGAGCCCGCTCCCGCCGGACACCGCGGTGACGTTGCGGAGCCTGCGGCAGGACAGCCCGGCGGCGGAGGTGCTGGATCCCGCCCGGTTCGGCGACATCGGCTGGTGGCGGCCCGCCGTCGGGGCCGTCGCCATCGACCTCGCCGCGACCGGCGACGGGCTGCGGCTCTCCACCGACCGCAACGAGCTGGCGAAACAGGTGAGCGGCACCGAGGTCTGGGCGTCCGACACCTCGGTGCCCGTGCCGGTGGTGCTGGCCGGCGAGGCACCGGCCGAGTGGCGGCTCACCGACCCGGTGCTGACCTCGTTCGGCCGGGTCCCGGCACGGGTCGCCGGCACCGTGCGGGCCCTGCCCGCGCTGGGCACCACCGGGATCCTCGTCGACCTGGACGCCACCCGCCGTGTCGCGGGGGAGAGCGAGCCGCCCGGCGAGTTCCAGGTCTGGCTCTCCGCCGGCGCCCGGCCGGGCTTGGTGGCCGACCTGACCGCGGCCGGGCTCACCGTGCTCACCGACGACACCGCCGCGGACCGAGCCGGCGTCCTCGGCGACCAGGGTCCGGCGGCCGTCGCCCGGTTCGGGTTGCTGGCCGGTGTGGCGGCACTGCTGCTCGCCGCGGCCACCACCGCCGTCGCGGTCGCCGTCGACCGGCCCGTGCTGCGCGGGCAGCTCGAGGCGCTGCGCCTGCAGGGACTGCCCGCCCCGGTCGCGGTCACCACCGGCTATGCGGGTACGGCCGCCCTCGTACTGGCCGGTCTGTCGGTCGGGGTGTTCGCCGCCTCGCTGGTCGGGCCGCTCACCCGGATCGCCGTGCCACCGTTCACCGACGGCTGGGCGGTGCTGCCGCCGCCGCCCACGCTCAGCGGCGCTGTGCTCGCCATGTCCGCGCTGGCCGCCCTGGCCGTGCTCGGGGTGACCGGGTGGCTGTCGGTGCTGCCCCTCCTGCGCGGCCTGCGTACGCCCGGCTCGAAGGAGGACCGCCGATGATCCAGCTGGTCTTCGTCATGCTCTGGCACCGCCGCGGGCAGGCCGTCACCCTGGCACTGCTCGGCCTGCTGGCGGTCACCTCCGCGGTCGCCGCCCCGGCCTATCTGATCGCGGTCGACCGGGCGGTCGCCGCCGGGCAGATCGCCACCGCCGCGCCGAACGAACTCGGCCTGGTGGCGAGCGCGGTACAGGACGAGCGCGTGATCACCGACGACGGCACCCTGGAGCCGGGCCAGGACCCGAACCAGGCGGTGCAGGGCGGGTTGCAGTTCGGCGACGTGGCCACGGCACTTGTCGCACTGCCCGGCTTCACCTACGTCTACTCGGCGGAGTACTCGGTCATCGGCATCGACTCGAATCCGGCCAACGCCGGGCGCTTCGTCTACCGCCAGGACGTCTGTGCCCACCTGCGGATCCTCACCGGCCGCTGCCTGGCCGCCGAGGGTGATGTGCTGATCGGGGAGCACACCGCGCAGCGGCTGGAACTCCAGGCGGGCGACTCGGTCGAGTTACGGGCGGCGGTACCGAGCCCCGATCCGCGGCGCAAGGTCTGGCTTCCGGACGGCAAGCCGCGGCGCCTGCTGATCGCCGGCACCTACCGGCCGGCCGAACCGGGTGCCGGATACTGGGGTGCCCGCGGCTACTTCACCGCGACCCCGGAGACCGGACCGGGCGAACCGATCTTCACCGCCGCGGTGACGCAGCAGACGATGGACCACGGCCGGATCACCCTGGCCATGGACGGCCGGGCCGGCCCGGCCGCGCTGCACCCCGACCGGCTCGGCCAGCTCCGGGCCGACCTGCGGAAACTGGAGCAGACCACCGCCGACGTCGGCCTCGCGGTGCAGATCGACACCGGCATGCCGGCCCTGCTGGACCGCATCGACGTCGGACAGTCGTCGACCCGTCTGCTCGTGCCGGTCCTGGCCGTGCCACTGATCCTGCTCGCCTGCTTCACCATCTCCCTCACCGTCGGCTACGGCCTCCAGGGCCGGCAGAACGAGCTGGCGGTCGTCGCGCTGCGCGGCTCGCGATGGTGGACGCGGTGGTGGCTGGCGTCCGGTGAGAGCCTCGTCGCGGTGCTGGCCGGTGCCCTGGTCGGCTGCCTGGCCGGGCAGCTGCTGGTGAACGCGGTCGCGACGATCGTCTTCCCGGACGGCGACATCCCCTCCGACTGGAGCTCACTGCGCTACGCCCCACTGGCCGCGGGGGTGGCACTGCTGTCGGTGCTGGTGGCCCAGCGCCGTCTCACCGGCTCGGTGGCCGGGCTGCTGCGCCGCAACCCCGCCACCGCCGACGGCCGGTGGGCGATCGTGGCGGACGCGCTCGCCGTGCTCCTGGCCGTCGTCGCCTCGGCTCAGCTCGTGCTCTCCCAGGGTTCACTGACCGGGGTGGGCCTGTTCGCACCCGCCCTCCTGATGCTCGCCCTGGGCCTGCTCGCCGCCCGCGTCCTGCTCCCGTTGATCAGCCGGTACGCGGTCCGCGCCCTGCACCGCGGCCGGCTCGGTGTCGCGCTGGCCGGTCTGCAGCTCGCCCGCCGGCCCGGCGCCGGCCGGCTCTTCGCACTGCTGGTGGCCACCGTGGCCGTCGCCGGGTACGCGACGAGCGCGGTGGACACCGCCGCCACCGGCCGTGCCGTCGAGGCGACCCTCGGCACCGGCGCGGACCGGGTCCTCACCGTGCAGACGGCGCAACCCCAGCAGCTGCTGGCCGCGGTGCGCCGGATCGACCCGGACGGTGACTTCGCCATGGCGGCCACCCGGCTGCCCCCGGGCGAATCCGCCACCGCCCGGCCCGGCCTGGCCGTGGACTCCACCCGGCTGGCGGCGGTCGCGGCGTGGCCGGGTGACGGGCCCGGCCCGGCCGAGGTCGCCGGCCGGCTACGCCCGGAGTTGCCGGCTCCACCGGAGTTCCCCGGCCCGGACATCGCCGTCGACGTGTCGGCGTCCGGCCTGCAGCCGGGTACGCGGGGCCTGCGGCTCCAGGTGTCGGTCTCGTCGCTGAACGGGACCGGTGACGCGGTGATCGAACTCGGCGAGCTGCAGAACCGGCCGGCCACGTACCGGCAGAGGATCGCGGTCTGTCAGGAGGGATGCCGGATCGACGGCATCGGGTTCGCCCGGACCGGCTCGTCACGGATCACCGCCGAGGTGGTGATCCAGGGTGTGCGCGCCACCGGTCCGGACCGGGAGGTGCTGCCGGTGGCCCGGCTGGCCGACCCGGACAGCTGGCGGGCCGGCCCGGAGGTGCGGCTGGCGCCGGCGCCGGACGGCCTGCGGCTCGACTTCGACGCATCGATCAGCGTCTCCCAGCTCATCTGGATCAAGCCGGCCAGCACCCCGGACCCGATCCCGGTCGTGGTGGCCGGTGGCCGCCTCGCCGAGGACGTCATCAGCGGCCTGGACGCCAAACCCATGCTGTTCACCGGCGCCGGGACCCTGCCGGTGGTGCCGCAGCTGGGCCGCCGGGCCGTCGTGGTCGACCTGGAGTACGCGGACCGGATCACCATGAACGCCGGCCTCGGCAACACGCCACAGATCTGGCTCAACGCGGCGGCACCGCCGGACATCCTGGACCGGGTGTCGGCCGAGGGCCTCACCGTCATCGCCGACGCCCGCACCGATCAGCTCCGCGAGCGCCTCGAACAGCAGGGGCCGGCCCTGGCGCTCTGGTTCCACGTACTGGCCGGTGCGCTGGCCGTCCTGCTGGGCGCTGGCGCCCTGGTGCTGGCGGCGGCGGTGGACCGGCGCCGCCGGGTCGAGGACCTGTCCGCGCTGCGCAACCAGGGGCTGCGGCCCGCGCCGGCCGGACAGGCGATGCTCTGGACGTACCCGGCGCTGGTCACCGTCGCCGTGGTGGTCGGGCTGCTGGTCGCGGCGGTCGCGTGGCTGGTCACCGGCTGGGCCCTGCCGCTGGCCGGCCCGTACCCGCCGGATCTTCCACTGCCCGGCCGGCCGCGGGTGACCGTGCTGCTCGCGGTGGGTGCGGCGGTCCTGCTGGTGCTGACGGCCGTGGCCGTCGCCACCGGCCGCGATCTGCGCCGCCGGGTGACGCTTGCGACAAGGGGAGTGCGATGAGAACACTGACGGTGGACGCGGCGGACCTGGCGTACGGGGACGCCGCCCCGGTGCTGCGCGGCGTGGCGGTCCAGGCCCGGCCCGGCGAGCTGCTGGCGGTGACCGGCACATCGGGTGCCGGCAAGTCGACGCTGTTGAGCGCGATGGCGGGGCTGCTGACGCCACGGTCGGGCGCGGTGTCGGTGGACGGTGTGCCACTGGCCGGCCGCGACCACGCGATGGGCCTGGGTGTGGTCCTGGTCCCGCAGGACAACGGCCTGGCGTCGATTCTGACGGCCGCCGAGAACGTGGCGGTGGCGGTGCTGGCGACCGGCGGGTCACCGGCGGACGCGCGCCGCTATTCGGCGGAGACGCTGGACGCGGTGGGGTTGTCCGCGCAGACGGATCAGCTGGTCGACGAACTGTCCGGCGGCCAGCAGCAGCGCACGGCGATCGCTCGCGGGCTGGCGTTGCGGGGCGGCGTGCTGCTGGCCGACGAGGTGACGAGCGAGCTGGACGCGGCGAACCGGCAGAAGGTGCTGGAGTTGCTGCGGGCCGAGGCGCAGCGGGGCGCCGTGGTGGTGCTGGCGACCCATGATCCGGAGGCTGCGGCATCGTGCGACCGGGAGTTGCACCTGGCGGACGGTGCGGCGTCCTGGGTTCGTGGTTGACGACCCCGGTTCATCCGGTGGTGGCCAGGTCGGCCAGGACCGCCGTGCACCTCCTGAAGCACCCGCCTCACCCGGGCTTCGCCTCGAGACCCAGCTTGCGAGCGGCGTGAACCGCCGCCGGAGCGTTCACCAGACCGGCGCCGGCCGCATCACATCCGGCCGCGGACCCGGTCACGGGCGTCGCTGTGGAGGTCAGCAGCGCCCGGGTTCGCGGCAGGTCGCCGATCAGCGCCGGGACCGCCGACCAGATCAGCGCCACCACCCCCGCGACATGCGGCGTTGCCATCGACGTACCGGACATCTCGCCGTACCCGCCGCCCGGTAGTGCCGACCGGACGCGGGCGCCCGGCGCGACCAGGTCCGGTTTGGTGCCCGGCCCCCGGCTGGAGAACGCCGCCACCGCACCCGCCCGGTCGGTCGCGCCGACGGTGACCACGTCCGGGTACGGCCCCGGCGGCAGATCGACCGTCGCGCAGCCGGGCCCACTGTTGCCGGCCGAGGCGACCACGAATGTCCCGGCGACCGCGAACGCGGCGGTGGCCGGGGCGAACGTCGCCAGGTCACAGCCTTCGACCACCGGGCAGTTCCACGAGTTGGTCAGCACCTGCGGACCACGGCCGGGCCGCCCGTCCGCGATCGGATCACCGCCGGCCGGGAACGGCGCCATCATGAACTGCAGGCAGTCCAGATAGCGGGCCGGGCTGCTCAGATTGCGGTCCATGTTCACGCACCCGACCCATCGGGCGTCCGGCGCCACCCCGATGCCCTCGCCACCGACCGCCGAACCGAGTGTGTGGGTGCCGTGGCCGCCGTGATCGACCGGGGCCCGGGTGCCGTTCCACGGATCCAGCCAGGAGTCGTCGCCGCCCCGGAAGTTCGCCGACAGCGCCGGATGGGTGCCGTCCACCCCGCTGTCCGAGGCGCCGACGACCACACCGGCACCGCGGACCCCCAGCCCGGACCAGACCCGGTCGGCCCCGATCGCGGTGATGTTCCAGCCGTCGCCGGGCGCCGGGTCGACCAGCCCGTCGCCGGTCTCGCGGGGCAGCGGCAGGGGCCGCAGGTGCGGGCTGAGCAGCACCCGGCCGACATCGGCTCGCCGTTCCAGCCAGGGCCGCAGCCACGGGCCGGCGTCCACCTCCAGCGCGTTGACCAGGTAGTACCGGCTGTAGCCGATCCCGAGGCGGTCCAGATCGCGGCGCAGCCCGGCCTGGGTGCGCTCGGCCTGCGCCACCAGCCGATCATGCACCTCACCGGTCCGCGCGGCCCGTCCGGACGGCCCGATCCGTGACGTGTCGATATCGGACAGGTCGGCCTGGTCGGCGAGGATCACGAACAGCCGGTCGCCGTGGAACCCCGGCTGCCCGGCGCCGGCGTGCACCACCGTGCCGAGCAACAGCAGCACCGCCGCGTACCGTGGCCCGGGAAGCCCGAAACGGAAGACCACACCGGCCAGCACCGCGATCGCGGCTGCCCCCACCCCGGCGATCGTGGTCCAGATCGGCACGTCCCGGCCGGTCAGCATCACGGTCACCTCCTCCGGCCCGACGAACGCCAGCGGCCCGAGCACGCCCGCCCCGGCCAGCACCCCGACCGCCACCCGCCCACGCGTCCGGGCGGCCACGAACCCGGCCGGCCCCAACGCCAACACCGCCAGGCCCGCCCCCGGCTGACCCACGCCGGCGGCGATCAGAATCAGACCAACACCCAGAACCAACCCATTGCTTGGGTACGCCGGGGCGAGCACCGCCGCGGCCAGCCACCCGACCGCGCCCGCCGCGCCCACCGCCAGCACCGTCTCGACCGGCCCACCGAGCGCGCCCACCCACAGCCAGGGCAGCAGCAGCCCCGTCCCGGCGACGATCGCGGCGGCGACGGTCCGGTTCCCGGCTCGGGCCGGCCGGCGGGTCCGCGCGACGAGCGCGCCCAGAACAGCCAGCCCGGCGAGCACCGACAGGTAGAGCTCATGCTCGGCGACCGGCACGAACCGCGCCGTGCCGAGCACCAGGCCGCCCGCAGCGGCCCACACCCAGACACGGGCCACCGGGTCCCGCGCCCAGACCGCCAGCAGCACGGACGGCATCGCGGCCAGGACCGCGCCGAGCACCCCGTACGCGACCGCGGTCAAGCCGCCGGGCTGCTCCCCGGCGGTCTTGATCGTGTCCTGCCCGGCCTGCCACGCCAGCCACTGCGCCACGACACTGACCGCGACCGCCCACACCCCGGCCCCGGCCACCCGCCACGACTTCATCATCCCTCTTCTTTCGCACCGCCATCGCACGTCCACGGGAAGGTACAACATGGACGGTGCCGGTCGAGTGGTGTGCCGTACGCCGTCGTGATGTGAGGTCGCCGGGTCTGACGGACGATCAGGATCGGCAGACGCGGTCCAGTCTGTCGCCGTCAGGGGCACCGGGTTCCGCGGAATGGATGATCAGCCGCAGGCCGGGCCGGCACGGCGACGACGCGGTCGTCCGCGGGTGCTGGCAGCCGAGATTCTGGACGGCTCACCCACCTCAGTGCGGGTGTCGCTGCAAGTCATGGAGGAGACCCGCGGCATCGCTGACGTGGTCGACGCGGTCCGGCATCACAGCCCGGCCCTCGACGACCTGATGGTCAGCGAGGACGCGATCGAGGGCCTGACCGCGTTCGCCCAGAAACGCAAGCCGATCTGGCGCAACCGCTGACCGCTTCAGGTCAGAGCCGGCTCGACGTAGGTGGCGACGTCCGGGGTGCCCGCTCGTTTGGCGCGGTACATCGCGTGATCGGCTCGGCGCAGCAGCTCATCGCCGGTAGGGCATCCTGCCGCCGAGGCGGCGCCGATGCTCGCCCGCACGTGGACCAGCTCGTCGTGGACCAGCACGGGGTGGGTCATCTCGTGCTGGAAGCGGGCTGCCGCGGCCAGGGCGGCGTCGGTGCCGCCGGCCGGCAGGAAGATGACGAACTCGTCGCCACCGAGGCGGCCGGCGACGCCGTGGTCGCCGGCACTCCGGCGGATCATGTCGGCGGCGGCACAGAGCAGGTGGTCCCCGGCGTCGTGGCCGAGGCGGTCGTTGACCTGTTTGAAGCCGTTCAAGTCGATGAAGAGTGCGGCGGCGTCCGCGTTCAGCCGGGCGGCCAGGATCTCGTGGATCGCCGACCTGTTCTTCAGGCCGGTGAGGCTGTCGTGGCGTGCGGCGTACGCTTCCTTCTCCTGTTGATGACGGCGCATGCTGACATCGCGGAAGTTGGCGACGATGCCGCCGACGGCGGGGTTGGCGGTCAGGTTGCGTCCGTTGATCTCCAGCCAGACGACGGTGCCGTCGGCGTGGCGTCCGCGCAGCTCGATACGGTGCGATCCACCGGCCTCCCGGGCGAGAGAGCGGAGCCATGCGTCGAAGGTGGGCTGATCCTCCCGGTGCAGCCACGCGCGTGCCTGGTCGCCGACGGATGGCTGCCCGGTGGCGTTGCTCAAGTGTTCGGCGGCGGGGCTGAGGTAGAGGATCCTGCCGGTGGTGTCGAGCAGTGCGATGCCGTCCGCGGAGTCGTGAACCAGGGCGCGGAAGCGTTCCTCGCTGAGTCGCAAGGCCAGTTCCGCCTGCTCCCGTTCGACGCTGAAGCGGCCCATCGCACGGATCACCAGCACGGCCACCACCACACCGAGGGCAGCGCAGGCGTTCGCCTCAGTCGAGGGCAGGACACTGGGTATCCAGCCGGAGCTGGTGCAGAGCTGAGCTGCCGCGATCAGAACCGTGGCCGACCAGGCGGCGACCGGCCACATCCGTGCGCCGCTTCCCTTCATGTGAATCACGGCGACGAAGAGGACGGCCGAGGTCAGGACCGGACCCCATCCGGTGCTGTAGACGGCGGCGACCGCGGTGAGCATCAACAGGACCAGCCGCCGGCGAGGCCGGCCGTGGCCACCGGGGCCGGCCAGCCATCTCTGGACGGCCGGTTGGAGTTGCAGTCCGGCGAACGCGATGAGCGGCAGAGCCCAGGACAGGTCGGCGTCGCCGACGCCGGCGACGTTCAGCAGCACCACGGCCGCGGCGAAGAGGACAGCCTCAGAGGCGATTGCCAAGGGCTGCATCAAGCGCTTCGCCCGCTCCCACACGTACCGCTCTCCCTCCTGCCGCTCGGCCGTTCGCTGATTTCCACATCGTCAGTGGAGCGGCTGAGCTGAGCAGGCACTCAGCAGCGAACACGCCACTGGGCGGCGTGTTTGTCCTTCGGTAGCTATCGTTGCGGTGGGTGATGGATCGGCTGATCGCTTCGAACGCTGCGGTGATCCAGTCCTCCAGCATCGGCGCCAAGGCATTCGGGCACATCGACCTCGACGACCTGAACAACGCCAAGAAGTGGAACCCGAACAAGGCGTACGGCGACGGCAAACTCGCCAACATCCTGTTCACCAGGGAACTGCACCGCCGCTACCACTCCCAGGGCCTGTCCGCGGTGGCGTTCCACCCCGGCACCGTCGCCACCAACTTCGCCAGCGACACCACCAGCCCGATCCGGTTCATGTACCGCACCCCGCTGGCCAGACTGTTCCTCATCAGCTCCGACAAGGGCGGCCAGGCACTGACCTGGCTGGCCGAGGGCACCCCCGGCACCACCTGGCAGTCCGGCGCCTACTACGAGAACAACAAGATCAAACCCGAAGCGAAACAGAACCCGCAGGTACGCGATGACGCTCTCGCCCGTGGCCTCTGGGAGCGCAGTGAAGCCATGCTCAACACCGCCGGTGTCTGATCCGGTGAACCCCGCCTCCTTCGTGGACGACGGCACCGGGATAGTCCTCGGCGCCGTCGGCACGCCGGCATCGTGACCCGGTCGCGCCACCCGGGAGCGTCTGCGCCACCGGGTGATACGTTCGGTCGCGTGCAGGCCCCGATCCCGGTCCGTGAGCGAGCCCGGCGCGCCATGCGCGCCGAGCTGGCGATGCTCGGCCAGGACCTGTTCGCGGCCAAGGGCTACGAGCAGACCACCATCGACGACCTCGTCGCCGCCGCCGGCATCTCCAAACGGACATTCTTCCGCTACTTCACCTCCAAGGAAGACCTCGTCCTCGGCAAATACGACGTCTGGGCCGAACGCCTCGTCGAAGCCTTCGCCGCCCGGCCCGCCGACGAACCGGTCTGGCAATCGCTGCGCCGCGCCTTCGACGTCGTCGCCGACTCCTTCTCCGACAGCGACCAGCTCGCCCGTACCCTCGCCATGGAGAAGGTCATCAAGGACAACCCCGTCCTCGGCGCCGGGGAACTCGAACGCGTCGCCCGCGTCCAAGACCAGCTCGCCACGCTGCTCAGCGCCCGCCTCACCGGAGACTCACCGGCCGACCCGCGCCCGGCCGCCATCACCGGCGCCGCGCTGTCCTGCCTGATCGCGGCCAAGAACATCTGGATCGCCGGTGACCAGGCCGAGCCGTTCAGTGTCGTTCTCGACCAGGCGATGTCCGCCCTCACCATCGCCTAGCTGACCCGCGCCCGCAGCCTGATCGAACCGGCCGGCGGTGAAGTCGTCGCCGAGTTCTTCGGCATCGGGCTGTCCCGCGCCCTGCCGTGGAAACGGCGACCGGAAGCGACGCGCCTGCTCGACGCGATCAAGAGCGCGGGACGCGACTTCGAGGCCGTCGTCATCGGTGAGCGGCAGCGCGCGTTCTACGGCAGCCAGTTCGGCATGACCTTCCCCGTCTTCGTGCACTACGGCGTCAGCCTCTGGGTACCGGAGATCGGCGGCGCCATCGATCCGGGCTCCGACGCCCATGATCTCGTCATGGCGCTGTACGGCGGTATGAGCAAAGGCGAACGCAACCGCATCAAGATCCGCGTTCATTCCGCGATGAAGGCACAGACCGAACTCGAAGGCCGCTACCTCGGCGGACGCCCGCCCTACGGCTACCGCCTCACCGACGCCTGCCCACACCCCAACCCCGGCAAAGCCGCCGAAGGCAAGCGCCTGCACCAACTCGATCCCGACCCGGTCACCGCACCGATCGTCAAACGCATCTTCGAGGAGTACGCCGCCGGGCGCGGCATGACCACTATCGCTCGCGGCCTCACCCAGGATGGCATCCTGTGCCCGTCCGCCTACGACCGCGAGCGGAACTCCCACCGCAAGACCCAGGTCTGAGAACTATCAGCCGTCCGCGCCATACTCCGTAACCCGCGCTACACCGGCCGCCAAGTCTGGAACAAGCAGCGGACCGACGAGGTCCTGATCGACGTCGAGGACATCGCGCTCGGTCACGAGAACAAGCAACGGTGGAACGACCCGAGCCAGTGGGTCTGGTCGCAGCACGAGGCTCACGCGCCTCTGATCACCGCCGATCTCTACGAGCGAGCACAGAACGGCATCAAGACGCGCGGGACCAACGGTGAGACAGGCCGTGCGCCGCGCCGCAGCGTCCGCCCGTACCTCTTCCGGGGCTTGATTGAGTGTGGGCTCTGCGGACGCAACATGGTCGGCAATCCGAACCATGACCGTCTCTACTACCGGTGCAAGGCATCACGTGACTTCGTTCGCCAGCACGAGATCACCCATCCGCCCGTGCTCTATCTGCGCGAAGACACCATCACTGAACCCGTCGACAAGTTCCTCCGGCAAGAACTCACCGGCGACACCCTCACCGCCACCCTGCGCGGACTCGCCGACGCCCACTACCGCGCCGAACTCGCTCGGCATCAAGGCACCGACCAGAGTCGGCAACTCCGGCAGACGATCGACGACTGCGACAACAAGATCAAGCGCTACCGGGCCGCCCTCGACGCAGGCGGCGATCCCGTGCTCATCGCGTCCTGGATCAGCGAGACCTCAACCGAACGAGACAACGCGACCGCCGCTCTTCGTCTGAGCGCGGTACCGCCGCAGCGGGTCAACGAGGGACAGATCGCGGCGATCGTTGACGGACTCGGCGGCCTACTGACCGTCCTGCGAGAGGCCGACCCTCGCGACAAGGCCGAGCTTTACAGTCGCATCGGCCTGCGGATGACGTACCAACCAGGCCTAGAAACACTGAAGGCCGAAATCGTCTCTGACGACTTCGGCCGTGTGCTTAACGTGTGTCCGAGGGGGGACTTGAACCCCCACGTCCGATAAAGGACACTAGCACCTCAAGCTAGCGCGTCTGCCATTCCGCCACCCGGACCTGCACTGCAGCCTACCTGAGCCGTCCCGCCGGACTTTCGTCTGGGTTTCGGCTGCCCTGTCGGCCGCACAGGACAGAACTTTACATGGCCCCCTTGACCCCTCGAAGCGGGGGTGGGTGGCCGTGGTCATGGAGATCGGGTGTGGCGTTGGGGCGGGATACCCGGCAGCATGGCTGGCGTGTCTCAGCCGTCCCCTCTCGCTCCGGTGCTCGACCGTGCTCGTTCGCTGATCGCCTCGGGGCAGTTCGATTCCGCCCAAGTGCTTCTCGAGCGCGCCGTCGAGGTGGGCCGGGAGAAGCTGGGTGAGGATGAGCCGATCGTGCTCACCGCGGCCCGGGAGCTGGCCGGCGTCTATCTGCGCACCGATGATCCGATGGCGGCCCGGCGGGTTCTCGAGGACGCCTATGCGGCCGGGCAGTGGCGTCTCGGGGACAGCGACCCGGTCATGCTGCACATTTCGCACGACATCGGGGTTGTCGCTCAGGAGCTCGGGAACAAGCACGAGGCTCGCAAGGCGTTCGGGCGGGTGCTGGCCAACGCTCCGGCGGTGTTGGGGGAGGGGCACGAGTTCGTCGCCCGGGCTCGGGATTATCTGGGGGAGGAGCAACCTTCCCTCGCTTCGGTACGGCCGGAGGTCACGCCCACTCCGAGCCCCGTCCTACCGGCTCCTGCCGCACCGGCCCCGGTGACACCAGCCTCCGTGACACCAGCTCCCGTGACTCCGGCGCCGGTTGTGGCCGTTCCTGACCCCGTACCGCAAGCTCCGGTCGTTGAAATTGTCGAGCCGGCGCGACCGGATGTGCGCACGGCCATGGAGCACTCGACCGAGATGCTGCCGGTCACTCGTCCGGTGGATCAGCGGAACGACGCCCGCTACCCGCAGCCACCGGTTCACCAGCCCCCACCGCCGGTCCACCACCAGCAGGTAATCGTTCCACAGCAGCAGGGATGGCCCATCCCGCCGCAGCCCGTGACAGTGGTGTCCCAGCCGTACACGGAAAGCAGATCCGGCAACCGTGCCGTCGCGATCACCTTGACCGCCGTCGCCACCTTGATCTCCGCCGTCGCGGTGGGTGCCCTGGTGGTGGTGTTGGCGGACCGGTCACAAGATGAGCCGGTCGCCGGCCCCGGGAGTCCGAGTGCCCCGGTGCTCAGCGGTCAGGCCCCGACCAAGGTCGAGCTGGATGATCAGGGTTCGACCGTGCACGTCAACTGGGCTGATCCGACGGACGGGCGGAACGGGTTCATGGTCACGATGGCGCGGGAGGGACAGCAGCTGCGACCTGTGTCACAGGTCGGTCCGGGCAAGACCACGACGTACGTCGCCGGACTCAATCCTGACCTGGAGTACTGCTTCGCCGTGGTCGCGGTCTACTCCACGAACCAGTTCGCGAGCTCCAAGCAGGTGTGTACGGAACGTGCATAGCTTATCCACAGGCTTGACGAGCCGGGTATCGACGGAGACCCCCACTTCCCTATGATGGCCTGCGTCCTGAAGGCGCACCACGGGGAGGACAAACGCTGTGACCAGCACTGATGGCACCGGAAAAAGGCGTAGGCCGAGCAAGGGCCAGCTGGTCACGATGGCGACCGTCCTGGCGTTGGTGGCCGGGCTGGGCATCACCGTGCGCGGGCTCGGGTCCGCCGATCAGGCGCTGGCCAGCTTCGACGCGGCCTCCTGGCTGTGGAGCAAGGGCAAGGCCGAGCTGGCCCGGATCAACGGCACCTCGGCCCGGGTGGACACCCGCGCCGACGTCGGCCAGTCCACTCGCGGGCACCAGTTGCAGGTGAGTCAGAGCGACCGGTTCGTGATCCTGCGCGACGTCAACACGGGTGCGATCGCGTCGATGGATCTGACCGATCTCCAGGCGTATTGGAACGCGGAGTCCCAGGCCGGCATCGGTGTGAGTGTGGCGCTGCACGACAGGTTCGCGTTCGTGGTCGACGCGGTGCAGGGCAAGGTGCAGCAGGTCGACCCGTCGAGTCTGCAGCCGGTCGGCGACCCACTCCAGTTCCCGCCGGGCATCAGCGGCGGGGTGTTCGACGGTGCGGGCGTCCTGTGGATCGCGGCGCCGAGTGAGGGCACCGTGACCGCGGTCAAGCCGGGGGAGGGCGAGGGGGTGCCGCCGTCGCGGGTGCGCACCGACCCGGTCGCCGCGCCCAGTCACGATCTGGCGGTCAGCGCCATGGACAAGGGCGTGGCCGTGCTGGACCGGACGACGAACGGGCTGGTCAAGGTCACCGAGACCGGTGCTGGTGAGACGGTGACGCTGCCGTTGACCGGGCCGGGTGAGCTGCCCCCACGCACCGACGGCGACCTGATCGCGGTGACCGTGCCGGACGACCGCCGGGTCTACACGGTCGGCGGGTCGGGGATCAGGGAGATGGTCGTCCCGGCGGGTTCCGGTGGCGAGTTGCGGACCGCTGTGGCCTACGAGGGCTATGTCTACGTCCCGGAGAACGACGGGACCGTGCACGTCTTCGACGAGAACGGGCAGCCGGAGGAGCCGTTCGACATCCGGCGCCCGGGTGGTGACCTGGAGCTGGACGTCCGGGAGAACCACCTGTTCATCAACGCGCCGGGCTCGTCCACCGCCCGCGTCGTCAACGACCAGCACACGGTGCGCAGCGTCGACAAGTATGACGACGAGGTCCTCGGTGGTGACCCGCCGCCGGTGAAGTCCCAGCCGGAGCCACCGAAACCGAAGAAGCCGAAGAAGCCGGTGGTCAGCAAGCCGAGCGCACCCCGCGCGGTGCGGGCCGCGGCAGGCAACGCCGAGGTGCGGGTGACCTGGCAGGCGGCCGCGCCGAACGGCGCAGCGATCACCCGCTACGTGGTGACCGGCGCGGACCAGACCTTCCCGGTGGGGGCCGATCAGCGGTCGCTGGTGGTGCCCAACCTGACGAACGGTGAGACCTACCGGTTCGAGGTGCACGCGGTGAACCGCAAGGGCGACGGTCCGGCCAAGCAGAGCAACCCGGTGGTGCCGACCTCGGAGGTCCCGGACCCGCCGGCCACCCCGCCGGTGGCCGAGGCGAAACCGGACGGCACGGTCGCGGTGACCTGGCCGGAGGCCAACGGTCAGGGCCACAAGATCCAGCGGTACGCGGTGACCGCGGTCACCGAGGGTGGCGGTGCCCCGGTCGGCGAGTCGACGAGCACCACGCTGGCGATCCCGGCGGGGCAGTTGGAGTTCGGCAAGCAGTACGCGTTCACCGTCGTCGCGATCAACGACATCGGCGCCGGCTCCAAGGCCTCCGGTGTCAGCAACACCGTGGTCCCGTTCGCGGTCCCGGCCAAACCCGACGGGGTGCAGGCGGCCACGGTCGCCGATCAGGCCGGTGCGGTGCGGGTGACCTGGACGGCGCCGGCCGAGAACGGGCGGCCGATCACGAAGTACGTGGTGACCGCCGGTGGCAAGGAGACCGAGGTCACCGAGACGACGGCCACCTTGACCGGGCTCGGCACCGGTGCGACCGTGCAGGTCCAGGTGGTGGCGGTGAACGAGGCCGGCCCGGGTGAGGCTGCCGGCGCGACCGCGCGGACCGTGGCGGCGCCGACGGTCACGGTGACCGGGGTGGACCCGACATTCAACACGGCGAGGGTGGCGTTCAACGTGAACGGTGGCGGTGGCACGACCACGTGCACGCTCACCGTGTCCGGCGGCGGCAAGGGCTCGTCCGGCAGTTGCACCGCGCTGAACGCGACCGGGCTGAAGCCGAGCACCGCCTACACCTTCACGGTCACCGCGAAGAACGCCGCGGGCAGCGCGAACAAGGCGTCGGCGAAGACCACCGACATCCTGTACGGCACGGCCACCTGCATCAACGGCGACGACGGCGACCAGCGGACCTACTGCAACTCCGACGTCGACGGCCGCAACGGCAACGAGATCTTCCGGGGCACCACCCAGAACGACTCTCAGCAGGCAGGCTGGGTGAAGAACGGGACGCGACTCCAGACGTACTGCAAGAAGTCCGGTGAAGAGGTCTACGCGTTCGTCTACAACAAGAACAAGCGAAGCACGTGGTGGATCCAGGTGAACTACAGCGGCAAGACCTACATCCCGTGGGCGTGGCTGAACCTCGACGGCGGCGACGATCTGGGGAACCTGCCGACATGCTGACACCCGCCCACGTCCAAGGGTTCGCCGACGTCGCCGGGCAGCTCGCCGCCCGGATCGGCACCGTCGTGCTCGGCAAGCCCGAGGTGGTCCGGCTCACCCTGACCGCGATGTTCGCCCAGGGGCACGTCCTGCTGGAGGACGTGCCCGGGGTCGGCAAGACCACCCTCGCCCGGGCGCTGGCCGCATCCATCCGCGGGCAGTGGCGGCGCATCCAGTTCACCCCCGACCTGCTGCCCTCCGACGTGTCCGGCGTGACCGTCTTCAACCAGTCCAACGGCGGGTTCGAGTTCCATCCCGGGCCGGTCTTCGCCAACCTGGTGATCGCCGACGAGATCAACCGGGCGTCGCCGAAGACCCAGTCGTCGCTGCTGGAGGTGATGGAGGAGCGGCGGGTCACCATCGACGGGGTGCCGCACCCGGTCCCGCAACCGTTCCTGGTGGTGGCCACCCAGAACCCGGTCGAGATGGACGGCACCTACCGGCTGCCCGAGGCGCAGCTCGACCGGTTCCTGGTGAAACTGTCCGTCGGCTACCCGTCCGAGGACGTCGAGATCGAAGTGCTGCGCGGTGCCGCGATGCGGTCGCCGGACAGCCTGGATCCGGTCACCGACACCACCATGATCGGCGAGATGACCCGGATGGTCGCGGCCGTGCACATCGCCGATCCGCTGTACACGTACGCAGTCCGTCTCGCCGCCTCCACCCGCAACCATCCGCAGGTCCGCGTCGGGGTCAGCCCTCGTGGGGTGATCGCGCTGACCCGGGCCGCCGCGGCGTACGCGCTGATCAACGGCCGTGGTTATGTGCTCCCGGAGGATTTCAAGGACCTGGTCGAGCCGGTGTTCGCGCACCGCGTCCTGCTCTCCGCCGACGCCCAGCTGCGCGGGGTGTCGGCCACCGACGTGCTCGCCGACGCGCTGCGCTCGGTCCCTGTCCCGTTGCCCGACCAGCACGTGCCGGTCTGACATGTTCCGCGGAGGAGGGCAGCGCAGCGGGTTGACGGCCCGCGGCGCCGGGCTGATCCTGGCCACCGTCGTGCTGCTCGGCGCCGGATTCCGGTTCGGCTACCCGGATCTGGCCCTGCTCGGGGCGGCCGCCGGGGTCGCGGTGCTCGCGGCACTGGTGTTCGCGCTGTGGCGGCCCCGCCTCGGTGTCACCCGGGTGGCCGATCCCGATTGGGTCGCCCGCGGCGAACCGGCCGATGTCACCCTCACCATCAGCAACACCAGCCGGGTGCGCGCGGCCACCCTGGTCGCCACCGATCGCTGCGGAACGGCGAGTGTCGAGGTCCCGTTGCTGCGGCTACGGGCCGGACACGACACCGTGGAGAGCTATCCGGTGCCGACCCACCGGCGCGGGCTGGTGCCGATCGGGCCACTGCACGTCACCCGGCGTGATCCGCTCGGGCTGATCACCCTGGCCCGGGGGTACGGCGGCGCCACCGTCGTGCGGGTCTACCCCAAGGTGCACCCGCTGCGCGCGGTTCCGGCCGGGCTCACCCGCAGCCTGGACGGCAGCGTCGACAAGGTGCCCCAGGGCACGATCACGTTCGACACCCTCCGGGAGTACGTCCCCGGCGACGAGATCCGGCGCATCCACTGGCGCAGCAGTGCCAAGGTCGGCGAGCTGATGGTCCGGGAACAGCTCGACACCGCCGAACCGACGATCGTCGTCCTGCTCGACGACCGGGCCACGGCACACAGCGGGGACAGCTTCGAGGACGCGTGCGAGGCCGCCGCGTCGATCGTGGTCGCGGCGGTTCGGGAGGATCTGCCGGTCAGCCTGCACCTGGTGGCCGGCCGTGGCAGCGGGCCGCACCTGGATGTGCTCACCGAGGCGGTGCTCGGCGACGGGGACCTCGACGCCACCCTGCGGCAGTTGCGAGCCCAGCGGCTCGGTGACACGTTGATCTTCCTGACCGGGCCGGGGGGCCGCTCCGATCTGGGGGCGGTGAGTGGGCTGCGAGGGGCGTACCCGGTGGCTCTCGCCGGAATCCTCGGCGACCGCGACTCGTCCCCCTCCTCACCCACCGACCGCCTGCTGGTGATCGAAGCGGCCGACGGCGCCGAGTTCGCCGCGGCCTGGGACGGGATGCGCGGATGGTGAGCCGGGGCGGGCGTGGTGTGCGAACGGCGAGCCCGGCCGGGTGCGTTGCGCGGACGGTGAGCCGGGGTGGGCGTGGTGTGCGGACGGCGGGGCCGGCCGGGTGCGGTGTGCGAACGGTGAGCCCGGGTGGGCGTGGTGTGCGGACGGCGAGGCCGGCCGGGTGCGCTGCGCGGACGGTGAGCCCGGGTGGACTCGGCGGGAACATGCGGGTGGGCGGATGTGAGGTCGGGACGTGGGGATAGCGGGGAGGTTGCGCCGGGCCGTCGTGCCGGTCGCGCTGGCCGGGATGTTGATGCTGGCCGGGGCCGTGCTGGGACGGATCTACGCCGACGACCTGCTGTGGTATCTGACGGCAGGCGCCGCGGTCGGCTCGGTCGGTGTGGGTGTCGCCATGCGCCGGCTGCCGTCGTGGGCGGTCGCGCCGCTGTCGGCCCTGCTGCTCGCCGGATATCTGCTGCTCTCCATGTACCTGGCGGCCGGACCGGGCGGGCTCACCGCCGAGACGGTCCGGGACGCTCTGACCAACGGCATTCCCCGCCTGCTCACCGCCATGATCCCGGTCGAGGTCACCCCGGACACCGTGGTCATCGCGGTCGCCGCTGTCTGGGTCGCCGGGCTGGCGGCCACCGAGGTCGCCGTCCGCAGTGGGCGGGTGCTGCTGGGATGTGTGCCGGCGGTGGCGGTCTACGCGGCGGCGATCTACGTGGTCGGCCCCAACGCCTCGGCCGCGACCGGCCACACCCTGATCTTCGCGGGACTCGTCGTCGCGGCACTGGCCGCGGTCTCCGGTGCCGGGGGTTCCACCCACGCGGCGGTACGGGCCCGAGCGCTCGGCAGTGCCGCCGCCGGCCTGCTCGTGGTGGTCGCACTGATCGCCGCGGCCGGGCCGTGGATCGGCGGCCGGGTGGACCGGACACCCGTCGACCCACGGCAGTACGTGCAGCCGCCCCGGGTGGACAGCCTGGACGAGAGCCCACTGAACCGGATCTCCGGGTGGGCGCTCTACCCGAACCAGCCACTGCTCGAATACCGCCCCGGCGACCCGGCCGACCCGGCGCCACTGCCACTGCCGACCGCCACGTCGAAGAGCGCCGGCCCGTCGAAATCCGGCAAGACGAACCCGTCCCGTCGCGCGGGCACGAACCGCAGCGCCGCCGCTGAGAACGGCGCGGGGACGAACAGCGGCAACGCGGGAACGAACAGCGGCAACGCGGGGACGAACAGCGGCAACGCGGGAACGAACAGCGGCAACGCGGGGACGAACAATGACAGCGGCGCGGGCGCAAACCGTGGCGATGACGCGGAGACGAACCCCGGCGGTGGCCAGGGCGGGGGCGCGGGCGCCGTTCCGATCAAAGCCCCGGCGGCCAGTTCCGCGCCCACCGGAAGCGAAACCGCTGAGGACACCGCCAGCGAAGACGCCGGCCGCGCCGAGGACGACGGTGGTACCGACGGCGCCGTGAACGGGGCGGCGGCTCAGCGTGGGGTGCGGCTGCGGCTCGCGGTGCTGTCCGATTTCGACGGGGTCACCTGGCGGGTCGGCGGGCTCTACCGGAACGCCGGACGGGTTCTGCCCGGTCCCGATGTGCCGGACGGGACCGAGGTCTCCGAGACCCAGCACCAGATCACCATCACCGGGCTGACCGGGCGGCTGCTTCCGGCCCTGCCCACACCGACCCGGATCACCGGGGCGCGGGTCGCCTACGACGCGGCCAGTGGGACCCTGATCCGGCCGGAGGGGCTCAGCGAGGGACTGCGCTACACGGCCGTCTCCCAGGTGCAGAAACCCGACCTCAACCTGCTCCCGGTGGCTGACGTGCCGTCCGGTGACGCGGTGGCCCGCTATCTCGCCCAGGGCACCAACGTCCCGGAGCAGATCGAGAAACTGGCCGATCATCTCGGCGACGGGAACGGGGCGCCCTACGACCGGGCCGTGGCGATCGAGGACTTCCTGGCCGGGCACTATCGGCACGAGGCTGATGCGCCGAGCGGTCACGCGTATCCCAATCTCGGGCATTTTCTCTTCGGTCGCCGTGACCTGGGCGGGCAGAAGGGGACGTCGGAGCAGTTCGCCGCGGCCTACGCGGTGCTCGCCCGCCTGACCGGACTGCCCAGCCGGGTGGTCGTCGGGTTCGTCGCGCCGGCCGCGGGCGGGGCGGTCACCGCCGGGGACGCGCTGGCGTGGCCCGAGGTGTACTTCGACCAGGTCGGCTGGGTGCCGTTCGACCCGTTGCCGAAGAGTGACGAGGTACGGCCGGTCGAGGAGGACTTCACGCCGCCCACCCCGTCACCACCACCGTCCCCGTCGGACGAACCGGAACCCACCGAGGCCGCCTCGTCGGCACCACCGGCCGATGTCGCGGCACCCGCCCCACAGGAGGGCGCGTCCACGATCCTGGTCGTGTCCGGTACCTCCGGTGGGGTGTTGCTGCTGCTCACCGCGCTGGCGTTCGGGATCGCCGGGTTGCGGGGCGCCCAGCGGCGACGGCGTCTGACCACCGGTGACCCGGGCGTACGGATCACCGGCGCCTGGCTGGAACTGACCGACGCGCTACGTCTGGCCGGCCGCCCGATCCCCGGCCACCTGTCGGCCACCGAGGCGGCCCGGCACGCGGCGGTCCTGCCACGCCCGGCCCAGCGCACCGGTCTGCTCCGCCGCGCAGTCCCACCCACCCCCGAGGAGACAGCGGCGGCCGCGGACGAGAGAAGCGGCCCGTTGATCCCGGTGGACGGGGCGGATGTGAAGGAGCGCGAGACCGCAGACCGGGCGACGCCGACGGCTGGGCCGGCGGAGCCGTTGCCGCCACTGGATGCGCTGGTGGAGGCGGTCAATACGGCCGGATTCGCGCCGGGGGCGGCGGATGCCGCGCAGGCGGAACGGGCCGGTGACCAGGTGGTCGCCTACGCCGAGGCCTTGCGGATGCGACGGTCGTGGTGGCGGCGGATCTGGTGGAACATCCGGCCAGGACCGTTGCGCTGGAACCGGAAATGATCAGCTAGTTGAGCGTCCAGGTCAGGTCGTGNAGGCGGAACGGGCCGGTGACCAGGTGGTCGCCTACGCCGAGGCCTTGCGGATGCGACGGTCGTGGTGGCGGCGGATCTGGTGGAACATCCGGCCAGGACCGTTGCGCTGGAACCGGAAATGATCAGCTAGTTGAGCGTCCAGGTCAGGTCGTGTGCCGATCCGCGGCTCGATTCGAGCCGCGGATCGGCACACGATCCCAGACCCTGACGTGATCAGGAGAACGCGGGCCGAGCAGCGCTTTTGATGATCATCTGAGCTATCGTGTCGGCTCCTATGAGAGTTCCGATGCGACAGATCCTGGCCGGCCTCGTTGTGGTGGTCGCCGCCGCTGGGTGCTCCCCGAACGCCGAGCCGATGTCCGTGCCCGTGGTCACCGACGAGTCGATTGCCGACCATGCGCTGCTCAACGACGTGCTGCAGATCGACTACCAGCGGCGGAACGAGTCGTCGCCGGCGTTCGCTCTGGTTCCGGCCACCCGGCCGCCGGGGCTGCTGCGGATGCCGGCCGGGGGCAGTCACGGTGACGGCGGTTCCTTCGTGACCAACTACCAGTTCGGCGCGCAGTGGCTGCACGCCGTCGTGGAACTCTCGCCCCAGCCGACCGTCACCTGTGACGAGGCCGACGACACCTCGTCGATGTGTGTGCGGGACGCCGATATCGAGAGCAACGTGTCGGGGTTCTCGCACGTGACCGTCTACTTCACCGGGAACGTCAACACCGCGCCCCGAGCCGGTGACCGGGAGACCGACGAGGCGGCCGAGTTCTGGTCGCGTACCGAGATGGTGCCGATCGACGAAGCCCGCTGGTTCGCTGACCTGCTGCAACGCGCCTCAACCGCCGCCGCGAACCAGCCCGGCGGTAGCCGAGGCGAGCACGGCGGACCTTAAGAAGTCCTTAAGTCTGGGCGATCAAGGAAACCGCTTTCCCGCAAGATCCGTGCTCATGGGAAGAAACCCGTCCCGGCTACCGAAAGGCACGTGATGGCACATTCCCGGCGAAACAGAGGCCGTGTGATCGGGGCGGCGGTGGTCGCTCTCGGCCTCGGCGCGGCTGTCGTCTTCACGAACTTCGCGTCGGCCGCGGTGCCCGAGGCGACCGGCGAGCAGGTGGTGACCGAGACGATCGAGGTCACCGGGGAGTTCGACGGCGAGAACCAGCGGTTCATCGGCGGCGGCGCGCTCGGCGACGGCGGCCAGGACGAGGGCCAGGACCCGATGTTCAAGCTCGCCGACGGGGCCACGCTGCGTAACGTGATCCTGGGCAGCCCGGCCGCTGACGGCGTGCACTGCTCCGGCAGCTGCACGATCAACAACGTGCACTGGGAGGACGTCGGCGAGGACGCGGCCACCTTCCGCGGCACCGACGCGACAGTGGTGATCGAGGGCGGCAGCGCGGCGAAGGCCGACGACAAGGTGTTCCAGGACAACCGGGGTGCCGGCGGTTCAGTCACCATCCGTGACTTCGAGGTCTCCGACTTCGGCAAGCTCTACCGCTCGTGCGGCAACTGCTCGACCCAGGCCGCCCGCACGGTGACCATCTCGAACATCGTCGCGAACGCCCCCGGCGGCACCCTCGCCGGCATCAACACCAACCTCGGCGACACGGTCACCCTGGACGGCATCACCATCGTCGGCGACGAGATCAGCCTCTGCGACCGGTTCGAGGGCAACGACACCGGCGACGAGCCGACCAAGATCGGCGAAGGCCCGGACGGCACCAGCTGCGTGGCAACCGGCGTGACCGGTCCGTGAGACAACGCGTGACCGGACGGTGGGACGCCACGTGACCGGTCCGTGAGACCTCGCCAGGGTGGCCGGCCCCCCAGTCGCTTCCCGGCCACCCTGGCGAGCACGAACTCACCCCGCGGCCCGGGTCCGCGTTCCCCCGGTCCGCTGCCGTCTTCGGGCCATTGGTCAAAATGCAGGAACGTTGGCCGCACGCCAATCGGGCCCCAGAAATCGGGTCGCCCCGTCCGGTCCCCGCGACGCTTGCATAAGTGCCTGTTTCTCTACCCGTTTCGCAGGTAGAAACATTTTCGGCGTGTTGTGAGCGCCTGTGGCGTTCGATGGAGCGTCACGGTGACGTCGCACCGAACGGCTGCGCGGGCGCCGGTGGATCGGTGCAGCAGACCGAACAGATGTGGTGGTGCCTCACCCTCGCCACCAAACGCGACCGGGTGCCGGTCGACCGAGTACCTCGGCGTAGCCGCGCTGCGCCAGTCCGGCCGCCAGTCGACGACGACGTCCTGGCACACATCTGGCCGACGCACCAGGAGAACGCGCACTTCGTGGTCTGGCCCCGAGGAAACCCGATCGGAGCCGGACCACGATCTGTGACATGCGTTTCGGGACGGTCGGTCAGGCCCGGCTCAGTGCGGCGGCCCGCAGCCCGTGCTCGGCGGCCTGCTCGTGCCCGGTTTTCATCGACTCCTCGGCCAGCCCTCGCAGCGACGCCATTTCCGGATTCCAGAATGCGTGGGTCGGTTCTGCTTCGGCGACGTGCAGGTCCAGGCCGAAGACCTCGGCCAGAATTCGGCGCAGGTAGGGGGTGGCGTGGTCCCAGCCCTCCTTCGGGGTGCCGGCCCGTAGCCGCCGCCACGGCTCAACGCCAGCACCGCGGGCCGGCCTTTGAGTGGCCAGTCACCGTGAACGCCGAGCCGGGGGTGGTTCAGGATCAGGTCGAGCCAGGTCTTGAGCTGGGACGGAACGTTCCAGTCGTACAGCGGCACCGCGAACAGGTAGGCGTCGGCTTCCAGGAGTTCCATGCCGAGACGGTCGAGGAGTTCGCGTGCCTCGGCCGGGGCGGGTGCGGTCGGGTCGACCCCGGGGAGTAGCCGAGTCCTCTGCTGGCTCGGATTGTCCCCATGCGGTGACGGCGAACAGTTCAGCGACGATCTCGGAGAGGAGCTGGGCTAGACGGCCAGCGGCAACGGTTCGGCGGCGTGGCGCTGTTGTTGGGCGCGGGCAAGCCGTCGGGTCATCAGGGTGATGTTGGCCCAGGTGATGTGGGCTTCGGAGTGTTCAGGCAGGCGTTCGTAGCCGCGGGAGTTGCGGCGGGCGCGCATCAGCCAGGACAGTGAGCGTTCCACAATCCAGCGCCGCGGTCTGTGGAATCTGTTTGTCAAGTTCGTGGCCGTGGAACGGGGGGTTGGTTTGGCCGGTTCGCAGGCATCGGTAACAAGCGAGGAACGACATGGTGCCGCCGGCGCTCACGGGGTTCAGCCTGTGGATTGGAGCCTTCCGAGCGCGACCATACGGCGCATGACCGGGATCGGGATGACCGGGTTGCGGGCAGCATAATCGGCACTGCCCGCATCGAGCAGCAGCGTCACGAGGGCTTCGAGCGGCATCGAGGGATTGAGCCAGGCTCGCCGGCGGACGCCTTGGTCGGTGTCGGCAGCAAGTCTCTGGAGCGAGTCTGGCGAGAGGCGCTGGTCCTGCCCGGCGGCTCTGCGCACGATCGGATCGGGGTCGCAGCCGAGCCGCTCGGCGACCGCATTCGTGGAGGCCGGGTCGGTGAGGGCGAGGGCCCGCAAACGAGGGTTCGGGTCTGTCACGTAGCGCCGCAAACCGTCGCGGGGGAAGTTGGGGTGATTGTGCGGCCGGCCGGGGAAGGACAGGCTCCCTTCCCACCACGCGGCCACCTCCAGGAGCATCTCTGGTGGGGCATCGTCGCATGACTCGGCGAGGAAAAGCCGCACGATGCGGTCCTGGTCGCGGGCCAGCGTGGCCACCACGTCGGTGGGCAGACGTGGCGCCCTTGCGAGGCTGCGTCGGATCAGCAGTTTCGGCGAGGCCGCGAGTTGGCGCATGGCTTCGGCGTTCTCGTGCAGGGCGCCGATCCACCAGAGCGCCATCGTCCGGTCGCCCGGGTCAATGTCAGGCGCTTCGGCGGCCATCGCCGCGATATCCGCCGGCGTCTGGGGCGGCGTGGCGTCGGGGTGCGGAGCACGGCTGACACCACGACGACCGCGGGAAAGCCGCCGTGCGGCCAGTTGCTCTCCCGCGAACTCCGCGAAGAGTTCTCGCTGCCGCGGATCCGGAGTGGTGGCGACAAGCCGGTCCCACTGCGTGACGGAGAGGTGACCGGAATCCGCGGCCATGGCGCGTACGTACCTGGCATTGTGGACGACCGCAGCATCCATGACCTCGGGCGGTAGGTCCTCCCGCCAAAGAAAGCCGGCCTCGCCGGCATCCAGGAGGCTGAGGAGCACGCCGACAGGCGCCGCGCGATTGAAACCGAGCCCGGAGAGCCAAGACAGGGCTACTCGCCGGTCGAGGTCGGTAGCGGCAGTCAGCCTGGTCCAGGTCCCGTCGGACGCGTCGGTAGGCTGTATGTCGGTCATCAGCCAAAGGCTAGAACACTGACCGCAAGCCGTGACCCGAGCCCGAGGTCCGGCGCGCTGCGACCAGGGCAGCGGACTTGCATCGGCCGGAACCGGCCGCGCCACGCCGGCGCGGGTGACAGATTGCGTCCGGATCGGTGCCGGCTCAGGTGTGTCCGTGCCGGACATCGATGATGGGCAGCAGCGTTGCCGTGGCGGGGATGCCGATCTGACGCGGCGCCGGCGTCGCAGTACTGCCAGGGCTCTCCAGCAGCTGCCGCGCCACTGGTGACGGCATCGCGATCTTTACTGACGGCATCGCGCATCGAAGTGTCGCGAGTTTGGCTGGTGGTGACCTCATCGCCGGCCCTGAGGAGTGGGATCCGGTCGGCTCGGGGAGTTCCGCAATCACACCAGGTCGTCGATGTCAGCGAGAGTTTGCAGGGTCTCCTCGCTGTCGGCAGCGTCGAACGCCGCGAACAGCGTCAACTGAAGATCGGCGCTGGACAGCCAGGTGATGACTTGCTCGGCCTGGCGGTCACGGTCTTGCCAGAAGGCATTGGTGAGCCGTCGCTTGTTGCGGTCCGAGCGGTAGCCGCTATCGAGGAGTGACCGTAGCTGCGCCGCCGCTGCGGGTCTGTCCGGCGGGCGGGTAAGGGCTGAAGCCCATTCGGTGAGGTAGGGCTTGAGGTCATCCTCGGCGTTGCCGATCGCGCAGAGAACGGTGTCGACGTCTTCTTCGTCAGGGCCGCGAGCCAGAGCATTCGCCCACAAGGCCGCCAAGAAGGTGCGGATGGCGTCTCGCTCCTCGTCCTGCCAACTACTCCACTCGGCAAAGCGCAATCTGCCCACTACTGACTCCAAGTCCGGCCAGCTGAACCCCTCGCCGCAGGCGATCTCCAGTAGTCGCGGCAGGAAGTAGCGGAGGTCGGCGACACTCCCGACGGTGAACATGACGTTGGCCGCGTATGGCCGTAGCGCCTCGGCCGGAAGCTGCCGTATGGGCATGTCTGTCAGCACGGCCCGTCCATCTTCGGGCGTGAAGCAGCACTGGCAATAGTCGATAGAGATTGGTCGAGGAACTCGGGCAAATGCGGCGTATAGCGAGTTGATCGCGGCAGCCAGGGACTCGCTCACGGCTTCACGCTAGATCACCGTTTGCATCGAAGGCGACCGAGTTCGGACGGCTCAGCTGCGCCGGCGGGTGGCGTATCTGTTCAGAGAAATAGGTCGGCGTTCTCAGCGGCCCATTCGTCGTAGGTACGCGGCGAGCGGCCGATGATGTCCCGGACGGAGGGCCGTTGCGCGGCCGTCCATTCGGTGAGTTCGGTCAGGCGCGCACCGTACTCCTGGAGGGCGTACAGCGTTACCTCGATGGCGCCTTCCGGCCAGCCGTTACGTTGCCACGTTGCCCGGCTCTCAGCAGCCGTCACGTTGATGGCCTGAACGTCGCAACCGATGGCGTCAGCGATGCTGCGTACTCGAGACTGGGTTGACTAAGGCAAGCCCACCGCCTCGATCACGGTGCCGGCGTAGTGGTCAGTGTGCATCGCCGCCGCAGCGATAGCGGCGAGATCGTCTTCATGGATGAACGGGTAGTGCCCGGTGTCGAGAAGGCCTCCCGGACGACTCCCTCCGTTCGGATGGACTGCGGCCAGTCGGAGCCGGTCGCGGGATACGTGCCGCTCCTGGCGGAGCCCATCACGGCGGATGGCCGGATATGAGTCCACTCGATCCCGGAACGCTCTACAGCGCGTTCGATGGCGAGCCAGTGCCAGGTCTCCGGCGGGTTGTACTGCTCGTACTCGGGCCCGTGGGACGACAGCAGCACGATCCGTCGGACACCGGCGTCACGCGCCAGCCTCAATGACGCTCCGACGGTTGAGGGATGCGCGCCGGCGAGGAATACCGCGTCAACGCCGGCGAAGACCTCGGCAGACGGCAACGGCTGGCTGATGGAGCCGGTTACCACCTGTACCTCGGCCGGCCAGCCACTGCACTCCTCGGGCTCTGCGAGCACTCTGACGGGGTCCCCGGCAGCAAGCAACTGCCGTGCCAAGCGTTGTCCGACAAGCCCCGTAGGGCTGCAGCCCTCATCCTTGCTCGGCGCGACGACCGTGAGGAGCTTGACGACCTCAGCGGTTGGCCGGCTTTGGGACAAGTGAGATCTGTCCATGGCAAGACCCTCCAAGAGTTGGCGGGGATCTTGCGCGTGATCGGTAGTGGCGCAGCCGGGCGACTTCCGCGCACCACTGAGATCAACGTTGCGGATCCAACTGCGGCGACCTTACCGGCCCCTGCCGATGTGTGCCACCCCGGAGAAGCGGCATCGCAACGACCTCAGACAGGGCGTCGCGAAGCAGGCAGCCCTGACAAATCTCCAGCCATGTCCAGCCGTATCGGAGTTTCGTTGTCGCCGGCATGACGGATCGAGCGGAAGCGATCGATGCGATGGCGGGGTTTCGGCTGCGGTTCTACCGGTGCCTGACTGCGCGGGCGGATGCGCTGTTCGAGTCGGCCGAGGCGCTGTTGTGTACCGACGGGCCGGTCAACACCCTGGTCGGACTGTCGCTGGCACCGGAGCACCGGCGCGGGCACGGCGCGTTGTATGACGCGCTCGACCACGGCCGTATCGAGGTTGTGGCGCTGCGCCGGCAGCTGTCCAAGACACCGGGTCGTCTGGTCCTCGCGGTGGATGTCTCGCCGTGGCTGCGCCCGGACGGTGACCGCGACATCCTGATCGTGCTGGACGCCGGCTACGAGGCCCCGCGCATCGCCTGGCTGCTGCGCCGTCCGACGCCGCCCCGCGTCTATCAGCCCTTGGGTGGCCGGCCGGCCAAGCACGGGGCTGAGTTCGTCTTTCGGTGACCCGGCCACCTGGGACAGCGAGCAGGCGGTCACGCAGACCGACACCCGGCTTTACGGCCAGGCCCGGGCGCAGGCCTGGGACCGGCTCCACCCGCGGCGGACCCACCGGGCCGCGTGGGCCGATCACGACGGGCCGTTGCCGATCATCGCCGGCACGGTCATCCGGCTCACCGTCGACCATTTGCCCAGCCGGGGCGAACCCAAGCCGGTGTGGCTGTGGTGGTCCAAGGCCGACGCCACCGCTGCGGACGTGGACCGCTGCTGGCAGGCGTTCCCACGCCGCTTCGATCTTGAGCACACCTTCCGCATGATCAAGCAGACGCTGGGCTGGACCGCCCCGAAGCTGCGCGACCCGGCGGCGGCCGACCGGTGGACGTGGCTGATTCCGGCCGCGCATACTCAGCTGTGCCTGGCCCGACCCCTCGCCCAGGACTTGCGCCGGCCGTGGGAGCGCCCGGTGCCACCACAGCGGCTCACCCCGGCGCGGGTGCGACGGGGTTTCGGAGCCTGCACGCGACCAGCGCCTCGCCAGCGCGTGCACCGAAACCGAGCAAGCCCGGTCCCGGGCGTCCGCCCGGTTCCCGCAACCGGCACACCTCGCTCGTCACCCTGATCACCCATCGGTGCCCTCCACGGTCAGGCGCAAGGTGAAGTCAGTTCGAGCTGAACATCCATCGCGAGAGATATCACGCGTTCGTGTGGCCCGGAGCGGTCGGCGTCCGGAACCCGTCAGGCGGCGCCCAGCAGGGCCGCCGCGGCGGGAAGGTCGGCGACGGTGGCGGTGGCCGGGGGAGCGTCGGGGGCGTCGGCGTGGTTGCCGGTCCGGACTCGGATGGAGCGGGCACCCAGGGCCGCCGCCACCGCCATGTCCGTGTTGGGGCGGTCACCGATCACCACCAGGTCGGTGGGGGCGACCCCCAGCGACTCGGCCGCCTGCCGCAAGCCCTCCGGATGCGGTTTTCGCAGCGTACGCCCACCCAGCTCATCCGTGATGACCACGGCCCGGAACGAGTTCAGCAAACCGGTGGCGGCCAGTTTCGCCCGCTGGACGGCCGGTTCGCCGTCGGTCAGGCAGGCCACCGGGTAGCGGGCGCTGATCGCCGACAGGGCGGCGGTGGCGCCGGGATAGGCGGGCAGGCGGCGCGGCCGGTAGGTGCTGAACGCCGCCACCAGCGCGGGGATCAGTTCGGGGTCGACGCCGGACGCGGCGAGGGAGCCGTCGATGCCGGCGCCGCCCAGCATGCCGCGCCGGACGGCCCGGGTGAGCCGCACCGGGTCGAGGCCGGCCGCGGCTCCGGCCCGGCCGACGGCACGCGTCGCACCGTACACAAAACTCGACGTCGGGTAGAGCGTGTCGTCGAGGTCGATGACGACGGCCAGGGGTGGGTTCTCGATCAGGTCCATGGTCCCGCCCATCGAATCAGGCCACGGCAAGTGGCGGCAGCCCCCCACCATCGACCCGGCCCGCGACCAGGTGAGAACTATTCGGCCACGTGCTTGTCGAAGCCGATGTAGAGCCGCGCCTCGGCGTTGGCGCCCAGCGCGCTCATCGTCTCCAGCTCGCGCAGCCGGAGCAGGGCCGGATGTTCCGCGTACGCCTGGGCGGCCTCGGCCAGCCGGCGCAGCGCGTCGACCTCGGCGTCGGCCCGGATCCGTTTGGCGGCGGCGTCGGCCTCCGCGGTGACCCGGGCGGCCTCGGCCCGCGACGCCGCCTCCAGGGTCTCCCGGTCGGCCCTGGTGCGGGCCTCGACCATCTGCGCCTCGGCCATCCGCTGCGCGGTCAGCACCCGGTTCATCACGTCCTGCAGGTTGCCCGGGAACACCAGGTCCTTCACGTCGGCCCGGATGATCCGCACGCCGTAGCTCGCGGAGACGCCCTCGACGTCGCGCAGGATGTCCTCGGACAGCTGGTTGCGGTTGGTGAGGATGGCCTCCAGGGTCATCGACGCGAGGGACCTGCGGGCGGCCAGCTGCACGTCGCTGTAGACGCGGTCCTCGTAGTCGGTGACCCGCTCCATCGCGGCGACCGGATCGGTCACCCGGAAATGCGTGATGATGTTGACCCGGACCGCGACCTTGTCGGCGGTGAGGATCTCCTGGCCTTTGATGTTCAGCTCGCGTTCGCGCAGGTCGACCGGCACGATCTCGACCTTCGCCACCCGCTGGAACGGGCGGTGCCGCGACAGCTGATGGCGGCCCGGCTCCACCACCCGGTCGAATCGGCCGTCGACATAGCGCAGACCCTGGAAACCGCTGCGGATGATCACCTCTTTGGACATGGCACACCTTCGATTTTCATGACAGGAAACGTTGAGGTGGCCCCGTAGCGGTCCCGATGTGAAGGACCGGTCACAGATGATTCCAGCGGACGAGCGCGGTTTGATCTCCAGTGCGCCCGCTGGTTAAGTGCCGGCTTCTGATGCCGCCGGGGCCACATCGATCATGCGGGATCCCCGGCGGCTTCTCAACGCATTTACCGGTTGATGCTCGCCCCGTACACCTTGCCGACCGTCAATGTCATCAGCACCCGCCGGTCGTCGACCATCACCTGCCGGTACTCGTCCCAGTCGGGATGTTCGCCGGCCGCCCGCCGGTAGTAGTCGACGAGCGCCTCCACCTCCGGCCCGTGCGGGTCGGTGCTCGGCCCGGTCAGCGTCACGTCGCCCTCGGCGGTCGCCCACGACCAGCCGTCGGCGCTGGTCACCTCCAGCGCGGCACGCGGATCCCGGCGCAGGTTGACGGTCTTGGCCCGCCCCTCGGTCATCGACACCAGGATCACCCCGGCGTCGCGGTCGTAGTAGGGCGTCACCGGCGACAGCTGTGGCAGCCCGCTGGACTTGATGGTCGCCAGCACCCCGATCTTGCTTCCGGCCAGCAATTCACGCGGATCGAACTCGGCTTCGGTCATACCCCTGGCAATCCCGGTCCGTACCTGGCTATTCCTTGCGGGCCTGTGTTTGGATGCGCCGCATGCGAGCGGAAGAGCAGGGTGTACGGGTGACGGCCTCGGTGTTCGGGCGGACCCTGTGGGTGATCGCGGGCGCGGTGCCGTACGGCGTCATGGTGTACGCGGCCGAGGTCCAGTGGATGGAGAACCTGATCGACAACGGCACCGGATCGGTTCTGGCCACCGCCGGGCTGTGGGCGTTCTTCCTGCTGCTGTTCCTGGGCGCGATGCTGTGGCGGTTCCCCCGGGCCCGGCTGGCCGCGACCGGTGGCTGGCTGCTCAGCCTGCTTCCGGCAGCCGGCCTGTTCGCCTGGGGCTACACCGCCGCGATGGTCTGACCGGGTTGCGGAGCGGCACCCGACGGCAACCGGATCCATAGGAAACCAGCCACACCTTCCGGGCGGAGCCGCCGATGTGGGGCACTTGTCAGCACCCCCCGCTTCCGTGAAGGACCCGCATGACCGCTCAAGCTTCCCGGCCCCGCTTCGGTGACCTGCCGACCGGCGTCAAGATCTTCACCGCTGTCGGGCTGGCGGCGCTGGTCGCGCTCTCCGTCGGCGTCGCCGGGCTGATGGCGCTCTCCTCGGTGAGCGCCTCGGCGAACCGGATCTACAGCCGGAACCTGACGGCTGTCGCCGCGATCTCACGGGTGCGGGCGGCGGTGCTCAAGGCCCGCCTGGACGTGTCGAACCAGGCGCTCGCGCAGGACACGGCGAGCACCGAGAAGTACAACAAGGCGTTCGACGCCGACGTGACCGCTTTCGACGAGGCGATGGCGCAGTACCGGGCGGCCGGGCCGGCCAGCGACCAGGCCGCGCTGGACTCCCTGGAGAGGCTGTGGGAGTCGTACGTCAAGGTGGTCCGGGACGAGTTGCTGCCGGCCGGCGCCGACTACGACATCAAGGCGTGGGAGAAGGTCCGGGACGCCTCGGTGCTGCCGATCATGGACAAGATCAGCCCCGCGGTCGACGGGATGCTCGCCGCCGAGGACGCCGACGCCGCCAAGGCGGCCGCCGAGGCCCAGGACATCTACGAATCCAGCCGTACGCTGGACCTCGCTCTTCTCATCGGCGGCCTGATCGCCGCTTTGTCCGCCGGTGTGGTGGTGTCCCGGGGCATCGTCCGCTCGCTGGCCAAGGTGGAGGATGTGGCCATCGGCCTGGCCGACGGTGACCTCACCCGCTCCAGCGGCCTGACCAGCCGGGACGAGTCCGGCCGGGTGGGCCGGGCCCTGGACTCGGCGGTGACCCGGCTGCGCGAGACGGTCGGCACCATCGAGAGTTCGGCGCTGGCCCTGGCCGGCGCCACCGAGGAGATCTCGGCCACCGCCGAGCAGATCGCCGGCTCGGCGCAGGAGACGTCCCGCCAGTCCCAGGTGGTGGCGCAGGGCTCCGAGGAGGTGTCGACCAGCGTGTCCACGGTCGCGGCCGGCGGTGAGGAGATGGCCGCGGCCATCCGGGAGATCTCCCAGAACGCCGCCGAGGGTGCCCGGGTCGCCCACGAGGCGGTGTCCGCGGCGGCCGCCACCGCCGCCACCATGAACCAGCTGGGCGTCTCGTCCGCCGAGATCGGCAACGTGATCAAGGTGATCACCGCGATCGCCGAGCAGACCAACCTGCTGGCCCTGAACGCCACCATCGAGGCGGCCCGCGCCGGGGAGGCCGGCAAGGGCTTCGCGGTGGTCGCCACCGAGGTCAAGGACCTGGCCCAGGAGACCGCGAAGGCCACCGACGAGATCTCCCGCCGGGTCGAGGCGATTCAGGCCGACGCGAGCGGCGCCGTCAACGCCATCGAGATGATCACCGAGGTGATCGGCCGGATCAGCGACTTCCAGACCACGATCGCCTCGGCGGTCGAGGAGCAGACGGCCACGACGGCCGAGATGAACCGCAGTGTCTCCGAGGCGGCCACCGCCAGCAACCACATCTCGGCCGCGATCACCGGCGTGGCCGAGTCGGCCCGCACCACCAGCGACGGGGTCGCCGACACCCGCCAGGCCACCGCCGAACTCTCCCGGATGTCCAGCGACCTGACGAAGCTGGTCGGCACCTTCCGCGTCTGATCACCGCCGATGCGGGGCCGCCGGGTCACCGGTGGTCCCGCATGCCGGGTTTCCGGCGACGCAGAACTCGTTCCCGTCCGGATCGAGCGTCACGACATGGGCCCGGAGTCCACCGGGTAGCCATACCGCAACGGTGGAGGGGAGAGGGGCTACCGTCTCGGCATGACCTTCTCGATCGTCGCCCGCTCCGCCGACGGAGCCCTGCACGGGGTGGCGGTGGCCAGTAAGTTCCTCGGCGTCGGCGCTGCCGTCCCGGCCGCCCTGGCCGACGTCGGTGCGGTCGCCACCCAGTCGTACGCGAATCTCGCCTATCGTCCGCAGGCGCTGACCCTGCTGGGCACCGGGATGACCGCAGACGGCACGGTCCGGGCGCTGATCGCCGGCGACGACGGTCCGGTCACCCACCGCCAGGTCGGGGTGGTCGGCGCGGACGGTGCGGGTGCCACCTTCACCGGTGACCAGTGCCATCCGTGGGCGGGCGGCACTTCGGGCGACGGCTACGCGATCCAGGGCAACATGCTGGCCGGCCCGCGGGTGGTCGCCGACATGGAGGCGGCCTGGCTGGCCGGCGCGGACCAGCCACGATTCCAGCACCGGCTGCTCGGCGCGCTGCACGCCGGTGACCGGGCCGGCGGCGACCGGCGTGGGCGGCAGAGCGCGGCCCTGCTCGTGGTGGCGAAGGGGCGGGGTTACGGCGGCACCAGCGATGTCCTGGTCGATCTGCGGGTCGATGATCATCCGGACCCGGTGGCCGAGCTGAGCCGCCTGCTGGAGCTACACACCCTCTACTTCGAGCGGCCCGACCCGGCGACGCTGATCCCGCTCACCGGTGCGGTCGCCGACGAGGTGCGGTCGAGGCTGGCCGGCGCCGGGCACGCCGGCGCCGATCTGGACGAGGCCCTGGCGGGCTGGGCCGGCATCGAGAACCTGGAGGAGCGGATCGTGCCGGGTGCGATCGATCCGCTGGTGCTGGAGGTGCTGCGCTCCGGTGGAGTCTGAGCCCACCGGCCGGAGCTCCCGCGTGGCGGAGGCTCCGGCCGCTGGACGTCAGGCGGTGCGGGGCAGGCCGTCGACCTCGGCCGCCAGCTGGGTGGACAGCTCGCGGAGGGGCTGGGCCAGGGCGGTCAGGCGGGCCGGTACGTCGGGGGTGAGCTCGGCGTCCGGGCCGTGGGCGAAGGCGCCGAAGTCCTCCAGCGTCTCGGCCAGCGCGGTGGCCGCGGCGGTGGCGGCCTCCAGCTGGACCCGGGCGCCGAGGCCGTAGGCGTGCGGGACGTGCACCATGCTCAGCACGTACTCGCCGGCCACCCACTCGGCGGCCTGCATCCGTTCGAACGGCTCCAGGCGGGGCAGCCACGCCTGGAAGAACGCGGACGCGGACACCGCGTGGTGGTCGAGGAACTCGCCGTCGAGCTGGTCGCGAATCGCGCTCAGGGACAGTTGCGAGGCCGCGCCGAGGGCGTCGAAACGAGCCACCGGGTCGCCCGCGGCGATGAGGGAGCGCAGCTCCGTCACGGTCTCACCCATCCGTTGGAGACGTGCCCGGTGTTCTTGGCGTAGGTCACCTCGATGATACGGCCCTTGTACTTCCACACCGCCGACATCCCGGTCTTCTTGTACGTGCCGTGGACGCCCTCGGACATGGCCCGCGCCATCAGGTCGGCGATCTGCTCCTTGCTCTTGCCGCCGACGGTGTTCCACAGGTGCTTGGGTTCCATGATGTGCCGCCACTTGTCGGCGGAGACCTTGTTCAGCAGGTACGACTTGACGGCCTTCTTGACCTGGGTCTTGCCGTACCAGCGGAGCGCGTATTTGAGGCCGAGCCGGGCCAGCGCGCCCAGCACGATCATCACCGGGATGGCCTGCTGCTCGACCGCTGTGGTGTCGATCCGCAGCACCTCACCGGTGCTGGTGGCGCGGAGCCGGGCGACGAAGTCGTCCTCGCCGATCGGCAGGAAGTCCTCGACGGCGAACTCCTCGTGGACCGTCACGCCGTCGATCTCGGCCTCGACGACGACGGGTTCGAAACCGTCGTCCTGCAGGGCGACCACCGCGGTGCCGGAGACACCGTCGGGGTCCTCGACCTCGACCGCGGTGACGTCGGCGTCGGCTTTGAAGGTGGCGACGTCGGCCAGCTCCGGGTCGACGATGCCGGTGACCACGACCAGGTCGTCGACGGGGGGAGCGACGGGGGATGCCATGGCCGGCACGCCGCCGAGGCCCAGTACGAGGGAGGTGGCGACGGTGATGCCGACGCCGGTGGCGAATCTGAACACGGGGGTGGTGACTCCTATCCTTGCTGACATTCGAGTGCCGGGACGGGACCCTCCGGGAAGGACACGGTGGGCCCGGTGCCGGCCGGCCGGCCGCACGCGGCGAGTACTCCGGCGGCGACGGCGGTGGCCGCGGAGGTGCCGCTGACCGGCTCGTACCGGCCGCCGGTGCTGGGGGCGAGCAGGTCTTTGCCGGGGGCGGCGAGGTCGGCGGCGCGGCCGTTGGCCATGGCCAGCCGGGTGCCGGTGCCGTCGTGGGCGGTGACCGCGACGACGCCGGGGTAGGCGGCCGGGTAGAAGTCGAACGAGCCGAACCCGTTGCCGGCCGCGGCGACCACCACGACTCCGGCGCCGACCGCGCGGGCCACGGCGGCGCTCAGGGCGGGGTCGTCGCGGCGGGTGCCGAAGCTGGTCACGATGTAGCCGGCGCCGGACCGGACGGCCCAGTCGACGCCGTCGGCGACCGTGGTGGGGCCGGCCTGCCCGGCGTCGTCGAGGACGCGGACGTCGAGCAGGCGGGCCCGGTCCAGCGGGCCGCCGGGGAACTCGGCGTGCGGTCGGCCGGCGATCAGGCCGGCGATCTGGGTGCCGTGCGGCGAGCGTGACCCGGGTAGTCCGGGTGCGCTCCAGGTGGCGGCGATCCGGCCGGTCAGGGCCGGATGGGTGTCCTCGACGCCACTGTCGACGATCGCGACGACCGGGTCACCGCCGAGTCGTGCGCTCTGCCGGGCGGCGTCGTCACGGAGATCCGCCCAGGACGGCGGTTCGCTGCCGCCGGCCGCGCAGCCCGTCATGGCCAGCGCCGCACACAGTGCCGCCGGCATACCCCGTACCCGCAAGAATGTCTCCCCCGTCGCGGCCCACCGAGCAAATGATCTTGAGTGGGCCGAACGGGGTGGACGACCGGCCCGCGGAAGAGTGGCCGGTGACACCGGACGGGACGCCGGCGTCCCGTCGCGGATGGAGCTGCACTATTCGCGCGCGTCCGCGAGAACCCGGCGCAGCTCGGCGGCGAACGGGACCGGGTCGCCGTGCTGGCCGTACTCGCCGCCCAGGAAGCCCGAATGGTTGCTGGGGAACACCACCGGCTCCCGGCCCAGCAGGGCGGCGACCGCACGCCCGCCCCGGTGCGCGACCTCGTCCGTGGACTCGGCACCGACCGCGAGCACGATCCGGGTGGAGGCGGCGGACAGGGCCGCGACATCCGGCTCGTACAGGCAGCAGGTGACCAGGTTCTGGCCGAGCAGTACGTCGTCGCGGGCGCCGTCATCCTCCGCGGGCAGCCCGAACCCGGCCGGATCGGGGCCGGGCTCGTCGGCGAACCCGGGTGGGACCGGGCCCTTCATCGAGACGATCTGGATGAACTTGACCATCGCCGGGCCCAGGCCGGACCGCTCGTAGAGGGCGCGGATGCCCTGGACCGCGGCCACGGCGTCGGCCCCCTCGGGTAGCAGCCGGACCGTCGGCGGCTCGTGCGCGACGAGCGTGCGCACCAGCCCGGGGTGGGCGGCGACCAGGGCCAGGGCGTTGACCGCGCCGCCACTGCTGGCGAACAGGTCGACCGGGCCGCCACCGGAGGCCTCGATCACCCGGCGTACGTCGTCCGCGTGCTGTTCCGGGGTGCTCTCCGGGGCCGGATCGGTGCGGGTGCTGCGCCCGGTGCCCCGGGGGTCGTACGTGATCACCTGCCGGTCGGTGAAGTGGCCGGCCAGGGTGGCGAAGCCGCTCGCGTCCATCGGCGAGCCGATCAGCATCAGCGGGGTCTCGGTGGACGGCGCGGACGGTTCACGGATGTCGTAGGTGATGAGCGCGCCGGGGGCCTTGAGAGTGTGGGTCATGCCCCGAGGCTAGGGCTCAACTCTCCGCCGGGCGGGTCGGTGGCCAGGTCAGCACCTCATCGGGGAACCCGGGCCGCCGCAGCGCCCGCCGGTCCCGCCCGGGAATGGCCCGGCCCTCGGCGACCACCAGGCGGGCCACCTCGATCGCACCGTGCGCCTGGAAGTGGGTGTTGTCCTCGAGGCCGTTCACCCAGAGGAAGTAGTCCTTGGTGGTTTCCGGGCCGAGCGTGCCCCACCGGTCGTACGACGATCGGATCAGCAGCGTGTCGCCGGGCCGGATGGCGGCCAGGATCCGGTCGAGGCGCCCCAGGTCGTAGAAGCTCTTGGAGCTGGCGCCGGACAGCGCCTCGTTGACCACGCGCACGTGGTCGTGCAGGAAGACGTGCAGCGCCTGCCCCCAGCCGGCCCGGGGATGATCGGCGATCGCGTAGGTGGCGGCGGTCGAGTCACCGGCCACGAAGACGGTCGGGTGCCGCCGCCCGCCGAGCCCGGGGACCGCGGCGAACGCGCCGGCCTGGAGCAACGTTCTCCGTCGAATGCCCATGCGGCCCATCAAATCAATGAGTGTCGATGTAGGAAAGCGCTTTCCCGGTGACTTCCCCTTGACAGTCATCTTGAGAAGAAGTCTATGCATAGGTGTGATGATGGGCGTCTACAGCGCGGGCGGCCTGCTCGGAGCGGTCGCTGCCGGGCGCCTGCACCAGCACTTCTCGTTTCGTACCGTGCTGGTCGGGATCAACTGGATCTGGGCGGCGCTGGTCCCGCTAATGCTACTGGCGGGGAGTCCGATTCAGATCGGTCTGATCGGAGCCCTGTGCGCGTTCGCCGGCCCACTCTGGAACGTGGTGATCATGGCGTACGCCGGGGTGGTCGTCCCGAACCACCTGCTCGGCCGGGTGATGAGCGCCGCCGGCACGGTGACCTGGGGAGTCATGCCCCTGGCATCGCTGTCGGCAGGCGTGCTGCTGACCGTGGCGGGACCCCGGGGTTCGCTGTGGGCACTGTCCGCCGTGATGCTCACCGCCGCCGTCATCGCCACGATCAACCCCAGCGTGCGTACGGCCCCCGGCCGCCCGGAGAACACGGCGGCGTCCATCCCCACTTCCCTGACATAGTGTGGCCGTGTTCGATCATTCACCCGCGCGTCTTCCCGTCCTGCTGCGGCAGGTCACCGATCCGGCCGTACCGGACCGTGCCCGGCTTCTCCGATCGCTGGTGGGGATCGGCCAGTCCGCCGTCCTGGCCCGGCATCCCGGTCATGTCGACGCCGAGGACCGGGAGCTGGCGGCCTTCCTGCGGGCGAACGCGGACATCCTGATCGCACTCGCCGCCGACACGTCGTGTGAAGTCCGCCAGGCCGCGATACCCGCCCTCGGTCTGTTCCTCGACGACGCACAACGTTCCCTCGACCTGCTCCAGCAACGCTGGGCGGCGGCGGAATGCCGGGCCGAGCGGATGCAGGTGGCGCGGGTGACGGCCACCCTGGCCGGACGGCTGCCGGCGATCGCCCCGGCCGCCACGGCGTGGTTGGCCGACCTGTCCACCGACCCGTCGCCGTCGGCGGAGGTCCGGCTGGCCGCGCTGGTCCACAGCGCCCGCCGCGGTCCGGAGAAAGACGGTGCCCACCGCGGTCCGGAGGAAGACGGTGCCCACCGTGGTCCGGAAGAGGACACCGCGGGGCTCGTACCGGCGGCGCTTCCGCTGTTACGGGCGACCACCGGGGCCGCCGAGGAGATCACCGACATCCTGCGTACGCTGCACCACCGGCTGGGCGCCCGCATCGCCGACCGCACCACCCTGCTGACCGCGCAGCTGGCCGATCCGCGGGCCGGGGCACGCCGCGACGCGGTGCGGATGGCCGGGGACCTGGTCGGGTCGTGGCGCGGCGACCACAGCGCCCTGATCCGTCTCGTCGCCGCCCAGCTGAGCGCGGACGATCCGGAACCGGCGATCGAGGCGGCGACGATGCTGGGGAGGTACGCGGTGCTCGCCGGCCCGGCCCGGGACACCCTCGCCGCACTGGTCGCCGAGCAGGGCCCGGAGGCCTGGTCGGCGCCACGGGCGGATCTGCGCCGCCTCCATCAGCGATCGGTCTCGGCGCTGGCCTGGACCGGAGATCCGCGAGCCCTGCCGAGTCTGCTGGCCGCGCTGGACGGTGACGTCGACTGGCAGCTCGCCGTGCCGGCGGCGGCCCACCTTCGGCAGGCCTCGGACCGGCTGTTGCCCCGCCTGGCCGGCCGGCTGCCCGGAGCCTCGGACCCGCGCGGCATCGTGGCCGCCCTGGGCGAGCTCGGCGATCCCGGCGCGGTACCGGTGATCACCGGGGTCCTGGCCGCCGCGATCGCCCGTGGAGACGACCGGACGGCTGTCCCGGCGATGATCGAGCTGCGCCGGTTCGGCCCGGCCGCCGCGCCCGCGCTGGTCCTGATCAGATCGATGCTGACTCACGACGACCCGTGGACCCGGTCGGTGGCGGTGTCGGCGCTCGCGGCGGCCGGCGCGGACCGCGACGAGATCATGCCGCTCGCCGTCGCCCTGTTGGACACCGGCGGGCTCGTGTCCGCGGCGGGCGCCCTCGGGCGGATCGGGCCGGCCGCCGCCGAGACCCTGCCCCGGCTGCGCGAACTGCTGGGGGGCTACTCCGACTGGGAGCGGGTGCACGTCGCCCGGGCGGTCTGGGACATCGGCGGGGAACCGGAGGCGACGATCGTGCTCGACACCCTGCTCTCGGTGTGGGAATCGACCCCGTCGATGGGTGACGAGGTCGCGGAATGCCTGAAGCGGATGGGACCCGCCGCCCGGCCGGCGCTGCCGCGGATCCGCGCGGAGCTGGCCCGTCCCGAACGCGTCGCACACGGCACCCTGGTCGCCCGCGACGAGCGGATGTGCCGCCGACTCGCCGAGGTGCTCCAGGTCGAGTTCGGCGTGCCGGCTGACGGCTCGGATCGAGCCGAAAGACGGCACGCGATCTGACCTCGGTCACGGCGTCTCTAGAGGCGGCGCAGGACGCACACCACCTTGCCGAGGATGATCGCGTCGTCGGCGGGGATCGGCTGGTAGGCCGGGTTGCGGGGAAGCAGCTCGGTGTGGCCGTCACGCTGGCGGAACACCTTGACCGTCGCCTCGTTGTCGATCATCGCGGCGACGATCTCGCCGCTCTCGGCCACCGGCTGCCGCCGGACCACCACCACGTCGCCGTCGCAGATCGCGGCCTCGATCATCGAGTCGCCCTTGACGTTGAGGGCGAACAGCGTGCCGCCGCCGACCATCGCCGCCGACACCGTCAGGTGATCCTCGACGTGCTCCTCGGCCAGGATCGGCGCGCCGGCCGCGATGGCGCCGAGCACCGGGACGGTGACGGTGCCGCTCGCCGGGACCGGGCCGCCGGGGATGTCACCGCGCAGCTCGACGGCGCGCGAGTTGTTGGGGCTGCGGCGGATCAGACCGTGTTTCTCCAGGACGCCCAGCTGATAGGAGACGGACGAGGGGGACACCAGGCCGACCGCCGCGCCGATCTCACGGACGGTGGGTGGATAGCCCCGGTCGCGGACCGACTCCCGGATCACCGCGAGGATGCGCTGCTGGCGGGCCGTCAGAGGTGGGCGGGGGTCTGCACCGCTGTCGATGCTCATGGCGGCACCTTACCCCATGATTAGATCAGATGTACTAACGGTGACCGGAATCCGCACGTTCGGGGGACGCCGCCCCCGGCTCGACGGCCGATGACCAGGTCGTTTCCGGTCGCCACCATCATCCGATGCCAAGCATCTGGGAGTACGCCGACCAGGTCGCGGCGGGTGACACCGGCACCTGGTGGACGGCCACCCGGCGCGCCGCCGTCCTGCTCGCCCCCACCCATCCGGTGATCACCGTGACCGGCCGGCTGCCCGTCCACCAGGTGCTGGTGCAGACCACGGCGCTGGTGGTCTACGGCCGGACCCACGGCTCCACGGCCCCCGGCCACGTGGTGTCCGGTCCGGAGCTGGCGGCCTGGGTGACCGCTCACGCGCTGCCCGCCCCGGACACCGCCGCCGGCAACCTGGCCGTCGCGGTCCGGCGCCTGCTGGACGGGGTGGCGGCGATGCTGCGGTCGGCCGGCCACCAGGTCCCGGATCCGGGCCTGCGCTCGCTGCGCCGCCACTCCCGGGATCCGGTGATCCAGCAGTGGCACGACCTGGCCGACGTGGACGACGCGTTCCCCGGCCCGCTGTTATGCCTCGGCGTGGCCGCCATGTCCGACACCTTCGGCCCCGCCATCGTCTGAATCCCGGACCCCGGCCCGTCTCTCTCCCGGACCCCGGCCCGTCTCTCTCCAGGTCCGCGGCGGCCGCCGGGCCGGTGGTCGCTTTCCCACCCGTTTCGGTACGCCGTTCGGGCCGGCAGAGATCGGGGAGTCCTGTCTCGTCCCCGCGACGTCCGCGTCACCCGCGGACCGTCCGGCGACCGCCGGGCCGAATGCGGTGGCCGGGGGTACCGGGGCGGCCGGGCGATGCGCACGCTGGCGGATCGTGGGCCCGCGGTGGCGTCCAGGGCCCGGCCGGCGCTCACCGGCCGACGTGTGTGCGACGCCATCGGGACGAGTCACCAGACATCCGCGCACGATCCGCCGGCGCGGGCGGCAGGCGGGGTCTGGCGGCGTGGGCAGCCGACGAGGTCCCGGTGGCCCGGTGCGGGCCGCATTCGCCCGGCGGTCGCCGGACGGTCCGGTGTTCCGCCCGGCTCGCGGGGACTGCCACGGTCGGCGTTTTCTGGGTGCCCGTACCAAATCGGGTTTTACGAAGCCATGCTGTGGTCGTAACGCATCCAGGTGCCCTTGCCCTCGTGTTTCGCCGCGTACATCGCGGTGTCGGCGGCGTGCAGCAATGTCCGGATGTCGTCGCCCGCCTCCGAACTGGCCACCCCGATGCTGGCGCCGGCCCGGATCGGCGGGCCGTCGTCGAGGGGGATCGGCGTGGTCAGCGCCTGGAGGATGCGCTGCGCGGTGCGATCGGCGTCGACGGCGTCGCAGTCGCGCAGCAGCACGCCGAACTCGTCGCCACCCAGCCGGGCGGGCAGGTCACCGGTGCGCACCGAGGCCCGCAGCTTGTCGGCGACCCCGGCCAGCAGGGCGTCGCCGGCGGCATGCCCGAGGGTGTCGTTGACCGATTTGAATCCGTCCAGATCGACGAGAAGCAGGGACACCGTCCCGGGTTCCGCGTCGACCAGGGCGAGGCTGACCTCCTCGCGGAAGTGGGTGCGGTTGGCCAGCCCGGTCAGATCGTCGAAGAGTGCCTGACGGCGTAGCCGGACCTCGTGTTCGCGCAGTTCGGTGAGGGTGTGGTCGAGTCTCTCGATGAGCCGCTTGTTGTCGTGGAAGGCCAGCAGCTGCCGGGCCACCACCATCGCCACGATGATGCCGAGCCCGCCGACCGCGCCCCACAGCCGCGCGTCCTCGTCGTGGCCCTCCGGCAGCACCAGGATCAACGCGACGAAGACCACGAAGATCGAGCCGTATGGCAGCAGACTGTACGGTTTGCGGCGCCTCGCCCCGAACGCGGTCTCGTCGAAGCGCGCGGTGATCTCCTGCACCCGCGGACCGACGGCGATCAGCAGGGACGGCAGGAAGCGGATCGCGTAGACGTACGCGGGCAGGCTGGTGCCGTCGCCGGGCGCCGCGAAGATCCCGACCGCGTTCATGATCGCTGCGAAGATCATCGTGAGGGCGGCGTTGCGGTGCATCGGCGCGTTGCCGCTGAGCATCATCTTGACCGCGGCGAACGCCGAGGTCAGCACCACTCCGGCGCCGAACAGCGCACCGACCGGGTTGGCCCGCATGTCGGCCGGGTTGATGGCGAAACACCAGGCCACCACCGCACCGCCGACGAGCACGGTCGCCGAGTCCAGCCAGAACGCGATCCGGTCCCGCCCACTGCGACCGGAATGTGGATGGATCAACATGGCGACCACGATCAGCCCGAGACCGACCGCGAAGCACGCCGACTGGATCGATCCACCGGCCGTCGACCATTGACCGGGTTCCAGTATCGACATGACGGTCTGCGTGGTGTCCCCGGCGGTGAACAGGCAGCCGGCGATCATCAGCATCCGCCAGAACCGCCGGATCGGGCCGGTCGCCATCCGGGACACCCGCCACGAGTAGAAGGCGAACATCGCGTCGAGTGGCGGCTGGAACGCCCAGAAGACGTTGACCTGGGCGTCCGGGTTCCCGTGCAGCACGAAGAACAGCACCGCCACCAGGAGGGTCCAGGCGGAGGCCACGGCGAGCACCGGGTCCTGTCGTAACGAGCCGCTCCCGATCACTCCGGTCTGATCGGCCCGTGGTGACCGGTGTTGAGAAGATCGACCGGTGGGACCGGCCGCTCGGTGGCGGCCGGCCCCGTTTCCGGTCAGGACGCGGTGCAGGTCACCGTCGCCGGGGCGGTGTTGGTGCCGGTCCAGGAGGCGGTGAAGCCCCAGCTGGTCGAGGCGCCGGCGGCCAGGCGGCCGTTGTAGGCGGCGTTCTTCGCGGTCACCGTCTCACCGGAGGTGGTCACCACCGCGTTCCAGTTGTTGGTGAACCGCTGGCCGTTCGGCCAGGTCCAGGTCACGGTCCAGGCGGTGATCGCCGCGTTGCCGGCCTTCACCGTCACGTCACCCTGGAATCCGCCCTGCCACGAGTTCGTCGCCGCGTACGTCGCGGTGCAACCGCCCGTGGGCGGGGGAGTGCTGACCGACGGTGACGGCGACGGCGAGGACGGGGCCGGCGAGGACGGCTGGACGCCTCCGTAGATCGTCGCCTGCTTCGACGTCGCCTTGATCCCGTTGGCGCCGTTGAACAGCCGCTGACCCCACGAGGTCAACTGCGCCGGGTTGAAGTCGGTGACCATGTCCAGGTACTCGACACCGCCCCCGTTACCGCTCCACGACCAGCCCAGATAGCCGACCCCGTACTGCTGGGCGGTCGCCAGGATGGTGTCCTCGTCCGGGTTGCCGTCGGAGTGGTTGTGCCCGAACTCGCCGATCACCAGCGGCAGGTTCGCGGCCCGGAACCGGGCCAGATAGTCGGTGATCTCGGCGGCGGTGTCGAACACCCCGTACATGTGGACGGAGAAGACCACGTTGCGGTTCGGGTCGGTGGCGAACACGCTCGCCGCGTTGTCCCGCATGGTGAAGGACCAGTCCTGGCCCCAGTTCGGGGCGTCCACCATGATCTGGTGCGCGAAGCCGGCCGCCCGCAGCCGGGTGATCGCGTTCTTGGTGTCGGCCACCCAGCCCGAGGCGTTGGTGTTGCCGTACGGCTCGTTGCCGATGTTGAGGATGACGTAGTTCTCCTGGCCGTCCAGTGCGCTCTTGATCGAGATCCAGTAGTCGACGGCCTGCGCGAGTGACGCCGCCGCGCCCTCCTCGCCGTAGCCGGTCGTGTCGTGCACCTCCAGCACGCAGATCAGCTTGTTCGCCTTGCACTGGTTGATGACGTTGGTGACGTCGGCGGCGTCGTTGCGGGTCCACCGGTTGCCACTGCTCAGAACCACGCGGACGGTGTTCGCCCCGAGCGCCTTGCTGTTGGCGAGCGAGCTGAGCTGATTGGTGTACCAGGTGTGCGCGTGGTTGACGCCACGCATCACGAAGGGTGTGCCGTTGCCTTCGAGGATCTGGGTGCCGGAGACGGTGAAACCGGTGGCGGCCTGCGCCGGTGGTTGCGCGGCGAACATGGCGATCGCGCCGGCGCATACGGCCGCCGCGATCCCGGCCCACCACTTGAGCCGTGTCTGGGGGATGGTCATCGCTCTCTCCTGGGGACGGATTTCTGGGAGCGCTCCCAATCTGCCCGTTGCCATTCATGCTTGTCAACGCCTTGTTTCCGGCTCGCGGCCGCATCCGTGCCCGTTGATTCCCCAGCTCCGCCCCACAGCGGCGATCATTACTCTAGCCGAAACGATCGAAATTACGCTCAGTACTATTGATCTCGAACTGCGCGCCTTGACAGGAGGGCCTTCGCGGCGCAAGGTTTCCCATCTGAACTGCAACTTTCTGCCGCACGTGAAGGAACTTGCCACACATGGACCTACACCCTGACGACCACGAAGAGTTGCTGAGCGGCAGTTCGACGCTGGAGATGTGGCGCCGGAGTGATCATGCGGTTCAGGTGGCCGAGGAGCTGATGCGCATGCACGGCGGCACCGTTCCGATGAGCGAACTGCTCTGGCTGGGCGCGGAGTCCTACCTGCCCCGGCAGTGGCGGGCCGGCCGGGCGCCGGAGCCGGTGGAGGCCGCGGTCCTGGTCTACAACCGCTGGCGCAAGCTGGAGGAGCGCCGTCTCGAACGCCGCTGGCCGGCCGCTGAGGAGTCCTGACGTCCGGGTCGGGTCCGGCGACAACTTACTTGTGGTAACTTACTCATCGTAAGTTACTGATGGTCAGTTGGCCGGAGGATCCGCGATGAGCGCCACGCCCGACCCGTCACCACGCCGGCGGCTGTCCAAACCGGAGCGGCACGCTCAGCTGCTGGAGGTCGCCCGTGAGCTGATCCGCGACCTCGGCACCGACGAGCTGACCCTCGGGCGCCTCGCTGAACGGGCCGGCGTCACCAAACCACTCGTCTACGACCACTTCGGCGACCGGGCCGGAGTGCTCGCCGAGCTGTACGGCGAGTTCGAGGCCCGCCAGCTGAAGACCCTGGCGGCGGCCCTCGCCGGAGCCGAACCCGAACTGCCGGTGGTGGCGGGCATCGTCGCCGGCGCGTACATCGACTGCTGCCTCGCCGAAGGCCGCGAACTCGCCGACGTCGTCGCCGCGCTCGCCGGATCGTCCGCGCTGAGCCGGCTGCGGCAGGAGGCCGAGGACGCCTATCTGATGCAGTGCCGCCAGGCGCTGGAGCCACTCGCCGGCCCGATCGACGCGGCCGGCATGCACGCGATCGTCGGTGCCGGTGACGCCCTGGCCCGTGGCGCCCTGACCGGCCGGATCAGCACCACCCGGGCCCGCGCCACGCTGACCCGGGTGATCACGGCGATCGCCGAATCGGACCACAACGGACTCAAGGAGGTAAAACCATGACGATCAGCCATCCGCCGACGCCGGGCACCGCCCTCTGGCTCTACGCGCACCCCCGTCGCGGCTCCCTGAACGACCGGCTGTTCCAGGAGGGCGTGAAAGCGCTGTCCGAACGCTACGACGTGACCACCTCGGACCTGCACGCCCAGCGGTTCGACCCGGTCCTCGGCGACCGTGACCTCGGCGACCTGGCGGACGAGCCGGGCAACATCGCCGAACTGGCCGGGGAGGCGTACGCCCGCGGCCAGGCCCCCGGCGACGTCCAGCGGGAACAGGCCAGACTGGCCGCCGCCGAACTGCTCGTCATCCAGTTCCCGCTGTGGTGGTACGGCCCGCCGGCGATCCTGAAAGGCTGGTTCGACCGGGTCCTGACCAGCGGCTTCGCCTACGGTGACATGGATGCCGAGCTGGGCGTGCCCCGACGGTACGGCGACGGCGGACTGACCGGCCGCCGCGCCCTGGTGGTGGTGACCGCGGGTGAGGACGCGCGGTCGATCGGCCCCCGCGGCATCAGCGGTGATCTGGAGTCCCTGCTGTTCCCGATCACCCACGGCGTGCTCTGGTACGTGGGCATCGAAACCCTCGATCTGCACGTCGTCCATGACGCCGACGGCCTGGACGCGGCCGGCGCGGACCGGGAGGCGGAGCGGCTGCGGCAACGGCTGAGCACCGTGCACGCCGAACCGGCCCGGCGGTTCCGAAGCCTGCGCGACGGCGACTACCACGGCACCCGGTCACTACGGCCGGACCTGCTGCCCGGCCGCACCGACCTGGGCATCCACGTGGCCTAGGCGCGTGTGCCACGTTGCGGCTCGAATCGAGCCGCAACGTGCCACCCGAGGGAAGCACGTTGACGACGGTCGATGACTGTCCTACCGTGCTGAGGAAAGCGCTTTCCCCCAGCGCAATCCCCACCTCATAGGAGCCTGTCATGCGCCGGAGAACCTTCCTCGGCATGTCCTCCGGCCTCGGCATCGTGGCCACCGGTCTGGTGCCCGGTCCGGTGTCGGCCGGTGGCCGCCGGCCCGACGTGATCCTCGCACCCGGCGACATCGTCCAGGCCGCCGTGGACGCGGCGCCGGTGGACGCCACCAGGCCGTACGTCATCGGCCTCCGCCCCGGCACCTACCACGGCCAGGTGATCGTCCCCCGGGACCGGCCGCTGCTGGAATTCCGCGGCCTGGGCCATCGCCCGGAGGACGTGATCGTCGCCGACGACCGGGCCAACGGCACCCCCAAACCGGACGGCACCACCTGGGGAACCAGCGGCAGCGCCTCGGTCACCGTCGACGGCGCCGGTTTCCGGGCGGTCAACCTGACCTTCGCGAACCTGTTCGACGAGGCCGCCCACCCGGAGATCACCAACCGGCAGGCGGTGGCCGTGCTGACCCGGGCCGACCGGCTGGTCTTCGACCGGGTGCGGTTCCTCGGCAACCAGGACACCCTCTACCTCAACAGCAGCGCGGCCGGCGTGGTCGCCCGGGTCTACCTGCGCGACTGCTACGTGGAAGGCGACGTCGACTTCATCTTCGGCCGGGCCACCGCGGTCCTGCACCGCAGCCGGATCCACTCGCTGAACCGGGGGAGCAGCCCGAACGGTTACGTCACCGCGCCGAGCACCGACATCACCAACCCGCACGGGCTGCTCTTCGACCGCTGCCGGTTCACCTCGGACGCCCCGGCCGGCACCGTCCTGCTGGGCCGCCCGTGGCATCCGAGCCAGGACCCCAACGCGATCGGCCAGACCATTATCCGGGAGTCGTGGATCGGCGCCCACATCCCGGACCAGGCGTGGACCGACTTCGGCACGTGGCGGTGGGAGGACGCCCGGTTCGGTGAGTACCGCAACTTCGGCCCGGGCGCGCTGGTGTCGGACAACCGACCGCAACTGACCGCCGAGGAGGCCGCCGGGCACACCGTGGCGGCGTTCCTGACCGGCGCGGACGGGTGGAGCCCGCAATGCCGGTGATCCACCCGGGTGGGTGACGGCGGGCGGTCGCGGCCGGGATCGCCACATATTCTCGGCCCGTGCCGGTCTCTCGTAAGCGCAAGAAGTCTCAGAGGTCCTCCGCCGCGGTCCGGGCCGAACGCCGCCGCCAGCACACCAGGCAGGTGCGGCTGGCGAACTCGCTGCTGGAGATCGCCGGCGCCCGCGAGCAGAGCCAGGCCCTGCGCCTGGAACTGGCCCGCCCGCACGCCGCCGCCCTGATCGAGAGCCTGCTGGCGTCACCGCGGTCCGGCACCGCCCTGGAGGACGAGGTCTGCGCGCTGCTCGGCCCGCTGCTGGCCGGGCTGGCCGGGCAGCCGATGGAGACCTACGCCGGCCCGGACCACCTGGCCGCCGCCCTGATCGAGGGCCTGCGGGACCGCGACGACGATCCCCGGGCCGCCGAGGTGCGCCGCGCGGTCACGGCGATCATGCCGATGCCGCTGCGGTCGGGCACCGGGGCCGAGGTGGACGGCCCGGAGACGGCGGGCGAGGTGCGCTGGGCCCGTGACCGGTTCGGCAGCAGGTTCGCGATCGCCGCACCGTTCACCACACCCGAGGGCCCGGTCCGGTGGTATCTGTGGGACGTCGACGCCTGCGACTTCCTCCCGCGCCCGGCGCACACCGGCTTCTACGCCTCACCGGAGGAGGCCCTGGCCGCCTGGCAGGTGGACGCCGGCGCGTTCGCGGCCGGCGGCACGTCCTGGCGGCGCGTCGACGACTCCCGCCTGCTCGACGGCCTGCTCCCGGCCCCGGAGGAGTACGGCCCGATCGGCGGCGAGACGGCCGCCCAGCTCGCCGAGTACCACCGCTGCCGCCGCCTGGCCGAGGTGGTCCGCCGGCTGCCGCAGGTGCTGACGTTCGACCCGCCGGAGACCGCGCTGGACCTCGGCCCGAAGTCGTTCGTCACCTGGTGGCGCCGGACCCGGATGGAACCGGAGCCGGAGATCTTCCTGGTCGAGGACCTGTTCGACGCCTGGCCGTCGGCGATCCCGGAACTCTTCGACACCTGCTCCCCACACCGCCTGACCGCGGTGTCCGCCCAGATCCGCGCCGAGCATCGCGACGACGCCCCCGCCCTGCTCTCCCTGCTTCCCGCCTGGGTCACCTACCTGGCCGAACGCACCACCCTCCCGGACACCCTCCGCGACCACACCCTGTCCCACCTGCGCGAGGAAGCCGCCTGACCGGACCGCGTGGCCACTAGCGGTGCGATCCGAGCCGGAAAAGACCACACGAGCTTTTTGTGGGTACGCCCGGCGGCTCCACGGAAATCGGGTCGCCCTGTCTCGTCCACGCGAGGTGGGCGCGCCACCGGACCGCCCGGCGACCGCCGGGCGAATGCGGTGGTCCCGGGCCAGCGCCGCGTCGCGCGGTGGTCCCGGGCCCGTGCCGCGTCGCGCGGTGGTCGCGGGGCCAGGTTCGTGTGCCGCGTTCCGGCGCGGAGCGCGCCGGAACGCGGCACACCGAACTTTCTAACCGCGGCGGTTCAGCACCGGGCCGAAGAGGCGTTCGGCCTGTTCGGCGCGGAGGGACACGAAGACTCCGGTGGCCTCGACCAGCGTGGTGGACGGGGCGTCGGCGGTGGCTATCGTGCCGGTCGCCGTCACGCGGCGGCCGTCGACCGTGGCGATCGTGGCGGTCATCAGCAGTGGGGTGTAGAGCGGGACCGGCCCGCGATACCCGGTGTCCAGGCGGACCGTCATGCCGGGATGACCGGAAGTGGTCACCACATAGCCGAGCATCTGGTCCAGCAGCATCGCGCTCACCCCGCCGTGCGCGAAGCTGGGCGGACCCTCGAAGGCGCGGCCGAGCGTGCACGTCCCGATCGCCAGGTCACCCTCCCGGTGCATCTCGACCGGGGGTGCGAAGGCGCTGCCCGTACCGGTGACCGGGTTGTAGAGGCGCACCCCACCGGGCAGGTCGTCGGCGGCCGCGGTGTCGAAGCGGCCCCGCCGGTGCTCGGCGAGCGGGCCGGCCGCCCGCCGGATGCGTTCGGCGGCGCGCAGGATCTCCTCGGTGGGCGCCTCGGTGGCGGTCGCGTGCTCGACCAGTGACCGCAGCGCCTCACCCAGCTCGTTGATGGCGGCCCGGCGCCGCGGAAGACCGTTGTCGCTCACAGCAACAGACTCCTCTACACAGGAGTATCGGACCTAGTGAATCTCATCACACTCCTATAACCTGTTCTAGTTATTGCGGCGGCGTAAACACCTCGGCGGATGGGGATGCCATGGCGGTCACCGTGGAATACGACGTGGTCGTGGTGGGTGCCGGCGCCGCCGGTATGACCGCCGCGCTGACCACCGCCCGCAGCGGACTGAACACGGTTCTCGTCGAGAAGGCGGCCGTCTTCGGCGGCTCGACGGCCCGCTCCGGCGCCGGGATCTGGGTGCCCAACAACGAGGTGCTGCTCGCCGCGGGAGTGCCGGACAGCTTCGACAAGGCCGACACCTACATGGCCGCCGTGGTCGGGCCGGAAGTGCCGGCCGCGCGCCGCCGGGCCTACCTCACCTACGGTCCGCGCACCATCTCCTACCTGCTGCGCTGGACCCCGCTGCGGTTCGCGTGGATGGAGGGCTATCCGGACTACTACCCGGAGCTGGCCGGCGGGATGCCGAACGGCCGCTCGATCGAGCCCCGGGCCTTCGACCTGAACACCCTCGGCGGCGAGGCGGCCCACCTCAACCCGGCCTACCAGGCCAGCCCGGCCGGGACCGTGGTCTACACGGTCGACTACAAGTGGCTGTCGCTGATCGCCCGGCACCCGAAAGGGCTGGCCACCGCCACCGAACTGGTCTGGCGCTACCTTCAGCTCTCCGCGCAGGGGCAGAAACCGGTGACGATGGGCCAGGCCCTGGCCGGTGGGCTGCGGGCCGGGCTGATCGCGGCCGGGGTGCCGGTCTGGCTGAACACCCCACTGCTCGACCTGCACGTGGCGAACGGCCGGGCCGCCGGGGTGCTGGTCCGCAAGGACGGGGTGGAGACCCTGATCCGGGCCCGGCGCGGGGTGGTGGTGGCCAGCGGCGGCTTCGAGCACAACGAGCGGATGCGCAAGCAGTACCAGGCCGCGCCGATCGGCACCGACTGGACCATCGGCGCCGACTCCAACACCGGCGACGGCATCGAGGCCGGTGAACGGGCCGGGGCGGCGCTCGCTCTGATGGACGACTCCTGGTGGGGGCCGATGATCCCGCTGCCCGGCGAGCCGTGGTTCTGCCTCTCCGAACGCACCCTGCCCGGCACGATCTTCGTCAACCAGGCCGGGAAGCGGTTCGTCAACGAGGCCGCCCCGTACAGCGACGTCGTGCACACCATGTACGAGAAGGGCCACGTGCCCTGCTGGATGATCACCGACCAGGACTACCGGAACCGCTATCTGTTCAATGATCTCGCGCCGCTGCTGCCCTACCCCGACGACTGGTACACCAGCGGCGCCCTGGTCAAGGACTGGACCATCGCCGGGCTGGCCGCGAAGATCGGGGTGCCGGCGGCGGCGCTGAGCGCGACGATCACCCGGTTCAACGGTCAGGCGCGGGCCGGGCGCGATCCCGACCAGCGTCGTGGGGACAGCGCCTACGACGCCTACTTCGCCGACCCGACCAACCTGCCCAGCCCCTGCCTGGCGCCGATCTGGCTGCCGCCGTACTACGCCTTCAAGATCGTGCCCGGCGACCTGGGCACCAAGGGCGGGCTGCTCACCGACGCCCGGGCCCGGGTGGTGCGCCCGGACGGCACGGTCATCCCCGGGCTGTACGCGGCCGGCAACGCCAGCTCAGCCGTGATGGGGCACAGCTACGCGGGCGCCGGCTCCACCCTCGGACCTGCAATGACGTTCGGCCACGTGGCCGGCCTCGACATCGCGGCGGCCACGGCTTGAGGAGGAGGAAGACATGCCCAAGGTGAGTGTCACCGCTACGTCGACGGCCGAGCCCGGCAAGGTGTGGCAGGTCGTCACCGATCTGCCGCGCACCCCCGAGTGGAACGGCATGCATCAGGGCTTCGTCGGTGAGGTGCCGGCCACGGTCGCCGAGGGGACCACGTACAAGCAGAAGGTGAAGTTGATGGGCATGCCCGCGGAGATGGCCTGGAAGGTGGTCACCGCGGACGCCCCGGGCAGTCTGGAGATGGCCGGGGACGGGCCGATGGGGGTGAAGGCGAAGAACCGGTTCGTGATCGTGCCCGAGGGGTCCGGCTCGCAGATCACCTACGAGATGGAGTTCGCCGGGCCGGCCCTGAACGGCCCGATGGCCGCCATGCTGGAGAAACAGGCCGGCCCCGCGGCGAAGCAGGCCCTCGGCAAACTGATCGCCCTGGTCGGCTGACCACCGGCCGACAACGGCGTGCCACTTTCCGGCGCGCTTCGCGCCGGAGGTCGGCACACGATCGCCCGGCCGGGACCGTGTGCCACTTTCCGGCGCGCTTCGCGCCGGAGGTCGGCACGCGGTCGTCTAGGCGAGACCGTGTGCCGATTTCCGGTGCGAATCGCGCCGGAAAGTGGCACACGACCTGGAGCTCAGTTGGCTGACGGAGGGGAGAGCAGCAGGCGGGTGGCCAGTTCCAGGTGGTTGACGACGTCGTTCGCCGAAGCCCGCCGGGTCACCCAGGCCACCAGGTTGGACAGCCACACGTCACCGATCACCCGCGCCTTGGCCCGGTCGTCGGCGGTCGGCTCGGCGCCGTCGCCGGAGTGCATGGCGCGGGTGAACATCTCCTCCATCAGCCGCGCCACCGCGTTGACCTCGGCCGACGCGGACGGATCGGCGAACATGAAGGCACGCGTCATGGCCTCGGCCAGCAGTGGCTCCCGCTGCATGGCCCGGGTCATCCGGTTCAGGACGTAGAGGGTGCGATCGTACGGCGAATCGCCCGGAATGGGTTTGCGGCCCAGTTTGTCCTGGATGCCCTCGAACTCCAGCGCCAGCGCCGACACCAGCAGATGGATCTTCGACGGGAAGTAGCGGTAGAGCGTGCCCAGGGCGACGCCCGCCTTCTCCGCGACGGTGCGCATCTGCACCGCGTCGTAGCCGCCCTTGGACGCCAGCACCAGAGTGGCCTCCAGGATGCGCCGCCGCCTGTCGCGCTGGGCCGCCGAGCCCTGCTCGACCTCCGCACCGGTCAGGGTGGTGCGCGCGCTGGTACTCGTTCTCGCTGTTGCCATGGTCGCCCCTTCGCTGGTGAATCAAGCCTAGCAACGGCGCGTTGCGTGTTCGTGTCACCCGCCGGTGGCGGCGTCAAACTGAAACGTGTTCTAATCCGACGTATGGATTTTCGCCCGGACGAGACCCAGCAGGCGATCATCGATCTGGCCGCCGAGGTGCTCGACGGCGACGCCGGATGGGCCGGGCTCGGCAAGGCCGGTCTGCTCACCCTGGCGGTCCCGGAACGCCTCGGTGGCGCCGGACTCGGCATCCTGGAGACCGCACTGGTGCTCACCGAGATCGGGCGGCGCGCGATGGCCGGCCCGGCACTGTCCCACCTGGCGATCGGCGTGCCGCTGGTGGCGCGCTGGGGCGGCGAGAGGCAGCAGGACGACCTGCTCGACGGACGGACCCTCGGCCTGGCCGCCGCCGAACCCGGTGATCCACTCCCGTCGGCACCCCACACGGTGCTGGCCCGGGACGGCACGGTCAGCGGCGTGAAGACCGGGGTGATCACCGGCGACCGGATCCTGGTGACGGTCGACGGCCCCGGCGTCGTGGTGATCGACGGCACCGGGGCCGAGGACGGGGTGCTCCACCTCGACCGGGTGCCCGCCGAGCCGCTGGGAACCCGGGAGACCCACGACGACCTGCACCGGTACGCCGTCGCCGGCGCCTGTGTCCTGGGCGACGGCGCACTGGCCGGAGCCCTGGCGCTGACCGCTGAGCACGTGCGGACCCGGGAGCAGTTCGGCCGCCCGATCGCCACCTTCCAGGCCGCCGCCCAGCAGATCGCCGACGTCTACGTGACCGCCCGGACCCTGCACCTGGCCGTGCTCAGCGCGATCTGGCGGCTCGGCACCGGCCGGGACGCCGGCGACGACCTGGACGTGGCCGCGCTGTGGTTCACCACCGAGGCGCCGGCTGCCGCGCGCACCTGTCATCACCTGCACGGCGGGCTCGGGCTGTCGATCGAGTACCCGCTGCACCGGCACACCACGCTGATCCGGGACCTGGCCCGGTTCCTGGGCGGGAGTGAGCACCGGCTGAGCGGCTTGGGGGAGCGGCTGTGCACATCGAACTGACCGGGGAGCAGACGGCGCTGCGTGACGAGTTGCGGGCGTACCTGCGCACGGTGCTGACACCCGCCGACCGGCGGGTGCTGCTGCGGGAACGGCACGGGCCGGTGTTTCGTGACCTGGTCTCCCGTCTCGGCCGGGACGGCTGGCTCGGCCTGGGGTTCCCCGTCGAGTACGGCGGCCGCGGCCTCGGGCCCGCCGAGCAGCAGATCTTCGTCGACGAGACGGCCCGCGCCGACGTGCCGCTGCCCGCGGTGACCCTGCAGACGGTGGCGCCGACCCTGCTCGCCTACGGCACCGAGGAACAGCGCCGGTTCTTCCTGCCCCGGATCCTGGCCGGGGAGCTGCACTTCGCGATCGGCTACACCGAACCGGAGGCCGGCACCGATCTGGCCGCGCTGCGCACCCGGGCGGTGCTCGACGCCGGCGAGTACGTGGTGGACGGCCAGAAGACGTTCACCACCGGGGCGCACGACGCCGACTTCCTGTGGCTGGCCTGCCGGACCGGACCGGACCGCCACCGTGGACTGTCCATCCTGATTGTCGACACGGCCGATCCCGGATACACCTGGACGCCGATCATCACCTGTGACGGCAGCCATCACGTCAACACCACCTACCTGACCGGCGTACGGGTACCCCCGCACCGCCGGGTCGGGGCCGAAGGCGACGGGTGGCGGCTGATCACCACCCAGCTGAACCACGAGCGGGTGATGCTCGGCCCGGCCGGCCGGTTCGGGGCGCTGTACGACCGGGTGCGTGAATGGGCGTACCACAGTGGGGTGTGGGAACAATCGGACGTCCGCCGCGCGCTGGCCCGGACGCACGCCGCGCATCGCGTGAACCAGCTGCTCAACTGGCAGGTGATCGGGGACGCCCCGGGCCCGGCGGACGCCTCGGCCACCAAGGTCTTCTCGTCCGAGCGGCTGCTGCGGCTGACCCGGGAACTGTCCGAGACGGTGGCCCGGCACGGTGATCCCGGCGACCCGCTGACCGCCGAGCTGCTCGACTGGCTCGATCTGCACGAACGGCGGGATCTGGTGCTGACGTTCGGCGGCGGGGTCAACGAGATCCAGCGCGAGATCATCGCCGCAGCCGGGCTGGGCCTGCCGAGGGTGCCGCGGTGAGCGCCGAGTGGGCCGGGCGGGACCCGGTCAACCTGCCGATGATCCGCACCTGGCTGGAGGCGATGGGCGACGCCAATCCGGTGTACGAGCGGGACCGGGTCGCGCCGCCGGCGATGCTCCAGGTGTGGACCATGCGGGGGCTGGCGCCCGCGATCGCCGGTGATCCGCTGGGCGACACCTCGGCGGGGCTGGCCCGGGAGGGCTACGAGGGGGTGGTGGCCACCGACAGCGAGCAGACCTACCACCGCTACCTGCGGATCGGCGAGGAGGTCACGTACCGTAGCCGGCTGGAGTCGGTGGTGGGCCCGAAACGGACCGCCCTGGGCGAGGGCTTCTTCGTCACCACGGTCAGTACCTGGCTGGTCGGCGACGAGCCGGTCGGTGAGATGACGTTCCGGATCCTGCGCTACAAGCCGGAGCCGCGGCCGGCGACCGTACCGGCCGACGGGTTACGCCCGGTGATCACCCGGGACAACGCGTTCTTCTGGGCCGGCGCCGAGGCCGGTGAACTGCGTCTGCAACGCTGCGGCGAATGCGGGCAGACGCGCCATCCGCCCGGCCCGGTCTGCCCGGCGTGCGGATCCTTCAAACTGGGGTACGAGATATCGAGTGGCGTGGGCACCGTGCACAGCTTCGTGGTCCACCACCATCCGCCGGTCCCCGGACGGCGCGGCCTGTTGACCGTCGTGCTCGTCGATGTGGACGGGGTGCGGATGGTCGGCGAGTTCCGCGGCCCGCGCCCGGCGATCGGCGACCCGGTCCGGGTGTTCTTCGACGACGGGCTGCCGGTCTGGCGGGCCGACGTGCCGGTGCTCGAACCGTGGACCCTGCACGTCACCCCGACCCTGGTGGTCAGCACCGCGCTGGCCACCCGCGACCACCAGAACGTGCACCACGACCGGGACGCCGCGATCCGGCTCGGCAGCCGGGACGTCTTCCTCAACATCCTCACCACCACCGGCCTGGTGCAGCGGTTCGTCACCGACCGGCTCGGTTCGCACGTCACGATCCGCGAGATCAAGATCCGATTGGGTACGCCGTGCCACGCGTACGACACCCTCACCTTCACCGGCCAGCAGTTCCCGCACGGGATCGAGGTCGTCGGGCGTACCGCAAGCGGGGTGCACGTCTCCGGCGTCGTGGCGGTGGCCCGATGATCACCCGGACCACCGCGATCGTGGGGATCGGGGCCACCGAGTTCTCCAAGGACTCCGGCCGCAGTGAGCTGCGCCTGGCGGTCGAGGCGATCCGGGCCGCGCTGGACGACGCCGGGCTCACCCCCGCCGACGTGACCGGCCTGGTCACCTTCACCATGGACGCCAACAGTGAGATCGCGGTGGCCCGGGAGCTGGGCGCCGGGGAGCTGACCTTCCTGAGCCGTATCGGGTACGGCGGCGGCGCCGCCTGCGCGGTCGTGCAGCAGGCGGTGCTCGCGGTCAGCGCCGGGATCGCCGACGTGGTGGTCTGCTACCGGGCCCTCAACGAGCGGTCCGGCCGCCGGTTCGGGCAGGCGTTCGCCTCACCGGACGCCGACGCCGGCTGGCACCTGCCGATGGGCCTGGCCACCCCGGCCGCCCAGGTCGCCATGGTGGCCCGTCGCTACCTGCACGACTTCGGGGCGAGCACCGACGACTTCGGGCGGGTCGCCGTCGCCGCCCGCCGGCACGCCGCCACCAACCCGCGCGCCTGGTTCCATCAGCGGCCGATCACCCTGGACGAGCACCGGGCGTCCCGCTGGATCGCCGAACCGCTGCGGCTGCTGGACTGCTGCCAGGAGAGCGACGGCGCTGTGGCGGTCGTGGTGACCTCGCTGGACCGGGCCCGGGACCTGCGGGCCGCCCCGGCGGTGATCGCGGCCGCCGCCCAGGGCAGCGGGGCCGGGCAGTACGTGATGACCAGCTACTACCGGACGCCGGTGGCGGCACTGCCGGAGATGGGCGTGGTGGCGCGGCAGCTGTGGGGCCGGTCCGGTCATCGGCCGGCCGACGTGCGGACCGCGGTGCTGTACGACCATTTCACCCCGTACGTGCTGATGCAGTTGGAGGAACTCGGCTTCTGCGACCGCGGTGAGGCCCGGCACCTGATCGCCGGCGGTGGCATCGAACTGGGCGGCCGGCTGCCGGTCAACCCGCACGGCGGCCAGCTCGGGGAGGCGTACATCCACGGCATGAACGGCATCGCCGAGGCGGTCCGGCAGGTCCGTGGCACCGCGGCCAACCAGGTCCCGGGCACCGGGCCGGTCCTGGTCACCGCCGGAACCGGGGTCCCGACCAGCGCTCTTCTCCTGGAACCGGTGGATGAGCACCCCTAGCTGTGGTGACATCTATGGGTGAAGAGTGCCGCGGTCGTGCTGGTGACGCTCGTGCTGGTCACCGGCTGCACGGGCGACGGACCGGCGCCGGACGCCCCGGCACCGGCCTCTGCTTCTGCCGGCGGGGAGCCGGCCGCCGAGGCGGAGGACCCGGCCGGATCGCTGGCGAGCGTGGGGGAGAACGGGGACTGGGACGTCTTCATCGAGGAGTGCGAGAACCCGGAACAGGAGGCGATGGTGCAACTCGTGACACTCGGCGACGTGACCGGCGACGGCACCGCCGACGCCCTGGTGGCCCGCACCTGCGACGCGTCCACCTCCTACTTCCCGTCGACGATCGAGGTCTTCGACGGGGCCTCCCCGGCGGCCGGGGCCGAGCGGGTCGGCAAGCCGATACTGACCGACGTCGGGCCCACCGACCAGCCGTGGGTGACCGGGATGACGGTGAAGGACCAGGTGGTGACGGTGACCGCGCACGGCACCGGCAGTGACGACAGCAACTCCTGCCCCAAACTCGAGCTCACCTACCGCTACCGGCTCCAGGGCACCGCCTTCGAGCAGGTCGACCGGGCCGCGGTGAAGTCCGCCGCCTGCCTCGACGTGTCATGACCGCCGCGGCCTACCTCGGTGACATCGCCCGGCGGCTGGCCCCGCTGGCCGACCCGGCCGCCGACGCCGAACTGACCGCCCTGCTGGCCGCGGTCAGCGTCCCCTCGGCCGGACTGTCGGCCCGGGTGGACGACGGCCGGATCATCGTCGACCTGCCGGCCTTCGGCCCGTCCGGCGACCGGGCGGTACAGGCCGCCGCGGAGTCGGCGGTGCGGGAACTCACCCGCCAGCTCGGCCTGCCGGAGGGCGGCGGATTCGACCGGGACGAGCGGGACCTGCACCCGGCGAAGGCCCGGCTGCGGGCCGGGCACTGGGCGGTGGTCCTGGCCGTGGTGTCCGGCGGCGACGACGCGCCGGTGCTCGTCGAGGTGTCCTTCGCCTACGGCGCCGACCTGCCGAAACGGCTGGCCCAGCTGACCGGGCCACCGGCCGGGCACGCGCCGGTCGACTGGGACAAGGTGACCACCCGGATCGGTGTCGAACTGCCCGCCGACTACCGCTGGCTGCTCGACCGGTACGGCACGAAACCGATCGGGGACCGGGTCGTCCTGTTCGAGCCGTCGACCCTGCGGCGGCCGATCGCCGGGCCGATGTTCCCGCTCGGCGACTACCACCAGATCCTGCCGGTGGCCGCCACCGTCGAGGGTGACGAGGTCGCCTACGTGCTGGACTGGGAGATCTCCGGCCTGCGGATCGGCGGCCGGAACTACGACACCGGCCTGCTGCAACACCTGGTGGTGTCGCTGGCAGGCCGGTGACGTCCGGTCAGTCCTGGGCCTTGGCCTCGACGGCCGGCTGGTCGCCGTTCAGCTTCGCGCCGGCACCCAGCTTGGACAGCAGCCCGGTCAGGTCGATACCGGTCAGGTCACTGCCGATCTGCAGGCCCTGCGCGACGTTGCCGGCCACCGACTTGGTCAGCGAGGTGGCGCCGTCGGTGGAGATGACGGTCAGTTTGTCGACGTTGCCGAGCGGGGCGCTGGCCGCCTCGACCACCTGCGGCAGCACCTTCACCAGCAGGTCGATGACGGCGGCGTCACCGTACGCGGCGAACGCCTCGGCCTTGCGGGCCATCGCCTCGGCCTCGGCCTGACCCTTGGCCAGGATCGCGGCGGCCTCGGCCGCACCCTCCCGCTCGATCGCCTCGGCGATCGCGGACCGGCGGCCCTTCTCGGCCTCACCCTCCTTGACACCCTCGATCGCGTTGGCGTCGGCCAGCGCGGCACGGCGGGCCCGCTCACCCTCACCGGTCAGGCGGGCCTGCTCGGCCTGGGCCTGCGCACCGGCGATGGTGGCCTGCCGCTGCGCGTCGGCGTGCAGCACCGCGGCGCTGCGGGCCGCCTCGGCCTCCTGCTCCACCCGGTACCGTGCGGCGTCGGCCGGCTTGCGCACCTCGGTGTCCAGCTGACGCTGCTTCAGCTCGGCGTTCTGCTCGGCCACCTTCTGCTGCTCGGCCAGGATCTTCTGGTCCCGCTCGGCCTGCGCCAGCGGGCCGGCGGCGGCCGACTGGGCCTTCGCCGCGTCGATCTCGGCCTGGATGGAGGCCTGCTTCAGCGACAGGTTCCGGTTCGCCTCGGCGATCGCCTCCTCGGCCAGCAGCCGCTCCTGCTCGGCGGCCTGCCGGGCCCGGGCCTCGGCGATGGCCGCGTCCTTGAGCACCCGGGCGGCCTCCGGACGGCCCAGATCCTGCAGGTACGAGCCCTCGGCCACGATGTCCTGCAGCTGGAACGTGTCGAGCACCAGACCCTGGTTGGTCATCGAGTGCTCGGCCTCCTCGGCGACCGCGCTGGCGAACGCCGCCCGGTCCCGGATGATCTCCTCGATGGTGAGGCGGCCGACGATCGACCGCAGCGCGCCGGCGAGCACCTCACGGGTGAAGTCCTCGATCTCCGACTGCTGGTGCAGGAACCGCTGCGCGGCGGCCCGGATCGCGCCCTCGGTGCCGCCGACCTTGACGATCGCCACACCGTGCAGCTCGGTGCGGATGCCCTGCTTGGACACCGCGCCCTTGATGCCGACGTCGATACGGCGGCTGGACAGGTCGAGGGACTGCAGCTTCTGCACGATCGGCAGCACGAACACCGAGGCGCCCATGACGACCTTCTGCCCCGACAGGTCGGTGCTGCTGGTGCCGTCCAGGCCCTGGGTGGTCTTGCCCTTGCGGCCGGTGATGATGAAAGCCTCGTTCGGCCCGGCCACCTTGATCCGGGACAGCACGAACACGACGACCAACACGATCAACAGCACGCCACCGGCGATCGCGTACAACAATCCAGACATTGAGGCCTTCCCGATTAGTGGGGTGTGTTTCGACCTTTGAGGAGGTTTTTCAGGGAGTCTTCTCGACGACGACACTGGTGTCGCTGGGCGCCTCGATCACGAAGACCTCGGTGCCGGTGGGGAGGGCGTGGTCGGACCGCGCGTAGACCTTGACCGGCTGGCCGCCGAACTGTAGCCGGACCTCGCCGTAACCGGTGCCGGCCGGGACCGAGGTGACCACCACACCGAGCGAACCCACCAGGTTCTCCCGTTGCGGGGTGGCGTCGGTGCGCATGTCGCGGGCGGCCCGGGAGAGGCGCCACGCGAGCCAGGCGGCGGGCACGGCGGCCAGCGCGCCGATCGCGACAGCGATCGAGATCACCGCGGCGGTACGGGCCCCGAGCAGCTCGGACGCCGCGGCTCCGGCGAAACCGAACGCTCCGAGGAAGCCGGCCACCACTTCGAGCGACACCGGGCCACCGGCGTCCGGATGCCCGAAATGCAGTAGTTCGCCACCGAGCAGCGCCAGCGCCAGGACCGCCGCGGCCACGCCGCCGATCACCAGGAACACCACAGTCGCCGTCAGCACCCGGCCATCCTTCCCGTCCGTCCGGTCATCGACCGGTCGCGTCAGGGTAGTCCAACCCGGCCACCCGTGTTGTCCGCCATACGACCTGTCATCGCTGGTAAACCGCCACCGGTGGGTCGGCCGGACCCAGCCGGTCCCGGAGCCAGCGGTCGTAGACACGCGTCCAGGTGCCGTCGGCGCGCATCCGATCCAGAACCCCGTTAACAAAACGGACCATGTCCGGCTTGTCCTTCGGGATGCCGATTCCCGCAGGTTCGTCGGACACCGGCTTTCCGACCACCTCGGTGGCCGGATCCTGCGCGGCCAGCCCGGCCAGCAGGATGTCGATCGTGGACACCGCGTCCACCTGGTGCTGCTGCAACAACACCAGACAGTCCAGGGTGCTGTCGGTGCTGACCGGGATGAGATCACCCGGCTGCTCGTCGATGGTGACGATGCTGGTGCTGCCCCGGGTGGCGCACACCTTCTTCCCGGCCAGGTCCGGGAAGTCGCGGATCTTGTCGGCCTTGCGCACCAGCAGCCGCTGGCGGGAGGCGATGTACTCGGTGGAGAACGACACCTGCTGCCACCGCTCACAGGTCATCGTCATGGTCCGGATCACCATGTCCACCTGGTGGTTCTCCAGCACCGGGATCCGGTCCGCGGTGGTGATCGCCCGGAACTGCACCCTGCCCGGATCACCGAACAGCGCCCGCGCCATCTCCCGGGCCATGTCGATCTCGAAACCGGCCAGCTCACCGGTCGCCGGATCACGGAACCCGAACAGATAGGCGTTCTGATCGATGCCGACCACCAGCCGCCCGTTCGCCACGATCGTCGCCATCGTGCTCCCGGCCGGCATCGCGCCCGGCTTCGGCAGTGCGCCCCGCGGGCGCAGGCTGGCCCGCGGATCACAGGTCGGCACCGGCCCCTTGCTCGGCACGTCGGCCGGATCCTGCACGTTCAGCGGCCGGGGCACCCGCGCGGTGGCGTCCGCCGGAACCGGCCGGACCTCACCGGGCGCCCCACACCCCGCGGTCAACAGTGCGACCACCAGCGCACCGGCGGTGATCCTGGATCTCATCGGTACTCTCCGATCCTCGGCCGGAACCCCGCCCCGACAGCCGCCACCAGCCCGCCGGTCAACACCACCAGCCCCGCGGCCAGCCCGGTCAGCGCGCCACCGGCCCGCCCCGCCTGCCGCTCCACCCGCTCATTGCCGGCATCCAGCGCCCGGAGCAGGCTGTCGTCCAGCCGGGCGAACACCGCGGGCAGCGCCTCCGGCCCGTCCGCGGTGGCCAGCTCGACCGCCCGGTTCCAGTCGCCGCCGTCATCCGCCGCCCGCACCTCGTCATGCAGCACCCGCCAGCGGACCGCCGCGTCCCGGGCCTCGCCGATCAGCGGCCGGTCATCCGACGGCGCCCGGGCCAGCGCGCGGGCGAACAGGCCACCCGTGCCGTCCCGGCCGATCAGCTCGTCCATCCGGGCCGCGAACGTCTTCTCGAACTCCGCCCCACCACCCCGCGCCACCAGGGTCAGCGACTCGTTGGCGCGCGCCTGCAACGAGGCCCGGCCGGCGTTCGCCAACAGCTCCACCAGGGCGGTGCCGTCCCGTCGCCCGGTGTCCAGCCGCCGCCCCGACACCCCCAGCGCGATCACCGACCAGAGCAGGGCCAGGGCCACCACCGCGCTCGCCGCCACCAGACCCAGGTTGAGGATCCGGCGGCTGCGCCGGGCCAGCAGCACCTGGGCGGCCACCAGCGCCACCACCAGCAGCACCGTCATCAGGGTCGCCGCCCACGGGAAACCGGCCGCCTCCTCCTGCTCGCCGGCCAGATGCTCACTCGTCCGGTCGAGGACACCCGCGGCGGCCGGCAGGATCGTCTGCTGCATCAGGCCCGACGCCTCCCGCAGGTAGGCCCCGCCGAGCGGCACCCCCAGCCGCTGATTCGCCCGCGCCGTCTCCACCAGGCCGGTGTAGACCGGCAGCTGATCGGCGACCACCCCGAGCCGGGCCGCGTTCTCGCCGTCGGCGTCCCGCAACGCCACCGTCAGGGCCGCGGTCGCCCGCGCCACATCGGTCAGATAGCGATCCCGCAGAGTCGCCGACTCGCCCTCGGTGGCCAGGAACGCGGTCGCGGCGGTGGCGTCCGCGTCCGCCAGCGCCCGGTAGAGGGTCTGCGCGTCCACACTGACCGGTCCGCTCACCCCGGCCACGTCGGTGATCAGGGCGGACCGGCCGCGCACATCCCCGAACGCCGCCGCCCCGGCGAGCACACCGAGAGCCACCAGTCCGGCGGCTGTCAGCCAGTACAGCCGTGGGGTACTGATCCGCACGCTCACCCCCGTTGTGAGATCCACATGAGACACACACGCTGTGAAACGACAACGTCACGATAGGAAGTCGAGTCCAGTGGTCCCGATCCGGGTCCTCCAACAGCGGCGCCCCTAGGACGACCTCCGCATGTCGATCGGTACGGACCGCCACGCCTCAGCTGTCCCGGCTGCCGGCCGGACCGCCCGCGCGAATGTCCACCGCGGCCAGAAAGCCGAACGTCAGCGCCGGTCCCAGGGTGGCCCCGGCGCCGGCGTAGCCGCGGCCCATCACCGAGGCCGAGGTGTTTCCGGCCGCGTACAGGCCGGGGATCGGGGTGCCGTCCGCGCGCAGCACCCGGGCCCGTTCGTCGGTGCGCAGCCCGCCCTTGGTGCCCAGGTCGCCGGGGATCAGCGCGAACGCGTGGAACGGCGGGCGTGACAGCGGGCCCAGGCACGGGTTCGGGCGCTGCCGCGGGTCGCCGTAGTAGCGGTCGTACGCCGATTCGCCCCGCCCGAAGTCCTCGTCCCGCCCGGTCGCCGCGAACCGGTTGAACCGGTCGACGGTCCGCCGCAGCTCGCCGGCCGGCACGCCGATCCGGGCGGCCAGCGTTTCCAGGCTGCCCGCCCGGTGGGCCACACCCGCGTCGTACCAGCGGCGCGGCAGTGGCGTGCGCGGACCGTGACCGGCGAACAGGTAGCGGTCACGGTACGTGCGGTCGGCGATCAGCCAGGTCGGCCGGTGCGGGCCGGTGCCGGTGCGGCCGAGGACGGTGTGCACGAAGTCGACGTACGGCGCGGCCTCGTTGACGAACCGGCGGGCGGTGCCGTCCACGATCAGGCTGCCCGGGAGGTTGCGTTCGGCCAGGCAGAAGAAGGGTCCGCCGGTCAGCGGCAGGGCCGGACCCCACCACGCCTCGTCCATCAGGTCCACCGCCGCCCCGAGCCGTTGGCCGGCTTCGATCGCGGTGCCGACGTTGGTGGCGGCGCCGACCGTTCCGCCCGTACCCAGATCGTGGTGTCTGCGGCGAAGCCGCTCGTTGTGGTCGAACCCGCCGGCGGTCAGGATCACCCCGCGCCGCGCCCGCAGCGCCGTCGAGCCGCAGCGGATGCCGGTGACCCGCCCGCCCGCGGTGACCAGGCCGGACATCGGCGTGCCGAGCAGCACCGGAACCCCGGCCGCCCGCAGGCCCGCCCGCAGCCCGGCGGCGAGTGCCTGCCCCATCGTCAGCCGCCGCCCGCGCAGCCGCCCGGCCATCAGTCTCGCCACCGTCCACACCGATCGCGGATGCCGCAGCCCCAGTGACAACCAGCGATAATCGGCAGCCGTCACGGCCATTCCGCTCGGCGCGGCCCGATAGGGCGGGGCAAGATCTTCAAGATCGATTTGCGGTACGCGTAACGGCCTCGGTTCCACGGTGCGCCCCTCGGCCAGTCCACCGGGCGCTTCGGGGTGATAGTCGGGATAGCCGGGCACACGGACGAACTCCAGCGGCGTGTGTCTCCGGACGAACTCCAGCACCGCCGGCCCGTGCTCCAACAGCGCGTCCCGTCGCGCCGCCGGCACCTCATCGCCTGCAACGTGTTTCAGATAGGTGGCCGCTTCCGGTCCCGGCATCCACAGGCCGCCACCGGAGCGGGCCGTCGAACCGCCGTACTTCGCCGCGGACTCCACCACGACCACGCTCATGCCCAGGTGTGCGGCGGCCAGTGCGGCGGTCATGCCGGCCGCGCCGCTGCCGACCACGACGACGTCGTACTCCTCCTCGGTCATCACTAGAACAGGTTATAGTTATCCCGCCTTTTCCGGGGAGGGCTCGTGGACGTCGTGGTGGTCGGTTTCGGCGCGGCCGGGGGGTTGTGCGCGGTCGGCCGTACCGCGGTGGGGATCTGCTCGGGCTCCTATGTCAGCGGCCTGTCGATAGCCGACTGCGTCTTCTCCGGCCGCCGCGCCGGCCACAACACGGCCCAGTCATCACCCTCCGCATTCGCTGCTCCACCACCGTCCGCTTCTGCCTCCTCGCCACCGTCGGTGCCTACCGCTCCTCCGCCCTCCGTTCCCCCGTGGTCGAGGTCAGACCGTGTGCCGACTTTACGGCTCGAATAGGACCCTGATGGTTGATTGGTTCGCGGGCGGGTCAGACCCGGTCCCATGACGTTTCCGCAGGTGAACCCCCTCCCGATCCGCCAACGTGGGCACCTGCCCCGAGCCCATCGGACTTCGGACTCGGACCTCGGACCTCGGACCTCGGACCGCCCCCAGAGCGCGCGATCGCGGATGCGCGCACGAACGCCGGCGCGCATCTGAGATCGCGGGGTTGTGTGTTGGTATCGGTGCTGAGTGCCCGATCATGACTCACGCCATCCGGAATGTGATCGCCTGCCGGGCTCGGGGAGTCTTGTTCTTGGCTGCTGGCCCGCTCCTCGCGGTCAATTCCCCGTGCGCGTGTCCACTTCCGGCCCTATCCTCGGCCGATCTTGGTGGTTTTACCACCTTTTCGAGCCTTGCTCTCGGCCGCCTGATCACTCGCGGTCAATCCCTCGCGCGGGCGACCCGCTCAGCTGAGATCTTGGCGAATTTACCACCGTTTTAGGTGGTAAATCCGCCAAGATCGGCCGGGGCGGAGCTGGAAGGCGGACAATCGTGCGCGAAATTGACCACGAGCGGGCCAGCAGCCGAGAAGAAGGCTTTTTCCGGTGGTAAAAATGCCAAGATCGCCGCTGGGCGACTCGCTCGCGCGAGGGATTGACCGCAAGTGATCAGGTAGTCGAGAAAAAGGCCCCAAGGCGCCGATGGGGGCACACAAGGGCTGATCGTGAGCAGGCGCCGTGCCGCGGGCTTTGGAGCAACAGCGGAACGGCTTCGAAGCAGCGGAACGGCGGAACGGCGGAACCGCTTTGAAACGGCTGAATGGCTTTGGGACGGCGGTGGAACGGCGGAACGGCTTCGAAGCAGCGGAACGGCGGAACGGCGGAACCGCTTTGGAACGGCTGAATGGCTTTGGGACGGCGGTGGAACGGCGGAACGGCTTCGAAACAGCGGAACGGCTTCGAAGCAGCGGAACGGCGGAAACGGCGGAACCGCTTTGGAACGGCGGAACGGCGGAATGGCTTCGGAACGGCGGAATGGCTTTGGGGCGGCGGCTCGGGGGTGGGGTGACCGGTGACGGGACGCATCGGCCCGGCGGTCGCGTGACGGTCGGGAGGCCGGGGTCACCTCGCGGGGACGATGCGGGGCATCGTGGTTCGGCGAAGGGGCCGTGGAACGTACCAGATCAGTAGTATGTAACCGCGACCCGATCACTCACCGCGACCGCCTGGCAGGCCAGGATGTAACCGTCGGCGAAGTCCTCCTCGTCCAGGATCTCGTTGTTGATCAGGGTGACCTCGCCGCTGATCAGGCGTACCGCGCACGCCCCGCACTGTCCTTGCCGGCACGAGTAGGGCGGGTTCAGCCCGGCGTCGATGATGACGTCGAGTAGTCGCCGCCCGGCCAGCCACGGCAGCACATGGGATTGCCCGTCGATCTCCACCTCGGCGGTCGCGCCGGGTGCGGCTGCATCGGGACCGCTGAGAGCGGTCGCGCCGGGAGCGGTCGCATCGGGCGCGCTGAGAGCGGGCGCGCCGGGAGCGGTCGCGCCGGGAGCGGTCGCGCCGGGCCCGCTGAGAGCGGTCGCATCGGGCTCGGTGGAAGCGTTCGCCTCCGGCCTGCTGAGTGCGGGGGCGTCGGGCCTGCTGAGAGCGCCGGAGGCTGGTTCGAGTTCGAATCGTTCGATCCGGATGCGGGATTCGGGGACGCCGGCCATCCGCAGCGCCTTCTCCGCGACCGCCACGAAAGGCTCAGGACCACAGACGAAAGCTTCCCGATCGGTGTACGGGTGAAGCAGCTCCCGAAGATCGTCGGCGGTCGGCACCCCACGTTCGCTGTCCAGCCAGTGCATCACCGGCAGGAGGGCGTCCAGTTCGGCCCGGAAGATGATCGACTCGGCGTTCCGGTTGGCGTACAGCAGCGCGGGGGTTCTCCGCAGTGATTTGACGATCCCCATGATCGGGGTGATGCCGGAGCCGCCGGCCAGCAGCAGCAGTTCGTCGTCGAGCGAGGTGGGGTGGAACGTTCCGGCCGGCCCGGCCATGTCCAGGGTGTCGCCGGCCCGGACGTGGTCGGCGATCCAGTTGGAGACCCGGCCGCCGGTCATCCGTTTCACCGTGATCTTCGGCGGTTCGCCGGTGCCGGGTGCGCTGGCCAGCGAGTAGCAGCGGGCTCCGGCCGGGGTCCGGACCGTCAGGTACTGCCCGGGGCGGTAGTCGAGGTCGGCGTCCAGCACCAGCGAACACGCGTCGGCGGTCTCGGTGATCACCGCGGCGACGCGGACCGGGCGGAAGTCGGGCATCAGCTCACCTCCAGGCGTCCCTCACGGATGGCGCGGTCGAGGCTGTCGCGCAGTGCCGGGCAGGTCGGCACGAGCGCGGGCGGCCGGTCTCCGGCGAGGGTGGTGAGCCGTTCGCAGGACGGCCCGGACCACTGCACGCTGGTCTGCATCTCGCTGCGCCGCCCGGCCCGCACCGGTTGACCGCAGGTGTCGCAGGGGATCGGGACGAGTCCGCCGTCGAGGTGGTCCCGGAGTTCGGGGGTGGCCGTCATGAAGCGGCGGCCTGGTTGGCGGCGACCTCGGCCTCCCACGTCTGGACCGCCCGGGTGGTGTCGACTTCGAACTCGTAGCGGGCCACCATGTCGTCGGTGACCGCGTCGACGTCCACGTAGAACTGCTCGTACCACCGGCGGAGCTGGTAGACCGGCCCGTCCTCGGCGCAGAGCAGCGGGTTGTCGATGCGGGTCTTGTTCTTCCAGATCTCCACGTCCTGCAGGAAGCCGACGCCGATGCCCTTGGCGAATCTGCCGGCCGCGCGGGCCGCCTGCTCGGTGGTGAGGCCGGGCAGGCGTTTCATGATCACGCCCCACTGGAGGACGAACGAGTCGGGCGTGACCGGATAGTGGCAGTTGATCAGCACCGACTCGATCTCGATGCCGTTCCAGTCGTTGTACAGGTAGTCGATCATGTAGGACGGCCCGTAGTACGCCGCCTCGGACCGCAGCGTCGAGTCACCGGACTGTTTGGCGCTCATCGGCACGTCGGGGCGCGGCCGGGTCCGCAGGAACTGTGCCGCCACGTGGCCCTCCATCACGTTCTTGAAGAACGTCGGGAAGGCGAAGTGGATGTAGAAGAAGTGGGCCATGTCCACCACGTTGTCGATGATCTCGCGGCAGTTGGCGCCGTCGATGCGCACCGAGTCCCAGGTCCAGTCGCTCCACTCGTCGGAGAACGCGCCCTCGATGCGCGGGATCGCCACCTCCGGGGGTGGCGGATTGCCCTGCGGATCGTTCCAGACGAACAGCTGACGGTTCTGCTCACAGGTGGTCCAGGACCGGGTGCGGGCCCGCATCGGGATCCGGTGCGCGTAGGGCACCTCGACACACCGGCCGTCGCCCCGCCACCGCCAGTCGTGGAACGGGCAGGCGATGGTGTCGCCCTTGACGGTGCCCTGGGTGAGGTCGCCGCCCATGTGCCGGCAGTAGCCGTCGAGCACGTGCAGCTCGCCCCGGGAGTCCGCGAAGACCACCAGTTTGGTGCCGAACGCCTCGATCGCGTGCGGCCGCCCGTCCCGGAACGTGCCGGCCAGGCCCAGGCAGTGCCACCCCCGGGCGAACCTGGCGGGCGGCCGCCCGGCGTCGATGCTGCGCGGTTGCTGGCTGATGCTCATTCACCGCTCCTGGTCCTGGGTTCTAGGTAGAACGTGTTCTAGTATAGGGGGCGCTCGACACGCGGCCAACCAGCCTGGAGGGATCTCATGGAAGCGGTCCTCGCCGGAGTTCGAGAACTGTTACCTGTTCTGCGCGACCGTGCACAGGAGACCGAGGACCGCCGCGCGCTGGCCCCGGAGACCGTGAAAGCCCTCGCCGAGACCGGCTTCTTCCGCCTGCTGCAACCGGCCCGGTTCGGTGGCCACGAGGCGCACCCGCTGACCTTCCTCACCGGGGTCCGCGAGATCGCCTCCGCCTGCGGGTCCACCGGCTGGGTCGCCTCGGTGATCGGGGTGCACGCCTGGCAGCTCGCGCTCTTCCCGGACCGGGCCCAGCAGGACGTCTGGGGCGGCGACACCGGCACCCGGATGTCGTCGTCCTACGCCCCGACCGGCCGGATCGAGCGGGTCGACGGCGGCTACCGGGTCACCGGCCGCTGGAGCTTCTCGTCCGGTTGTGATCACGCCACCTGGGTGCTGCTCGGCGGCATCGTCCCACCCGGCGACGACGGCACACCGGCCGACTTCAAGACCTTCCTGCTGCCGGCCGCCGACTACACCATCGAGGACGTCTGGCACACCGTCGGGCTGCGCGGCACCGGCAGCAACGACATCGTCGTCGACGGCGCGTTCGTGCCCGAGCACCGGTCGCTCAGCTTCAACGACACGTCCCGCTGCCGGTGCCCCGGGCAGGAGCAGAACCCCGGGCCGCTCTACCGCATCCCGTACGCGTCGATCTTCTCCTATGCGATCACCACCCCGATCATCGGCATGGCGACCGGCGCCTACCGCGCGCACGTCGACCACATGCGCGAACGGGTCCGGGCGTCCTACGCCGGGGTCAAGGCCGCCGAGGACCCACACTCCCAGGTGCGGGTGGCCGAGGCGGCCGGCGACATCGACTCGGCGTGGTTCGCGCTGGAGGCGGACATGCGCGAGCTGATGGACCTGACCACCGCCGGCACCAGGTTGCCGATGCCGTTGCGCCTGCGGGTCCGCCGCGATCAGGTCCGCGGCACCGAGCTGGCGATCCGTGCCGTCGACCGCCTCTTCGAGAACTCCGGCGGCCGGGCACTGCGCACCGGCACCCCGATCCAGCGGTTCTGGCGCGACGCCCACGCCGGCCGGGTCCATGCGATCAACGACCCGGAGCGGGCCCTGTCCATGTTCGGCCGCGGCGAGTTCGGCATGCCGCTCAACGACGCGATGGTGTGACATGACGCTCGCCTTTCACCGCGACGGCGCCGGGTCCCCGGTGGTCCTTCTGCACGGCGGCGGCCCGGGTGCGTCGGCCATGAGCAATTTCGGCCGTACGATCCCCGCCCTCGCCCCACACTTCGACGTCCTCGCGGTGGACCAGCCCGGGTACGGCGGATCGGTCGGCGACTCCATCACCGGGCAGTACTTCACCCACGCCGCCACCGAACTGGCCGCCCTGCTCGACAAACTCGGCATCGACCGGGTCGACCTGATCGGCAACTCACTCGGCGGCGGCACGGCCGTCCGGTTCGCGCTCGACCACCCGGCCCGAGCCCGCCGGCTGCTGCTGATGGGTCCCGGCGGACTGTCGCTGAACGTTTTCGCCGCCGACCCCACCGAGGGCGTGAAGCGGCTCGGAGCCTTCGGCCGTGACCCGAGCCGGGCGAGGCTGGCGGCCTTCCTGCGTACCCTCGTGTTCGATCCGTCCTTGATCACGCCGGAACTGATCGACGAACGATTCCAGGCCGCCGGCGATCCCGCCGCCCGGCGAGCGATGCGCGAGATGGGGCTGTCCTTCAGCGACCCCGCGACGTACGAGCAAGGGCTCCTGTGGCGGGACGCCCACCGCCTCCACCACGAGACCCTCCTGGTCTGGGGCCGTGAGGACCGGGTCAACCCCCTCGACGGCGCGCTGGTCGCCCTGAAGATGCTGCGCAACGCCCGCCTGCACGTCTTCGGCGGCTGCGGCCACTGGGCCCACCTGGAGAAATTCGACGAGTTCAACCGCCTGGCCATCGACTTCCTCCTCACCTCTTCGTCCTCTGACTGAGCTATCGCGGCCGACGCGCCGAACGGTTCATGATCCCGAGAGGGGACCGCCCGTGAGCAATATCATCCGATCCCTCGGCTACCTCCGCGTGGAGGCCACCGACCTGCCCGCCTGGCGCGACTTCGGCGTCAAGGTGCTCGGCATGACCGACGGCCGCGGCCCCGACCCGCGGGCCGTCTACCTGCGGATGGACGACCTGCCCGCCCGCATCGTGGTGGTGCCCGGCGAGCGCGACCGGCTGGCCGCCTCCGGCTGGGAGCTGGCCGATCCGGCCGCCCTGACCCGGCTCACCGGCGTACTGGAGGAGGCCGGCATCGCTGTCGAACCGGCCGCCGCCGCCGAGCTGGCCGACCGCCGCGTCTCCCACCTGATCAGCGTCGACGACCCGTCCGGCAACCGGCTGGAGTTCTTCTGCGGCGCCGCCCTGGACAGCCGGCCGGCGATCAGCTCGTACGGCACCCGGTTCGTCACCGGCGACCAGGGCATGGGCCACATCGTGCTGCCGGCCCGCGACGACGAGGCGTCGCTGCGGTTCTGGACCGAGGTCCTCGGGTTCCGCCTGCGCGACACGATGCGCCTGGTCCCGGAACACCTCGGCATGCCGCCGAGTGACACCCCGCTGTGGATGCGGTTCCTCGGCTGCGGCCCGCGGCACCACAGCGTGGCCCTGGCGCCGATCCCCGCGCCGTCCGGCCTGATCCACCTGATGATCGAGACGGAGACCCTGGACGACGTGGGCCTGGCCATCGACAGGTGCGCCCGGAACAAGGCCCCGATGATCTCCACGCTGGGCCGGCACGCCAACGACGGGATGATCTCCTTCTACGTACGAACCCCGAGCGGTTTCGACATCGAGTACGGCTACGGCGGCCGGACCGTCGACGACGGCACCTGGATCGCCCGGCACACCACCGCGCACAGCGTCTGGGGCCACCGGTTCCTCACCGGCGGCGGCCATTGAGATCCCGCTTCCGGCACGTGTTCGGCCACTTCGGCACGGGCGTCACCGTGATCACCACGGTCGACGGTGCCGGCCCGGCCGGGTTCGCCTGCCAGGCGTTCGCGCCGCTGTCCCTGGACCCGCCGCTGGTGCTGTTCTGTCCACAGGCCGGCTCGGCGACCTGGCAGCGGATCCGGGCGGCCGGTATCTTCGGCGTGAACGTGCTCGCCTCCGACCAGCGCGACGTCTCCCGGCTGTTCGGCACCCGCGGCGCCGACCGGTTCGCGACCGTCGGCTGGACACCCGCGCCGTCCGGTGTCCCCCTGCTCGACGGGGCACTGACCTGGGCGGACTGCCGGGTGGAGGCGGTGCATCCGGGCGGCGATCACGCCATCGTCACCGGCCGGGTGACCGCCCTCGGCCAGTGCCGCGACATCACCCCGCTGCTGTTCCACCGCAGTCGTTACACCACGACCACCCCGGCTTCCCCGTACGAGGAACCCGAAGTGGTCGACACGTTACTGTCCTGGCCACGGCACACCGACTGGATCTGATCAGTCCTCGTCGCGTTCCGTCTTCTCCTTCTTCTCCTCGGCCCGCTCCAGCGCCAGATCCAGGGCCAGCACACTGCCGATGATCAGCAGCGGGTCGACCCCGTCGGCGACCTTCACCGCGTACGTGTCCCGGATCGTCAGCCACCTCTTCGACACCGAGGCCACCTCGACGTCGCCCAGCTCGATCACGTACTCGTGGTCCAGCAGGTCGCCCTTCATCTCCAGGTCGTCCGGCCCCGGCACGTCGATGGTGAACTTGTCCCGGAACGGGGTGAACAGCTTCTTCTTGACCTCGGCCGCCTTCTCCCCACCGATCCGGATCTCGTAGGTCGGCCGCAGCGCGACCAGATGCCGGTGCACCGACGCCACCTCTTCCCCGGCCGCGTCCTCGATGACCACCCGCCCACGCGGGCTGAGCACCTTGCCGTCCACGTGGTAGACCTTCGCCCCGTGCTCATCCAGCACGTCGAAGTCGTCGCCGATGGAAAAGAACTTCTCCCTGATCACGAACATGCCCCGATTCTCCGCCACGCCCGGTGATCCGGCGACCCACCCGGTCAGCCGGTAGGCTGCACGATGAGGCATTCCGCTCGGGGAAGGGGTAGGGTCCATGAGCCCCGAACCGGTAGCTGAGTGGCGCTGGCCACCGACGGACAGTTATACCGCAGATGATCTGGACCGGATTCCCGGACTTCCCCCTCATTCCGAGCTCATCGACAGGCTTCTCGTCGTCGTGAGTCCGCAGAAGGACGCACATTCCGTTCTGGTCGACGTGCTGCTACAGGGCTTGCGGGCCAGTGCACCTCGTGATGAGTTTCGAGTTCGGCGTGGGATGTCCGTCGTTCTGGGCCCGCGGAACCGGCCAGAGCCTGACTTGATCGTGCTGCGAGCCGACGCGGTCGATGCGCGGAGCCGGACCTTCTACCCGGCGGACGCGGTGGTGCTGGCCGTCGAGGTGGTGTCACCGGAGTCCGAGGAATGTGACCGGAAATGGAAGCCTCAGCTGTATGCCCAGGCCGGTATTCCGTTCTTCTGGCGGGTGGAGGACCCCGACGGTGATCCCGTGGTCTACGCCTATGAGCGTGATCCGGCGAGTGGCACCTATGGTCTGCTCGGGATCTTCCACGAGCGGATCACCCTGGTGGCGCCGTTCAAGATTGACATCGACCTGACCGGTATCGATCAACTCTGATCAGCTGAGCCACGGCTCGAGGAGACCGGGGTCGGCGACGTACCCGGTCACCTGGTCCCGTTCCTCCGGGGTCAGGGACAGTTTCTGTAGACGGGTGCCCCACTCCGGCACCCGGTCCGGGTCGTTCAGGTGGGTGCAGAGTTCGATCAGGGCGGCCAGCGCCATCGCCTGGTGCACGGTGGAGGCGGTGTCGCCGTGGCGGCGCAGGCCGGAGTTCAGGGCGCGGTAGGCGGCCAGGTCGTCGGTTTTGAACTCGCGCAGCACCCGGGCGTTGTCGAGGACCTTGGCCAGCCCGGTGAGCTGCTTCGATCCGCCGTACTCCGGCTGTGGTTCGTTCCGGCGAATGAAGATGATCGAGTTGCCGGACGGGTCGATCACCGAGAACCGGGTGGCGCCGGGACGGAACCGGGTGATCCGGGGGAGACCCTTGCCGAGCACTTTGCCGTACGCCGCACGCATGGCCTCGGTGAAGTGCCGGTGGTAGGGCGCCACCGCGTCCACCATCACCATGCATCCGCCGGTGTGTTCCCGGGTCGGGTCGAGCCCGTCCGGCCCCGACCCGTAGTGCAGGTCGACGTTGCTCCAGCGGAAGGCCAGGTAGACGTACGGCCGGCGCTGTTCCCAGGTGGTGGCGAACCCCAGCGCCCGCCAGAACGCCAGCATCGCCTCCGGATCCACACAGTGCAGCAACGGAACAATCGACTCATTGGCCAGGACAGACTCGTCGCTCATCGGCGGCACCTCGTCACTCGGAGTTCGTTCTGAGGTGCCCGAGTCTTCCGCAGACCCGGACCGCAACGCACATGACTTGGCACAGATAGCCCCTGATCAGGGCGTTGTCAGCACCTCGTGGGCCGCAACATCGACAGTCGGCAGCCGTGCGCGCCCCGGCAACGTTGAGTGATAGCGCAGCCGAACCTGATCGACGAGATCACGCCGTTCATGAAGGGCGGGCAGCCGGCACCGGCATCCCGCCCTGCCGTAGTGCCCAGGGCCCCGGCAAAGTCCTAAATGAGGCCGAGAAGTGCCAGTGGCCGGATGCTGTCGCGGGCGTGGTGGCGGTTGGCGGCGGTGATGTTGGTGGTTCCGGCTGCTCGTAGCCCTGTATTTCATCAGGGACACCTGCTACCGCGAGGACGACTCCCGGATACGGACCCGGTCCGGGCCCCGCATCCTGGCCTCCCCGCGCAACCTGGCGATCAACGCCCTACGACTGGCCGGCCGCATCGACATCACCGAAGCCACCCGACGGGCCAGCCGCGAGATGACCAGGCCGTTCACCATCCTTCGCCTCACCCGATGATGTTGAAACGGCCGTGAGTTCCAGACGCTCCCGGGCCTCGACATGCTTGCGCGACAAGCCTCCACGCCCGACACACTCACCGGTCGCACGGTGGTAGGCCATCCACTTGTGAACCCCGTCCACCGACCACGAACGAGCGAGCCTGGCGACCTCCCGCTCCACTCGTTCGCGCGACCAAGGGCCGTACCACTGGGCCACCGCCGGAGCGAGATACAAAGCCAGCAGGTCATCGGCGTGCCTGACGCCGATCGGTTCCAGACGAAAGCCGAGCGGTCGGCGCTTCACTCTGCGTCGGCCGTCGGTGCGTCCGGTGCCTGGTCATCGCTCCGCTCGCCAGTCCTTCGGCAAGCGACGGCCAGCAGACATCGAGATGTCACCAGAAGTCGATCAGGCCGCCGTCCACGGCGAGCGAACAGGCGCGGGTGAAGGCCTCGAAGGTTTCGCCGTACCACTCGTATGGCGGCCGGTACATCGGCGAGTGTTCCCGGAAGTCTGCCAGCAGATCTCCCGCGGCTTCCGACCCGATGGTGCCCTCGCAGTCGGAGAACCAGATCAACTCGTAGAACGGGCCATCCGGGTCCAGTGCCGGATTGAACTGCTTCTGCAGATCAGCCCGCCAGTACCCGTACCCGGTACACGAACCTGACCAGGCCTCGAACTCCTCCGTCTGCGCAGTGGTGGCGTAGCACCCGCCAGTGAGGAACTCACCTTGGCCGACAACAGGAATCCCTCGGAACGACGCCGAGAAAGCAGTCTGGGTGTAGGCCGGGAGATGGCCCTTCTCGGAGCAACACAAGACGTGCTCGGGGATCATGCGATTGGCATAACCCGCATTATGTTCATCCTTCAGACAACACGTGACGTGTGCACCGACGTACGCCAGCCTGCTGTAGGCCTCGACGACCACGCCCAAGGTTCCCGCCTCCCAAGCGATTTCGCTAACAGTATCGCCAGCCGGCACCACCGATGAAGGACCGCAGTCGTGGAACGTGCTCAACTGCCGCATGGCGCGTTCCTCCAGCAGCCCGCGTCACCGTCGGGCAGCGACTTGCCTACCGGGGGCCGGTGACGTCGCTTTCAGGAACGCGAAAGACGCTGCGACCGTTTTGGTCCTGGATGTGGAAGTGCAGCCGTACGAGGACGGACGGGAAGTCGGCAGCGTCCTGGTGACGTTCCAGCACGTCGCACGGAACATCGATCTGGGAGGGGATCTCCGGCTCGGTAGGTGGCTGCTCATCTGAGAGAAGAACGGGAACCTTCTCAAGGATGGCGGTCGTGGTCCCGTCCGCCTCGCGGAGTCGCATTTCAACCCAGCCGGGCCACTCAGCCTCGATCCGACGTACGGCCTCGACTTTGACGTAGTTCACGCGGCCTATGGTCGACCGCGCTGCGCCGGGCGGCAACATCGTTACTCAAGCCCGCACTCAACTGCCACATGTCACGGCGTAGGCGTGGCTGGACCGGTTGTGCGTGGGCTATTTCGTGCGGTGACCGGCTGCCGGGTCGCAGACTTTCCACGAGCCCTGTTCTTTGCGGAAGACCAGTGTCACCGGGTCGGTCATGGCTGGGCGGGAGATCGTGGCGCGGGCCTCGTCTCCGGCGACGGCGGTGTCCGAGACGGTGACCGGCGACAGTGAGACGGTGAGGTCGAATCTGCCGGGGTCGGTCTCGTCGCGGCCGTCGACGTCACGCATCGCGGTGAGCTCCCGTGCACAGACCAGGCCACGGATCACCTGCCGGTCGTCACGGTCGACGGCCAGCACGAACTCCTCGACGGCATTGCGGATCTCGTCGGCGTCCTCGCCCCGCCCGTCATGGTTCTCCCGCAGCAGGAGATATCCGCCGGCTCCGATCACCCCGACGGCGAGAAGCGAGGCCACACCGGTGATTCGTGCGTTTGTCGACATGTCTCCCCTCCTGATGATCGAAATATAGTCGGCCGGGCGTAATGGCTCCCCGACTGACATGGCCGAGCGGGCCGGTGCCGCGGGCTCCTGAGTCGGCCGCGCTTGACGTGGCGGGGTCAGGTTGCCGTTACCCGCGCTGATACGCGACCAGACAACCTCAGCCGATAGTGAGACAGTCGAGAGACTGCACCACGGTCAGCCGGCCGTGAGCGGCGACGGACACCCGCATCATCGCGCTGGCGAGGTGGCTGAGGTTGTGTCAGGGGTTGCGCATAGCCTGGCCATGTCCGCACAGAACGTGACCGATTTGGCCGCTGTGAAGGAGTCTCATGAGCCGTGTCATCGTTCAGCAGTGGGTTTCCGTCGACGGATTCGTCGCCGGGCCCAACGCAGGGTCATTGCGTTCTGGGGTAACTGCTGGTCACAGCGGTGATGAGGTCGTGTGATCGGCGGTCGGCGCGTCGGTTGGCACGGGCGA
>NZ_JBNZCE010000006.1:0-220560 GCF_050589265.1 Actinoplanes sp. G11-F43
TTGGCCCGCTCGCGGTCAATTCCCCGCGCGGGTGTCCACCTTCCAGCTCCGCCCTGGCCGATCTTGGTGGATTTACCACCGTTTTCGGTGTTAAATCCTCCAAGATCTCGGCTGGACGGGTTGCCCGCGCGAGGGGCTGACCGCAAGTGATCAGGCAGCCGAGAACAAGGCTCGAAACGGTGGTAAATCCATCAAGATCAGCCGGGGTGGAGCTGGAAGGTGGACATTCGTGCGAGGAATCGACCGCGAGCGGGCCAGCAGCTGAGAAGAAGGCCCGGAAACGGTGGTAAATCCACCAAGATCGGCCGGGGGGAAGGCCAGAAGTGGACACCCCCGTGAGCCCGCGTGCGGTCCGAACCGGGCGCCGGCCCACGGGTGGCGTCGGCCGGATGAGCGTCGTGGATAGCGCATAGGCTGTCCCGGTGGGGAAGGTTGTGCTGGTCACCGGATCGGTGTCGGGGATCGGGGCGGCTACCGCCCGGCGGCTGGCGGCGGATGGGATGACCGTTGCGGTTCATTCTCGGGCCAGCCGGGCCGACGGGGAGGCGCTCGCTGAGGAGCTCGGTGGCTCGTACCATCAAGCGGATCTTGGTGACGACGACGCGGCGTCGGGGCTGGTCCCGGCGGTCCTGGAGCGGCACGGGCGCCTGGATGTGCTGGTCAACAACGCGGGGATCAGCTGGCCGATTCCGCACGCGCGGCTGGACGGGCTGACCGCTGACGACTGGCGGCGGCTGCTCGACGTGAACCTGATCGCGCCCTGGCTGCTGTGCACGGCGGCACTGCCCGCGCTGCGGGAGAGCAACGGCTGTGTGGTCAACGTGACGAGCCATGCGGGGGTGCGGCCGAAGGGCAGTTCGATCGCGTACGCGGCTAGCAAGGCCGCGCTCAACCACGTGACGAAACTGCTCGCGGCGGCGCTGGGGCCGGATGTGCGGGTGAACGCGGTGGCGCCCGGCCTGGTCGACACCCCGATGACTGCTTCGTGGACGGATGCTCAGGAGTTGTGGCGTTCCGCGAGCCCGATGCGCCGGGCCGCTCAGCCGTCCGATGTGGCCGATCTGATTCTGATGCTCATCGGTCACACGTACCTGACCGGGGAAGTGATTCTCCTGGATGGTGGTCTCAACCTACGGTGAGAGCCATGGGTGATGTGATCTTGCGAGCGGCGACCGTGGCGGAGTTGCCCGCGGTGCTGGCGTTCTGGCGGTCGGCGGCGGAGAACGAGAGCCGGCCGGTGGACACCGGGGCCGCGGTGGAGGCGCTGTTCCGGCGGGATCCGGAGGCGCTGATCCTGGCCGTGGACGGTGCGGAGATCGTCGGGACGGTGATCGCCGGATGGGACGGCTGGCGCTGTCACCTCTACCGGCTGGCGGTGGCGCCACACCGCAGGCGGGAGGGTCTCGGCGGCCGTCTGGTCACCGCGGCGGAGGAGCGGTTCACCAGCTTCGGCGGTACGCGTACCGACGCCATGGTCCTGGACGGCAACATCGTCGCGCACGGCATCTGGGCAGCGCACGGATATCGGCGGCAGGACGACTGGTCCCGCTGGGTGAAGCCGCTGGGTCAGTAGAGGTCGGCCCGGTCGTCGAGGTCGTGGGCGGGTGGGCCGGTGAAGGCGCCACCCCGGTAGGTCAGGTGCAGGGTGTCGAGCCGGTAGTAGCCGTCGTTGGACCAGCGCCCGTTGAACCGGTAGTTGATCCGCCACCGCATCCACCGGCCGGGCGTCAGGGTGACGGCGGGGCGCTCGTACCATCGGGCCGGGTTGCCGCCCTGTGCCGGAGTCAGCTTCACGTGCAGGAGATCGCCGGTTTCCCGCAGGCCGAGGTCGGCGGGCGGTTCGTGACTGACCGACGCCCGCGGTACGAAATCCTGCCACTCCCGCATGTCGATCTCGTGCAGTAGTGGTCCACCGGTCTCCGGCAGCGGGAAGAGGGTGGGCAGCGCGTTGCGCCGGATGGCCGCGGCGCCACCCCGGGACTGTTTCGTCCATGCGATGCGCACCCACTGTGTGATCACGTCCATGCTTCGATCATCGGCGAAAACGCTTTGCCCGTGGTGGCCCGGGGCGGCGATCATCCATCGACATGAGGGACCGTGAGTTGCGGCAGGCGCTGGCCGGGAACCCGGCGCTTCCGCCGGTGCTGATCTCCCGTCTGATCGAGGGCGCCGACGACGAGCTGGCCGAGTGCCTGGCCCGGCGCACCGATCTGGATCCGGAGCAGGTCCGGGTGCTGGCCGCCCGGTCCGATGACATCGCGGCGGCGCTCGCCCGGGGTGGGCTGCTCGACGCGGGGGATGTGGACGAGGCGGTCCGGCCGTACACGGCGATGGTCCTGCTTGATGAGGGTCGTGGCCGCCAGGAGTGGGCGGTGGCCTTCGCCGGTGACCCCGATCCGAAGCGGAGGGTGAGCCTGGCGGCCTGCCCGGATCTGCCCGCGCAGGTGAATCTGCTGCTCGCGGCCGATCACGACTTCGAGGTGGTCGCCGAGTTGGCCTGCTTCACCACGGACGGTGATCTGCTGGCGCGGCTGGCCCGGCATCCGGACGACGGGGTGCGGGTGGCGGTGGCGTCGAATCCGGACACCCCGCCGTGGGCGCTCGCCGAGCTGGTCACCGACCCCCGATCCGAAGTTATCCACAGCCTCCTGGGTAAGGCTGTGGATAACCCGGCCACGCCGGTCGGGGCGGTGGCTAGGCTGGCCGGACATCAGTCATCGTTCGTGCGCCGGCAGCTCGCCGGGCGCGGTGATCTGCCGGTGGAGGCGGCGGAGCGACTGGCCACCGATCCGGTGCCCGGGGTGCGGGCCGCGGTGGCGGAGCACCCGGGGTTGTCCGAGGCGACGATGCGACGGCTGGCCGACGACGAGGATCGGGAGGTGCGCCGGAGGGTGGCGCGGAACCCGTCGGTGCCGCTGGATCTTCTCGGCCGGGCCATCCGCAAGACGGCCGACGGTCTGCTGCCGCGGATCGCCGCGGCCGGGCCGGACGAGGTGCGTGAGCTGGCCGGCAGCCCGTCGCCGCAGCTGCGGATGCGGTTGGCGGAGCGTCGTGATCTGCCGCCGGAGATCCGGGATCGGCTGGCCCGTGACCCGGACGCGAAGGTGGTCAGTGCGGTCGCGCCGCACCCGGGGATACCCGAGGAGTTGTTGCGGGACATGGTGGCCCGGCACGGTGCCCGGGTGATCGCGCGGGTCGCCGCGAACCCGGACGCGTCGGCCGGTCTGCTGACCGATCTGGCCGGGCGTGGGGCTGACCCGGAGGCGTCGGCCGTTTTGCTGACCGATCTGGCCGGGCGTGGGGCTGGCCCGGAGGCGTCGGCCGGTCTGCTGACCGATCTGGCCGGGCGTGGGGCTGGCCCGGACGCGTCGGCCGGTCCGCTCACCGATCTGGCCGGGCACGAGCCGTCGGTGCCGAAGGTGCTCCGGGTGATCGCCCGGCGGGCCGACGCGCCCGCCGAGGTTCTGGAGCTGTGCCTGGCCGACGTTCGGGCCCGGGTGATCGCCGCGGCCCATCCGAACCTGCCGGCCGCCCGGATCGTCGAGCTGATCACCGCAGGAGCCGGCGGCGAGACGGACGAAGCGGATGGGGGAGACATCGGGCTGGCGGCGGAGGCCGCCGCCAACCCGTCACTTCCGGTGGAGGTGATGGAGCGGCTCAGCGGCCCAGGGCTTTGAGCGCGGCCAGCGCCTGACCGAGGTGGTCGTCGCCGAACGGGCGCAGCACGACGGTGCCGGAGCCGACGTCGGTGAGAGCCTGGATCTTCGCGGGGATGTCGGCGGCCGGGCCGATCAGCCCGAACACCTCCTCGACCGGCACGCCGAGGAACCCGGCCTGCCCGGTCAGAGCCGTCGTCCGGATCTTGGCAGCGGCCTCCGGATCGTCTTCCACGTGCAGGAACGCGAAGTTGATGATCTCGTGGTCGTCGCCGGCCCCACCGCTGCGGATGGTGGCGATCGCCTCGGTGATCCGCTCCGGGCTCAGGCCCTCGACGATGATCGTGCCGTCGGCGACCCGGCCGGACAGCTCCAGACCCTTCGGCTTGACCACGCCGGTGACGATCGGCGGGACCACCGCGGGCGGGTGCACCAGCTTGACACCGTCCAGGTGCACCTCGCGGCCGTCCAGGGTGACGGTCTCGCCGTTGAGGAGGCCGCGGACGGCGACCACGTTCTCCTCCAGCAGGGACAGTGGCGACTTCGGGTAGGCGCCGACCTGCTTCATCCAGGCCGGCACGCCATGACCGATCCCGGCCACGATCCGGCCGGGGTGGATCCGGGCCAGCGTGGCGATCTCCATGGCGAGCAGGGACGGGTTGCGCAGTGGGGCGGGTGCGATGCCGATGCCGACCCGCAGCCGGGAGGTGGCGGCCAGGGCCAGGGCGGCGGCGCTGACGCCACCGTTCCAGCCCAGGTCCTCCACGACCCACAGGTCGTCGGCTCCGGCCCGGTCCAGGGCGGCGGCGAACTCGGGAAGCTCTTCGGGGGCGCGATTGCAGTCGAACATGACGCCGATACGGGGCATCACGGAAGCCTAAGCGCTTCCGGGAGGGCTTTCGAGTGCAATACCGAAAGCCTGGTGACGGCACGGGTGAGTACCACGTACAGACGGTTCAGGCCCTTCGGCTCGGCGGACACGATGTCGGCCGGCTCGTGCACGATGACATGGTCGTACTCCAATCCCTTGACCATCGTCGCCGGGACCACCCGGACCCGCGCCGGGCTGTCGACGTCGTCGGGCGTCGCGTGCTCCACCCCCGCGGCATCCAGGTGGGCGCGCAGCCGATCGACCGCCTCGTCGGCCGCGATGACCGCTACTGATCCTTCGTGCGCCAGGGCTGCGGTCACCTCGGTGAGCGTCCGTGGGTCCAGGTCGCCGGGCTCCGCCACGTCGATCACGGTGAGTTCGCCGTCCCGGCGCAGGGAGACGGCCTCCGGCACGTTCACCCCGAGCGCCGGCAGGAGGCGGTTGGCCAGGGCGACAACCACTTCCGGTACGCGGAACCCCACGGTCAGCGGGACCACCGCCGCGTCCGGTTTGCCGAGATGCCCGAGAATGTCCCGCCAGTCGGTGGTGGCCCACGGGGCGGTGCCCTGGGCCAGGTCGCCGAGCAGGGTGATCGACCCGTGCTCGCTGCGCCGGGCGATCGCGCGGGCCTGCATCGGGGACAGATCCTGCGCCTCGTCGACGACCACGTGACCGAAACTGGCCTCCCGTTCCAGCAGCCCGGCGGCCTCGTCGACGAGCACCAGGTCGGCCGCGCTGAACTTCGCCGATTTGACCGTCTTCGGCGGCTTCACCCAGCGGATCGCCTCCTGTTCCTCCTCGGTGAGCAGGTCGCCGGCGATCGACGGATCGGTCAGCAGGGCCACCACCAGCGCCTCCGGGGTGACCGCCGGCCAGCAGGCGTCCAGGAACGCGGTCACCGGCGCGATCCTGCTCATCCGGCGCAGCCAGGAGTCGTTCGGCGAGTTGCCGGTGCGGTACTCGGACTGGAGCTGCAACAGGTTGACCACCCGGGCGCGGACCCGTTCCCGGCCGGTCGCGTACGGCAGGCCCTCCCGGCGGGCCTCGTCGACGATCCGGCGCAGCGGCTCCACGTCGATGCGCCAGCGGTACGAACCGTCGGACACCATGATCGGCTCGTCCGGTTTCGCGATCCGGCTCCACAGTGTCCGGTGCAGGACCGTCGCCATGCGTACGTCATGTTTGACGGCCGTGACCGCGACCGGATCGACTGCCCGGACCGGCGCCCGGCCCACCAGATCGTCCAGCGTGGACTGCTGCACCTCGACCTCACCGAGGGTCGGCAGGACCGCCGAGATGTACGACAGGAAAGCGCTGTTCGGCCCGACGATCAGCACTTTCGACTTCCGCAGCCGCTCCCGGTGCAGGTAGAGCAGGTAGGCGGCCCGGTGCAGTCCCACCGCGGTCTTACCGGTGCCGGGTGCGCCCTGCACGCAGATCGAGTCGGCCAGATCGGCCCGGACCAGCTCGTCCTGCTCCGGCTGGATGGTCGCCACGATGTCGCGCATCGGGCCGACACGCGGCCGCTCGATCTCCGCGGTCAGGATCCGGGAACTGGTGCCCAGCTCCTCACCCCGGTCCAGGTGCTCGTCCTCGAAGCTGGTCAGCTCGCCCTTGACGAACCCGAACCGGCGCCGGGTCGACACTCCCTGCGGGTCGCGCACGCTGGCCCGGTAGAACGAGCGGGACAGCGGCGCCCGCCAGTCCAGCACCATCGGCTCACCGGCGTCGTCGGTGACGTGCCGGCGGCCCACGTGGTACGGGCTCTCGTCGATGTCCAGCCGCCCGAAGAACAGCGGGGTGTCCGGATCGTCGGCGAGTTCCTTGACCCGGCGGGCCATGTGCCGGCCCAGTTGCTCGGCGGTGTAGGCGTCCCCGGCGACCTTGTCACCGGTCGCGAACAGGGATTGGGCCCGGTCCCGCATCCGGCGCAACGCGGCCCGGGAGTCGTCGAGGTGGCTGCGTTCGGCGGTGAGTTCGGTGTCCAGATCAGTGGTGGGCACAGGTCGTCCTCGGTTTAAGCGATCGAGGTCGCTCGCGTATCCGCGAGGGCGTGTCGGCCGCCCCACGGCGCGGGGACGCCCGCTGCGGTGCTTTCTCACCACGGCCGTCAAGCGGCCCTCAACCCTACGCCGTTCCCTCTATCCGTCTACCCCTTTTTGGCTCCCCGGACCGTCGCAGGTTAAGGACATTATTAAATTCATGGGGAGGCTTCGCAGTGCAGTGGGAGATCATCATGACCTTGATCGGGCCGTCAGCACCGCTGGAGGACCCGAGGCGTTCCAGGAGGGTGTCGAGCGGATCCTGAACGAGGCGCGCGGTTGGCGGCTCGCCGAGCTGCGCAAGCGGCGCGGGATGACGCAGGAGCAGGTCGCCGAGCGGATGGGTGTCTCGATCGCCAGGGTGTCGCAGATCGAAGCCGGCTCCGTCTCCACCCAGGACGTGCTGGCCCGCTACATCGCCGCGCTGGGGGGAACGCTGCTGCTCGTAGCCGACTTCGGTGATGAGCAGATGAAGGTCGCCTGAGAGCTGCCGGGGCCGGCCCGGGGTGGGCTGGTGAGAATGGGGGGATGGCGGAGCGGGAGAGTGTGGCCGGTGGGCGGATCACGGATGCGCGGACGTTGCGGGCTCTGGCGCATCCGGCGCGGATCGAGATCGTCGAGCATCTGACCGCCACCGGGGAGTCGGTGACCGCTACCGAGTGCGCTGAGCTGGTCGGGTTGTCGCCCAGTGCGACCAGCTACCACCTGCGGGAACTGGCGAAGTACGGCCTTGTCGAGCATGCGCCCAGCCGTGGGGACGGGCGGGAGCGGCGGTGGCGCGCGGTGGGTGCCAGCCTGTATTTCGGCGGCGACTCCGAGGCGCCGGAGTCGATCGCGGCCGAGCATGCCCTGGTCGACCTCTATCTGAACCGGGGGCAGGCCCAGGTCCGGGAGTGGCTGGGGCGGCAGGCCGGGGAGCCGGGCGAGTGGCGTGAGGCGAGCGCCCTGATGGGTCAGCAACTGCTGCTCACCGCCGAGGAGCTGACCGAACTCAATCAGAAGGTGCTGGCCCTGACCGAGCCGTTCCGGTTGCGTGAGCGGCGGCCGTCGGCTCCGGAGGGCGCGCGTCAGGTGGTGGTGCAGTACATCGCTTTCCCCCGATAGCCGAACCGGCGGGAGCGGGTTGTGCCCGCAGATGTGAAGGAATACTTTCGAAGTATGTCCTTCACATCTGCCGATTCGCGCTGGGCCGACGTCTATCTGGCGGCCGCCGGTCGTGGTGTCTCGGTCTGCGGTGACTTCCTCGCGGCCACCACCCTGGCCCTGGTCCTGCAGGAGGCCGGGCACGGTGGGCTGGCCGTCTCCGGGCTCCTGCTCGCGGCCACCCTGCCGATCGCGCTGCTGGCGCCGCTGGCCGGACGGCTGGTGGACCGTTTCGACAGCCGTACGCTGCTGGTGTCCGCGGGTTTGATCCAGGCCGCGGTCTGCGCGGTCCTGGCCTTCGCCGCCCACCCGGTGTTGATCATCGCGTTGATCGCCACCCTGGCCTGCGGGCTGGCCATCACCCAGCCCACGCTGGCCGCCCTGATCCCGCGGATGGTGACCGAGAAGGATTTCCCCAGGGCCAGCGGCATCGTGCAGAGCGCCGGCCAGATCGGCATCCTGGTCGCCCCGGCGCTGGCCGGCGTCCTGGTCGGGCAGACCGGGCAGCGGCTGCCGCTGCTGATCGGCAGCCTGCTCGGCGGGCGGCTGCCGGGCCGGTGGCGGACTCCGGCCACGGTGCTGGGGCTGCTGGCCGGCTCCTGCCTGGCGGTGCTGATCGGTGGTGCGACGGTCGGCTCGGCCTGGCTGCTGATCCCGGTCTGGATGGCCGGCGGGTTCTTCAACGGCCTGCTCAACGTCTGTACGAGTGTGTTGATCGCCGGCCGGGTCCGGCCCGAGTCGCACGGCCGCGCGTTCGCCGCGTTCGGTGCGTCGATGCAGACCGCGGGCATCGTCGGCTTCTTCGTGGCGGGCCCGCTGGTCGGCCTCTTCGATCCGCGGGTGCTGGTGACCGGCGCCGGCGCGGCCGGTCTGCTGGCCGCGGCGGCGTGCTGGCCGCTGATCCGGCGGGAGATGCGATCTGAGACACGGCAGGCCCCGCCGACCAGCATGCGGGACGAGATCGGAGATACCGTCGCCCCATGAGCGACAGCGTCCGTCGGCCCCGGGTCGGGCACATCCAGTTCCTCAACTGTCTGCCGATCTATTGGGGGCTGATGCGATCGGGCGCTCTGCTCGACGTCGACCTGCGCAAGGACACGCCGGAGCGGCTCAGCGCCAGCCTGGTCGCCGGTGACCTCGACATCGGGCCGATCACGCTCGTCGAATTCCTGCGGCACGCCGACGAGCTCCTGCTGCTGCCCGATCTGGCGGTCGGCAGCGACGGGCCGGTGCTCTCGGTCAATCTGGTGTCCACCCGGCCGCCGGCCGAGCTGGACGGGCGGCCGGTCGCGCTCGGCTCCACCTCCCGGACCGGTGTGATGCTGGCCCAGATGCTCCTGTCCGAGAGATACGGCGCCGAGCCGGAGTATTTCCGCTGCCCACCCGACCTGTCCCAGATGCTGCTGGAGGCCGACGCCGGGGTGCTGATCGGCGACCCGGCGCTCCGCGCGATGTATGAGGCGCCCCGCAACGGTCTGGAAGTGATCGACCTGGCCGAGGCGTGGCGGGAGTGGACCGGTCTGCCCATGGTCTTCGCGGTGTGGGCGGTCCGCCGTGACTTCGCGGCCGCGCACCCGGGTCTGGTCAAGGACGTGCACGAGGCCTTCCAGCGGTCCCGCGACCTGTGCCTGGACGAGCTGGACGAGGTGGCCGAGGCGGCGGCCCGCTGGGAGCCGTTCGACGCGGCGACGCTCGCCAACTATTTCCGGGTTCTCGACTTCTCTCTCGGAGAGCGCCAGATCGCCGGTGTCCGGGAGTTCGCCCGGCGTGCGGCGAATCGCGGTGAAGTGCCGCCACTTCCGGCGGGCGGTCCGGTTTTCGCCGACGTTTGATCTTCGGCTTAGCGGGCCTTAAGATTCGCGGGCTCTTATCGGCCACCCCATGAAACGGTGACCATGCGTCTGCGCGCTCTGATCAATCGTCTCGCCCTGACCACAGCGGCTGCCGGGTTGACCCTGACCGGGCTGGCCACGCCTGCTCAGGCCGCCTCCGAGATGGATTTCGCCTATGTCGGCATCGTCGTCCCGGAAACGGTCACCGTAGTCAATGGGCAGACCAAGACGGTCAAATTCGACCTTTACAACCTCAGTGACGTAGCCGCCGAGAATGTCACCGTCGCTTTCGGTAGTGCGGCCAAACCGATCCCCGCGGATCTGGGATTCACCGCGCCCGCCGAATGCGCCGAGAACGTGTGCCAGGTCGGTTCCCTGAAGCCGGGTCAGCGGCGCAGCGTCACATTCACGCTGAAGCCGACCGGCTCCGGGACGACGCCGGCGTCGGCGATCACCCTGTTCAGTTCGGTCGCGGGCAAGCTCAGCGACGAGACCTCGCTCGCGGTGGTGCGTACCGCCAAGGGCGGCGTCGACCTGGAGATCGACGGCGTCACCGACATGAAGCTCAGCCCCGGCAAGTCGGCCGACGTCCCGGTGCTGATCCGCAACGCCGGTGACAAGGAGGTCAAGGCGCTGGGTCTGGTGCTGATGGCGCCGTACGGCATCACCCCCGTGCTGGACTACCGCAACTGCGAGCGGCTGGCCGAGGGTGGCATGTCCGTGATCGTCTGCGTCTTCAACGAGGGCCTGGCCGGGGGCGGCGCCTTCACGCTGCCCGCCGACACCCCGCTGCGGATCAAGGTGCCGGCCGATGCCGCCGGGCCGTTCGACTACCCGGCGTACGTGGGCGCGGTCGGTCTCACCGATAAGTACGTCTTCGACTTCGCCAAGCGGACCGCCGGTGCCGCCGGCAAGGAGCTGAAGATGGAGGCCCTGCTCTCGGCCACCGCCGAGGAACCGGATGTCGTCGAGGACCTGAACGAGGACGACAATTACGTCCACTTCACCGTCAGCGTGCCGAAGACCAGCGCGGACAGCGCCGCGATCGGCGGGGTGCTGCGCGGTTCGATCGGTTCCGAGGCCTCCGTCAAGGTGGGCCTGCGCAACAACGGCCCGTCGGCGGTCATCCCGCCGGGGATCGACTGGATGCCGTACGTCCACGTCAAGCTGCCCACCGGGGTCGAGCTCACCGAGGCCGACTACCGCTGTCTGCCCGGTAGGTCGCTCACCGACATCGACGAGACGGTGCAGGACCCGGCGGACGTCACCGACCTGGTGTGCCTGGTGATCGACTCGGTGAAGCCGGACAAGAAGTTCCTGTTCGACATCTCCGCGGAGATCATCGACTCGCTCGACTACAAGGCCGGCGCGGTCACCGTCGACGGTGGTGTGCAGGACTCGAAGAGCGGCAACGACAAGGCCGCCCTCACCGTGAAGCTGACCGCCGGGGGCGAGGGTGGCGGCCTGCCGATCACCGGCGCGCCGGCCGGCCTGATCGCCGCCGGTGGCGCGGCGCTGCTGGTGGCGGGCGCGATCGCCTTCCGCTCGGCCCGCCGTCGCCGCATCGTCACGGTCGTCGAGTAACCGAATTTCACCAGAGGGGGAGCCGGGCATCCGCCCGGCTCCCCCTCTGGTTTCAGGCGTTCAGCAACTCGTCCAGGGCGGCCACATCGGCGCCGGTCAGCTCCCAGGTGCCGGCCGTGACGTTGGCCAGCACCTGCTCGGCCGTGGTGGCCCCGGCGATCACACTGGCCACCGCGGGCTGGGCGGCCAGCCCGGCGACGGCCACGTCGAGCAGGCTGTGCCCGCGTTCGGCGCCGAACGCGGTCAGCGCCTCGATGGTGTCCCAATCGGCGGCGTCGAGCCACGACCGGTACCGCTCGTTCGACATCCGGCTACCGGCCGGCGGCTGCTCACCGCGCCGGTACTTGCCGCTCAGCAGTCCGGACTCGATGGGGAAGAAGGGCAGCAGACCCAGGCCGAACTGCTCACAGGCCGGCACCACCTCGGCTTCGACGTCCCGGTTCAGCAGGCTGTACCGGTTCTGCGCGCTGACGAAGCGGGACGTGCCGCCGGTCCGGGCGGTCCAGTCGGCGTCCGCGATCTGCCAGCCGGAGAAGTTGGAGTTGCCCAGGTAGCGGACCTTGCCGGACCGGACCAGATCGTCGAGTGCGGCCAGGGTCTCCTCGATCGGGGTGGCCGGGTCGGGCGCGTGCATCTGGTAGAGGTCGATGTGGTCGGTCTCCAGCCGCCGCAGTGACGCCTCGACGGCCCGGACGATGTAACGCCGGGAGCCCCGGGCGCCGAAGTCCCGCCCGTTCATGCCCTCCATGTCCATCCCGAACTTGGTGGCCAGCACCACCTCGTCGCGCCGGCCCTTGAGCGCCGCCCCGAGCAGCGACTCGGAGGAGCCGTGCGGGGTGCCGTAGATGTCGGCGGTGTCGAAGAGGTTGATGCCGTGCTCGATGGCGGCGTCGACGACCTCACGGGTGCCGTCGGCGTCGAGTTTGCGGCCGAAGTTGTTGCAGCCGATCCCGACGACGGACACGACCAGACCCGAGTCGCCGAGCCGGCGGTAGGTCATCTCACTCATCAGGGGTTCCTCCAGCTAGATCGCGGTAGTGGGGGCGCAGCACGTCGACAAGGGGCACGTGCCGGACTTTGACCGGTGGGGCGTCCAGCGCCCGGAGCAGCAGTTCGGGTGGGGTGGCGCCACGCGGTGGGCGTTCCCGCAGACGGCCGAGGCTGATCGCGGGGGAGTAGTAGTCGGCCAGCCGGGAGTCGAGTGGTTCGTCGTCGACGGCCAGCGGATCGACGGTCTCGTCCGGTTCCGGGGTGCCGCGCAGCGCGCCGAGCAGCTCGTCGCGCCCGCGGCCGCGCCACGCCAGCACCAGGAACGGGTCGTCGTCGAACGCCTCGGCCAGCACGTAGAGCGCCGCCGATCCGTGTTTGCAGGGGATGCCCCAGTCCGGGCAGGAGCAGTCGATGTCCAGCCGGTCCGGGAAGAGCGGCAGGCCCAGTTCGGTGAAGAGGTCGACGATCTCGTGCGGCATCTCACCGGCGAGCAGAGCGGCCCGGTAGAGCGCGCGGGCGCCGAGCTGCTCGGTGATCTCCGCCCACTGCTCGGCGCCGAAGCTATCGATCCGCACGGTGACCCGGTAGGGGTCCGGCCGCGAGCCCTGCACCCGGGCCTGCACCTGTCCCGGGGTCAGTGCGAAGTCGATGACCTGGCCTTTCCGGGCATAGGCCCGCCCACGGGACAGACGACCCGGATCACAGACGTTTTCCAATACGTCCACGAACCGGCGTGACCACCACTGCTCGCCGATCTTGCCGCGTTTGGACCGGACCGCCAGGCCACCGTCGACCTGGATCGGCCGGCCGCTCTCGAAGAAGGCCATCAGCGCACCGCCGCCGGGTCGAGCGCGAACAGCTCCCGCAACTGGGTGGTGCTCAGATCGGTGATCCACTCCTCGCCGGTGCCGACGACCGAGGAGGCGAGCGCCTTCTTCCGCTCGATCATCGCGTCGATCTTCTCCTCCAGCGTGCCGGTGCAGATGAACTTGCGGACCTGCACGTTGCGGGACTGCCCGATCCGGAACGCGCGGTCGGTGGCCTGGTCCTCGACCGCCGGGTTCCACCACCGGTCGAAGTGGACCACGTGGTTGGCGGCGGTCAGATTGAGTCCGGTGCCGGCCGCCTTCAGGGAGAGCAGGAAGATCATCGGCTCGTCGTCGGTCTGGAACCGTTCGACCAGTTCGTCCCGGCGCGCCTTGCTCAGCCCGCCGTGCAGCCAGAGCACCGGCCGGTCGGTGTGCGCGGCGAGATAGGGCTGCATCAGCGAGCCCCACTCCGCGTACTGCGTGAAGACCAGTGCCTTGTCCCCGTCGGAGATGATCTCGTCGGCCAGTTCCTCCAGCCGGGCCAGCTTGCCGGACCGCCCGGGCAGGCGGGAGCCGTCCTTGAGCAGGTGGGCCGGGTGGTTGCAGACCTGTTTGAGCTTCATCATCGCGGCCAGCACGTTGCCGCGCCGCTGAATCCCCTCGCTGCTCTCGATTTCGGCCATCATGTCCTCGACCACCGCCTGATAGAGGGTGGCCTGCTCGGGGGTGAGCGAACACCACACCTTCATCTCGTTCTTCTCCGGAAGGTCCGAGATGATGCTCTTGTCGGTTTTGAGGCGCCGGAGCACGAACGGCCCGGTGGCTCGTTTCAGCGCCGCGGTCGCGTCCTCGTCCTGCCGGGACTCGATCGGCTCCTGGAACCGGCGGCGGAACCGTTTCGCCGGCCCGAGCAGACCCGGATTGCAGAAGTCCATGATCGACCAGAGTTCGGCGAGATGGTTCTCCACCGGCGTACCGGTGAGGGCCAGTCGGGTCCGGGCCGGAATGGCCCGCACCGCCTGCGACTGACGTGTCCCACTGTTCTTGATGGCCTGCGCCTCATCGCACACCACCCGCGTCCACGTCACAGTCCGTAGTGTCTCTAGATCACGGAGCGCAGTCCCGTACGTGGTGAGAACCAGATCCGCATCGGCCACCGCGTCGTCGAACTCCACGCCCCGGAGCCGGGTCCCGCCGTGATGCACGTAGACCCGCAGACTCGGGGCGAACCGCCCGGCCTCCTTGAACCAGTTGCTCACCAGCGACATCGGGCAGACCAGCAGAGTCTTCGACGGCTGGTCGGTGAGCAGCAGCGACAGGGTCTGCGCGGTCTTGCCCAGGCCCATGTCGTCGGCGAGGATCCCGCCCAGCCCGAGCCTCCCCAGAAAGTGCAGCCAGGACAGACCCCTTTCCTGGTACGGCCGGAGAGCCCCCTGGAATCCCTCCGGCGTGGGCAGCGGATCGAGTCGCTCGGCGGCCTGCCCGGACAGCAGATCCCCCAGATCGCCGTCCGCGTCCACCTCGACGAGCGGCAGGTCCTCCTCGCCGCCGTCGGCCACCTGCTGGAGGATCTCGCCCGCGGTCAGCTCGCCCTCATGCCGCCGGCTGACCGCCTTGAGCGCGGCCTTCAACTGCCGGTCGTCCAGCTCGACCCACTGACCGCGCACCCGGACCAGCGGGATCTTGGCGCGGGCCAGCTCGGCCAGCTCCTCGGCGCTGACCATGGCGTCCCCGATCACCAGGTCGAGCCGGAAGTCGACGAGCTGCTCCAGCCCGAACCCGGAGTCGGCCGCCGCCCGGGACGCCCCGGCCTTCGACTTCGGTTTCGACCGGGTGGTCAGTTTGAGCCCGACCCCCTTGCGCCCGGCCCAGGCCGGCAGCTGCACCCCGAACCCGGCCGCCTGCAGCAGCGGCGCCGTCTGGCGCAGGAACTCGTAGGCCTCCCCGGTGGTCAGCGACATCGCGGCCGGACGTCGTTCGAGCAGGGCGATGTGCAGCACCGGGAAGAGCCGGATCGCCCGCCCGAGCCCGGCGAGCAGCGTCTCGTCCGGCCGCTGCGGCAGCCCGGGGAACCGCTCACCCGCCCAGAGGTCACGAGCGGGCAGGTAGAGCCCCGGATCCTCGGCCGACTGCAGAGCGAACTCCAGCGACCAGGCCACCGGAGCGGGCGGAAGGTCCGGCTCACCCGGGGCGGTCGTCCCGGCGGCGCGGCCGAGGTCCGGGTCCGGTTCGGCCGGGGTGGTGGTCCCGATGGCGCGGCCGAGGTCCGGGTCCGGTTCGGCGGGGGTGGTCCCGGTGGCGAGGATGGCGTCCGGGTCCGGTTCGATCAGCCGGAAACTGACCCGGATCGGGCCGTTCGCCTCGTTGGCCGCCCGCATCCAGTCGTCCAGGGCTCGCCGCAGGTCGCGCACGTCGGCGTCGGGCGCGCCGGGCAGGGCCGGGTCGGCGGTCAGGGCGCCCAGCCACCGATCGGGCAACGGCGCTTTCGGCCCGGGGCGCTGGCCCACCATGATGCGGTCCGGCAGGATCGACCGGGCCGCGCCGTCGAGCAGGGAGTCCAGGGCGTCGCGGATCACCCGGCCCAGCTGCCGGCCGCCGTCGACCGCCCGGACCACCGGGGGCATCCCGGCCGCGAAATCCTTGAACGTGGCCGCGTCGGAACCGGTCAGCACCGGCCGCCAGCGGGCCGCCGGCACACCGGCCTCGATCACCAGCTGCGGCAGCATCCGACCACGCCGGGCCAGGTCACAGGCGTAACCGGCGAGCAGGCTCAGGTAGCGCAGCGACGCCCCGGCGATCCACCGGCCGTCCGGGTCGGGCTCGGCGAGCAGCCCCAGCGCGGCCACCGCGGCATCGGCCGGCACCGACAGCGCCGGAACGGTCCAGACCCCCAGCTTGAGGCCCCGGGTGGCGGCGTCGGCGCCGGTCTCCGGGGAGGGCAGCGGGCCCCGGCCGGTGCCCGGCAGCTCGACATGCACCGGCGCGGCGACGCCGGCGGTCGCCGCCTCCCCGATGAATGCGGCGAGGGCGGCGGACGGCGCGGCGAACGGATGCGGGCGGGACCTCGCGCGGGACGTCGAGGTCAGCGGCAGCGCCGGATCCTCAGCCCAGATGATCAAGCGGCCCGGACGTCCGACCCCCGGAGCCCAGCCGCCGTGCACGACGAGCACATCCACCCCCAGAAACGATCTGTCGAGACTATCGGCCGACGATCCCGAACCCGCGCTTCCGGCGCGGGATGCGCTGTTCGAGGGGTGACCCTCGCCGCTGACGGTGGGCGGTGGGTGGACGTACGCTTCAGTTCGTGACCGCGAATCCGGAGATCGACAGCATCCTGCAGCGCGGAGCCGACGGCGGGCGCATCACGCCCGAGGAGGCCCTGCTCCTCTACACCGAGGCCCCGTTCCACGCGCTGGGCGAGGCGGCCGACGCGGTCCGGCGACGGCGCCATCCCGACGGTGTCGTCACCTATCTGATCGACCGGAACATCAACTACACGAACGTCTGTGTGACGGCGTGCAAGTTCTGTGCCTTCTTCCGGGCCCCGAAACACAAGCAGGGCTGGGCGCACCCGATCGAGGAGATCCTGCACCGGGCCGGTGAGGCGGTGGAGCTCGGCGCCACCCAGGTGATGCTGCAGGGCGGCCACCACCCCGACTTCGGGGTGGCGTACTACGAAAATCTCTTCTCCTCGGTCAAGCAGGCGTTTCCGCAGCTGGCGATCCACTCGATCGGCCCCAGTGAGATCCTGCACATGGCCAAGGTCGACGGTGTCTCCATCGAGGACGCGGTGCTGCGGATCAAGGCGGCCGGGCTGGACTCGATCGCCGGCGCCGGCGCCGAGATGCTGCCGGAGCGGCCGCGCAAGGCGATCGCGCCGCTGAAGGAGAGCGGGGCCCGCTGGCTGGAGGTGATGGCGATCGCCCACCGGCACGGCCTGTCCTCCACCGCGACCATGATGATGGGCACCGGGGAGACGAACTTCGAGCGGATCGAGCACATCCGGATGATCCGTGAGGTGCAGGATCTGGCGGTGGCGAACGGATATCAGGACGTTCCGGTCGAGCAGTCGCACGAGGTCGGCGGCTTCCGGGCCTTCATCCCGTGGACCTACCAGCCGGAGAACAACCACTTGAAGGGCCGCACCCAGGCCACCACGATGGAGTACCTGCGTTTCATCGCGGTCTCCCGGCTCTTCTTCGACAACATCTCGCACCTGCAGGCGTCCTGGCTGACCACCGGCAAGGACATCGGCCAGCTCTCGCTGCACATGGGTGTCGACGACCTGGGCTCGATCATGTTGGAGGAGAACGTGATCTCCTCGGCCGGCGCCCGGCACCGGTCGAACCTCCAGGAGCTGATCACCATGATCCGCACCGCCGACCGCATCCCGGCCTGGCGCGACACCTGGTACAAGCATCTCGCCGTGCACCACACGCCGGCCGACGACCCGACCGACGACCGGGTGGTTTCGCACTTCTCCTCGATCGCGCTGCCCGGCGGCGGCGTCGGGAAACAGCTCCCGCTGGTCGACGTGTCCTGAGAAGCGGCCCATTTGGTGGGTGGCAGTCGTCCGTTCGGCCAGGTTCGGATCGTCGGACCGGTGAGGCTCGGTTGCTCCTTCGTAACGAGCCCGGCGGTTGGCTGTACCGGCTCGTTCCCGCTGGTTACGTTGCCTGTGTAAGGCGTTGGTCACACAGGGCCTTGGTAACTCGGATACGTCGCAGGTCGCGGTCAGCGCCCGGTGACGAGCAGTCGGACCCGACCGATGGCGGTCGTATATATAACGCACAAGGCGCGGGCGGGATGGGCAACCATCCCGCCCGTTCTGTTATGCGCTCGTGGCAGGCTTTAGCGCGTGACGCGCGCAGACCTGGACAAGCAGCCGCACGAGGTCGCCGAGATGTTCGACGGCGTGGCCCATCGTTATGACCTCACCAACACCGTGATCTCGTTCGGGCAGGATCGTGGCTGGCGCCGCGCCACCCGGGCGGCCCTGGGCCTGCGTCCGGGGGAGCGGGTTCTGGATGTCGGCGCCGGCACCGGCGTCTCCACGGAAGAGTTGAGCCGTTCCGGGGCGTTCGCGGTGGGCGCGGACATCTCGGTGGGGATGTTGCGGGCGGGCCGCCGGGTGCGGGCCGAGGTGCCGCTGCTGGCCGGCGACGCGCTGCGCCTGCCATTCGCGGACAAGACCTTCGACGCGGTGACCATCTCCTTCGCTCTGCGTAATGTTGTGGACACTGCCGCTGCGCTGCGTGAGTTCGCTCGGGTGGTCCGGCCGGGCGGTCGTCTGGTGGTGTGCGAATTCAGTCATCCGACTTTCGCGCCGTTCCGGACGGTCTATCTCCAGTACCTGATGCGCTCGCTGCCGTCGGTGGCGCGGGCGGTGGCGACCAACCCCGAGGCGTACGTCTACCTCGCCGAGTCGATCCGCGCCTGGCCGGATCAGCGGGGTCTGGCGGACGTGATGGCCTCGTCGGGCGTCTGGGACCGGGTGGGCTGGCGGAACCTGAGTGGTGGAATCGTCGCGCTGCACCGGGCGACCCGAGTGTAAAAACGGTATTCCGCCCACAAAGCGGTAAATGCGCTGTTTAGCTCGAATCATGACTGATATCGGGCAACTCGACGACACCGACATCGACCTCGCGATCGACGAGGGTGAGGCGGGCGAGCGCCGCGCCACCGAGCTGGCCAGCCGGCTCCGGATGGTCGCGGCGCAGGACCCGGATCTCGCCCAGGACCTGGTCGAGGAGCTGATCGTGGCGCTGGACCGGGCGATGGGCGGTACCATCCGCGAGCATCTTGACGGTCCGGCACTCGGCGTGGCGGACCGGGTCCTTCGGGCACCTGAGCAGGGACGTTAGTCCCAACGAAACAATTAGGCGGACCTAAGCGCAAAGATCTTCGATTGTCGGCCTACACTCCGATCGAGGCATGCTTGTGAACTAATTCACGAGCATCCGGGCGAGACGGAGGTTGGACCGTGAACGACCACGTGGCTGGTGGACCCGTCGGTGACGAGGCGGACGTGATCGTGGTCGGGGCCGGCCCGGGTGGCTCGGCGGCCGCCTATCACCTGGCCCGGCATGGCGTGCGGGTCCTGCTGCTGGAGAAGACCGAGTTCCCCCGCGAGAAGGTGTGTGGCGACGGTCTGACGCCCCGTGCGGTGCGCCAGCTGGTCCGGATGGGCATCGACACCTCGGAGAAGGCGGGCTGGCTCCACAATAAGGGCCTGCGGGTGATCGGCGGTGGGGTTCGGCTGGAACTGGACTGGCCCGAGCTGGCCAGTTTTCCGAACTACGGTCTGGTCCGCACCCGGATGGACTTCGACGACATGCTGGCCCAGCAGGCGGTCGAGGCGGGCGCGCTGCTGCGCACCGGGGTGAACGTGACCGGCCCGGTCCTGAACGACGACGGCTACGTGACCGGCGTCGAGGCCAGGATCGGCCCGGACAAGGAGCCGGTGCGTTTCCTGGCCCCGCTGGTGATCTCCGCGGACGGCGTCTCCGGCAAGTTCCCGCTCGCCCTGGGCCTGGCCAAGCGGGACGACCGGCCGCTCGGCGTCGCGGTCCGGCGCTACTACCGTTCGGCCGTCAAGGCCGACGACGACTACCTGGAGTCGTGGCTGGAGCTGCGCAGCGCGCAGGACCCGGCCCGGCTCCTCCCCGGTTACGGGTGGATCTTCGGGCTCGGCGATGGCCGGGTCAACGTCGGGCTGGGCATCCTGAACTCGTCCGACGCGTTCGGCAAGACGAACTACCGCAACCTGCTGACGGACTGGCTGGGCAGCACCCCCGAGGAGTGGGGTCTGCGCGACGAGGCCAACGCGGACGGTCCCACTCTGGGCGCCGCGCTTCCGATGGGCTTCAACCGGGTGCCGCACTACACCCGTGGCGTGATGCTGGTCGGCGACTCCGGCGGCATGGTCAATCCGATGAACGGCGAGGGCATCGCGTACGCGATGGAGTCCGGCGAGATGGCGGCCGAGGTGGCCGTGCAGGCGCTGGCCCGTCCCGCGGGTCCGGAGCGCGAGCGCGCGCTGCAGGCGTACCCCGCCGAGTTGAGTCTCCGGTTCGGTGGCTACTACCGGATCGGTGGGATCTTCGTGAAGCTGATCGGCAATCCGCAGATCATGCGGCTCGCCACCAAGTACGGCATGCCGCAGCCGCTGCTCATGAAGTTCGTCCTCAAGCTCCTGGCCAACCTCACCGACCCCCGGGGTGGAGACGCCATGGATCGCATCATCAACGGCCTGACCAAGGTGGCGCCCTCCGTATGAAACAGGACAAAACGGGCACCCCGACCAAAGGACTGCAAAACCACATTAACTAGTGTGAAGCGGCTAACAGTCGTACGGGAGTAAACATGACGGTCAACCCTTATGTCCCGATCGTCGGGTTGCTGATTCTTGGCGCCCTGTTCGCGTTGTTCTCGGTGTCCATCGCGCCCATCGTCGGGCCCAAGCGCTTCAACCGCGCGAAGCTCGACGCTTATGAGTGCGGGATCGAGCCGGCGCCACAACCGATCGGTGGCGGGCGATTCCCGGTGAAGTTCTACCTCACCGCGATGCTCTTCATCATCTTCGACATCGAGACGATCTTCCTCTATCCGTGGGCCGTGTCGTTCGACGCGCTCGGCCTCTTCGGATTCGTGGAGATGGTCCTCTTCATCCTCACCGTCTTCATCGCCTACGCGTACGTGTGGCGGCGTGGCGGTCTCAACTGGGACTGATGCGACATGGGAATCGAAGAGAAACTCCCGGCCGGCATCCTGCTGACCAGCGTGGAGAAACTATCCAACTACGCTCGGAAGTCATCCTTCTGGGGCGCCACCTTCGGCCTCGCCTGCTGTGCCATCGAGATGATGGCCGCCGGTGGTCCGCATTACGACCTGGGCCGGTGGGGCATGGAGGTCTTCCGCGCCTCGCCCCGGCAGGCCGACCTGATGATCGTCGCCGGTCGGGTCAGCCAGAAGATGGCTCCGGTGGTCCGGCAGATCTACGACCAGATGCCCGAACCCCGCTCGGTGATCTCGATGGGGGTCTGTGCCTCCTCCGGCGGGATGTTCAACAACTACGCGATCGTGCAGGGTGTCGACCACATCGTCCCGGTCGACGTCTATCTCCCGGGTTGCCCGCCGCGGCCGGAGATGCTGATCGACGCGATCCTGAAGATGCGCGAGAAGGTCATGGCGCAGCCTCTCGGTCCCAACGGCCGCAAGATGCTCGAAGCTCGGCAGGCCGAGGGCCGAGTTCCGATCGTCGCGCCGGGTGCCATGCCGTCGTCCTACCGCGTGGACAAGGTCCGTCGTGAGGAATGGACTCAGGCCGTGAAAGAGGGACGCGAAGAGCAATTGCGGATCGAGAACTGGATGAAGCTCCAGCCGCATTTGCGGGAGGCTCACAAATGAGTATTCAAAGCGGAACTGAGGGTAGCGCTCCCCGGGGTGCGGAATTAGGCGCCCCCGCACAGACGCCGCCCAGCCCGGATAAGGGCATGTTCGGCGTCAAGGGAACCGGAGATGTCTCCGGCTTCGGTCGTCTGGTCCGCCCGAGACCTGCTGTTTTTGGCAGCGAAAGGCCCTACGGCGGGTATTTCGACGACGTCTATGACGCGCTTGAGGAAGCTTATCCGGCCATCTCCGACGCCATCGAGAAGGTGGTCGTAGATAGGGCCGAACTCACACTTCACGTGAGTGCCGAGCACATCGTCGAGGTGTGTCAGGTAATGCGTGACGACGAGTCCCTTCGCTTCGAACTGTGTTCGTCCGTTCACGCAACCGACTATCTCGGCTCCGATGAGCGCCGTTTCCACGTCGGTTATCAATTGACTTCGATGACCTATCGGCGGCGTGCGCGACTGGAGGTCGCCGTCGCCGAGGGCGTCACCGTTCCGAGCGTCGTCCGGGTCTACCCGACCGCCGACTGGCAGGAGCGGGAGATCTACGACATGTTCGGCGTCGTCTTCACCGGCCACCCGAACCTGACGCGGATCCTCATGCCGGACGACTGGGAGGGCCACCCCCAGCGGAAGGACTACCCGCTCGGCGGCGTGCCCGTCGAGTACAAGGGCGCCGAGATTCCGCCTCCCGACCAGCGGAGGGTCTACCAGTGACCACATCTGAGTACGCGACCGAGCGCGAGACGACCGAGGGCCGGGTCTTCACGGTCACCGGCGGTGACTGGGACGACCTCACCGCCACCGTCGATCCGCTCAGCAACGAGAAGATCGTCGTCAACATGGGCCCGCAGCACCCGTCCACCCACGGGGTGCTCCGGCTGGTGCTCGAACTCGAGGGCGAGACGGTGACCGAGGTCCGCCCGGTCGTCGGCTACCTGCACACCGGGATCGAGAAGAACCTGGAGTACCGCAACTGGACCCAGGGCGTCACCTTCGTCACCCGGATGGACTACCTCGCCAACATGTTCAACGAGGCGGGTTACTGCCTCGCGGTGGAGAAGCTGCTCGGCATCACCGACCAGATCACCGAGCGGGCGAACACCATCCGGGTCATGTTCATGGAGCTCCAGCGGGTCGCCTCGCACCTGGTCTGGCTGGCCACCACGGGCATGGAGCTGGGCGCCATCTCGATGATGCTGTACGGCTTCCGCGAGCGGGAGTACATCCTCGACATCTTCGAGGAGACCTCCGGCCTGCGGATGAACAACGGCTTCATCCGTCCCGGCGGGCTCTCCCAGGACCTTCCGGAGTCGGCGATCCGCAAGATCCGCGACTTCCTGAAGTACATGCCGAAGAAGCTCAAGGAATACGAGGCCATGCTGTCCGGCCAGATCATCTGGCAGCAGCGGACGCAGGGTGTGGCCGTGCTGGACGTGACCGGGTGCCTCGCGCTCGGCGTCACCGGCCCGGTGCTGCGCTCGGCCGGCCTTCCCTGGGACCTGCGCAAGACCATGCCGTACTGCGGGTACGAGGACTACGAGTTCGACGTGCCCACCGCGACCACCGCCGACGTCTGGGGCCGCTACCTGGTCCGGGTCGCCGAGATCCGGGAGTCGCTGAAGATCATCGAGCAGGCCCTGGACAAGCTGAGGCCCGGCCCGATCTGGATCGCGGACAAGAAGATCGCCTGGCCGGCCCAGCTCGCGATCGGCACCGACGGACTCGGTAACTCCCTCGAACACGTCGCCAAGATCATGGGCTCGTCGATGGAGTCGCTGATCCACCACTTCAAGCTGGTGACCGAGGGCTTCCGGGTCCCGCCCGGCCAGGTCTATGTCGGCATCGAACACCCGCGTGGCGAACTCGGCGTGCACGCGGTCTCCGACGGTGGCACCCACCCCTACCGGGTGCACTACCGCGAGCCGAGTTTTGTGAACCTCCAGGCCATCCCCGCGATGGCCGAGGGCGCCCTGCTGGCCGACGTGATCGCCGGCGGCGCCTCGCTGGATCCCGTGATGGGTGGGTGTGACCGATGACAACGGTGGAATTCTCGCCGGCCGCCGAGCCGCTGGCGGCCAAACTCCTCGACCAGGCACAGGAGATCCTGGCCCGGTACCCAGCCGGCCGGGAGCGCTCCGCGCTGCTGCCGCTGCTGCACCTGGTGCAGACCGAGGAGGGCTACGTCAGCCCGAGCGGGGTGGCGTTCTGCGCCGACCTGCTCGGCATCAACAAGGCCCAGGTCGGTGCGGTCGCGACCTTCTACACCATGTACAAGCGCAAGCCCACCGGCGAGTACCTGGTCAGCGTCTGCACCAACACCCTCTGCAACGTGATGGGCGGCCAGGAGGTGTACGACGAACTCGTCGAGCACCTGGGCGTCGGCCACGGCGAGACCTCGGCCGACGGCAAGATCACGCTGGAGCACGCGGAGTGCCTGGCCGCCTGCGACTACGCGCCGGTGGTGACGGTCAACTACGACTTCACCGTCGACCAGGCCACCCCACAGAGCGCCGTCGAGCTGGTGGACGGCCTGCGCCAGGGCGAGCGGCCGACGCCGGCGCGCGGCGCCCGGATCTGCTCGCTCAAGGAGATGCAGTACCAGCTCGCCGGGTTCGCCGACCCCCGGGACGGCGCGGTCGGCGACGGAGTGGCCGGAGCGCCGACCCTGCGCGGCGTGCGGCTGGCCCAGGAGCACGGGGTCGCGGTCGCCGGATTCGATCCGGACACCCCGATCACCAAGACCAAGCCGCTGCCGAAGGACGAGGTCACCACACCCGCCGAGAAGGCCGGGGTGGCCGCCAACAAACCGGCGTCCGACGCCAAGCCCGCCGGTGACAGCCGCCCGAGTGGCAAGGAGGGCGCGAAATGACCCAGCCTCGGCAGGAGGTCCTGCAGAAGCTCACCCCGGTCCTGACCAAGCGCTGGCTGTCGCCGGACGCCTGGCAGATCGGCGTCTACGAGCGGCTCGACGGCTATCTCGCGGTGCGCAAGGCGCTCGACGTGCACCCGGACGACCTGATCCAGCTGATCAAGGACTCCGGGCTGCGCGGCCGGGGTGGCGCCGGCTTCCCCACCGGGCTCAAGTGGGGCTTCATCCCGCAGGGCGACGGCAAGCCGCACTATCTGGTGATCAACGCGGACGAGGGCGAGCCGGGCACCTGCAAGGACCTGCCGCTGATGACCTACGACCCGCACTCGCTGGTCGAGGGCGCGATCATCGCCTCGTACGCGATCCGGGCCAGCCGAGCGTTCATCTACATCCGTGGTGAGGCCGTGCACGCGGCGCGGCGACTGCGCAACGCGGTGCGGGAGGCGTACGCCAAGGGCTATCTCGGCAAGAACATCCTCGGCTCCGGATTCGACCTCGACCTGGTCGTACACAGCGGGGCGGGGGCGTACATCTGCGGTGAGGAGACCGCCCTGCTGGACTCCCTGGAGGGGTTCCGCGGGCAGCCCCGCCTGCGGCCGCCGTTCCCGGCGATCGCCGGCCTCTACGCCAGCCCGACCGTGGTCAACAACGTCGGCACCATCGCCAGCGTGCCGTACATCGTTCTGGGCGGCGCCGACTGGTGGAAGAGCATGGGCACCGAGAAGTCGGCCGGCCCGATGATCTACTCGCTGTCCGGCCGGGTGGTCAACCCGGGCCAGTACGAGTGCGGCCTCGGCATCACCCTGCGCGAGCTGATCGAGCTGGCCGGGGGCATGCAGCCGGGGCACGAGCTGAAGTTCTGGACGCCGGGCGGCTCGTCGACGCCGCTGCTGACCGCCGAGCACATCGACACCGCGATGGACTTCGAGGGGGTCGCGGCGGCCGGGTCGATCCTCGGCACCACGGCGATGCAGATCTTCTCGGACCAGGACTGCCCGGTCTACAACACGTGGCGGTGGCTGGAGTTCTACCACCACGAGTCGTGCGGCAAGTGCACCCCGTGCCGGGAGGGCAACTACTGGATGGTCCGGACGTACCGGCGGATCCTCGCCGGGCACGGCACCTACCAGGACCTGGACACCCTGCAGGACACCGCGGACAACATCTTCGGCCGGTCCTTCTGCGGCCTCGGCGACGGCGCGGCCACGCCGGTCGTGTCGACGCTCAAGTGGTTCCGGGACGACTACCTCGGCTACATCGAGGGCCGCACCGCGCCGCGGCTCTCTGAGAAGTCCCTCGTAGGAGCACACTGATGACTGACGTGGAAAAGAGGACCGACCTCGTCACGCTGACCATCGACGGGGTGCAGGTCACCGCGGAGAAGGGTGAGCTGCTGATCCGGGTCGCCGAGCGGATGGGCACCGCCATCCCGCGGTTCTGCGACCACCCGCTGCTCGCCCCGGCCGGCGCCTGCCGGCAGTGCCTGGTCGAGGTGGAGGGCCAGCGCAAGCCGGTCGCCTCCTGCACCCAGACGGTGGCCGAGGGCATGGTGGTCAAGACCCAGCTCAGCTCGCCGGTGGCCGCCAAGGCGCAGGCCGGCGTGATGGAACTGCTGCTGATCAACCATCCGCTCGACTGCCCCACCTGCGACAAGGGTGGCGAGTGCCCGCTGCAGAACCAGGCGATGAGCACCGGCCGGGCCGACTCCCGCTTCGTCGAGAAGAAGCGCGAGTACGAGAAGCCGATCCACATCTCCAGCCAGGTGCTGCTGGACCGGGAGCGCTGTGTGCTCTGCCAGCGGTGCACCCGGTTCTCCGAGGAGATCGCCGGCGACAAGTTCATCGACCTGATGGACCGATCGTCCGGGGAGCAGATCAACGTCTACCGGGACGACTTCTTCGGGGGTACGGGCACCGGCGACGGGCAGGTCGGGGAAGGCGAGGGCGACGTCGCGTTCAACTCGTACTTCTCCGGCAACACCATCCAGATCTGCCCGGTCGGGGCGCTGACCGGCGAGCAGTACCGGTTCCGGGCCCGCCCGTTCGACCTGGTCAGCACGCCGAGCGCCTGTGAGCACTGCGCCTCCGGCTGCTCGCAGCGCACCGACCACCGCCGCGGCAAGGTGCTGCGCCGGCTGGCCGGTGACGACCCGGCGGTGAACGAGGAGTGGAACTGCGACAAGGGCCGCTGGGGTTTCCGGTACACCAACGCCACCGACCGTGTGCTGACCCCGCTGGTCCGCGACGCGTCCACCAGTGAGCTGCGGGAGGCCTCCTGGAGCGAGGCGCTGCTGGCCGCCGCCGAAGGGCTCCGGGCCGCGAAGGAGCGCGGGGTCGGCGTACTGCCCGGTGGGCGTCTGACGGTCGAGGACGCGTACGCGTACGCGAAATTCGCCCGCACCGCCCTGGGCACCAACGACGTCGACTTCCGGGCCCGCCCGATCCGCGCCACCGGCACCCCGCTGACCGGAACCGAGGAGGCCGACTTCCTGGCCGCCGTGGTCGCCGGGGCCACCGACGTGACGTACGAGCAGGTCGAGAACGCCCCGTCGGTGGTGATCGCGGGGCTGGAGCCGGAGGAGGAGTCGCCGATCCTCTTCCTGCGCCTGCGCAAGGGCCACAACCGGCGCAAGGTCCGGGTGACCGCGGTGTCGCCGTACCTCTCCCGGGGTCTGGAGAAGCTCGGGGCCGCGCTGATCGCGACCGTTCCGGGCGACGAGGCGCACGTCCTGGCGACCGACCCGGCGGTGGCCGGCGCGCTCGCCGAACCGGGCGCGCTGCTGCTGGTCGGCGAGCGTCTGGCGACCGTGCCGGGCGGGCTCACCGCGGCGGCCGACCTGGCCACCCGCACCGGCGCGAAGCTGGCCTGGGTGCCCCGGCGGGCCGGTGACCGCGGCGCGATCGACGCCGGCTGTCTGCCGAACCTGCTGCCCGGTGGCCGTCCGGTCACCGACACGGCGGCCCGGGCCGAGCTGTCGCTGGCCTGGAAGACCGACGTGGGGGTGCTGCCCGGCACGCCCGGGCGGGACACCGACCGGATCATCGCGGCGGCCGCGGACGGCACGCTCGGCGCGCTGCTGGTCGGCGGCGTCGATCCGGCCGACCTGGCCGATCCGGCGCTGGCCGAGGCGGCGCTCGACGCGGTGCCGTTCCTGGTCAGCCTGGAGATGCGGCAGAGTGCGGTGACCCGGCGGGCCGATGTGGTGCTGCCGATCGCGCCGGCCGTGGAGAAGGCCGGCACCTACATGGACTGGGAGGGCCGGCTCCGGTCGTTCAACGCGGTGCTGAAGAGCACCGCGATGACCGACGGGCGGGTCCTGGAGGCGATCGCCGCGCTGCTCGACGTCACCCTGAACACCGGGGACGTGGCGGCGATCCGGCGTGAGCTGGGTTCGCTGCCGGGCAACACGGCCAGCCCGGCCCGGCCGTCGGCCGAGGCGTCCCGGGCCGCGCAGCCGGCCGCCGACGAGGCCGTGCTGGCCACCTGGCACCAGCTGATCGACCTGGGTTCGCTGCTCGACGGCGACCGGGTCCTGGCCGGCACCGCCCGGCCGCCGGTGGTCCGGCTCGGCAAGTTCCTCGCCGAGTCGCTCCAGGTCGCCGACGGTGACCTGGTCACGGTCAGCACGTCGCACGGCTCGGTGACCCTGCCGGCCGCGATCACCGACATGCCGCCGCGGGTGGTGTGGCTGCCGACCAACTCGCCGGGTTCGACGGTGCGCCGCAGTCTCGGCGTGACCGCCGGAGCGGTGGTCAAGCTGTCGGCCGGCGTGCCCGGCCCGATCCTCGCCGAGCAGGTGGAGCGATGAACGAATACCTACTGGCGGCGACCGCCGTCGATCCGACCCTGGAGACGTTCGAGAACGACGTCTGGTGGATCTCGCTGATCAAGCTGCTCGGCCTGTTCGTGCTGCTGCTGCTCCTGACGCTGTTCACGATCAACTACGAGCGCAAGGTCGTGGCCCGGATGGCGGTCCGGCCGGGCCCCAACCAGGTCGGTCCGAAGGGCTGGTTCCAGAGCCTCACCGACGGCATCAAGCTGCCGTTCAAGGAGGAGATCATCCCGAAGACCGCCGACAAGGTGGTCTACTTCATCGCCCCGGTGATCTCCGCGACGGTGGCCTTCACCGCTTTCTCGGTGATCCCGTTCGGCGGCGTGGTCAACATGTTCGGCCAGCAGACCGCGCTGCAGCTCACCGACGTGCCGGTCTCGGTGCTGGTGCTGCTCGCCTGCTCGTCGATGGCGGTCTACGGCGTGGTGCTGGCGGGCTGGGCGTCCGGCTCGACGTACCCGCTGCTCGGCGGTCTGCGATCAAGTGCGCAGATGATTTCGTACGAGGTGGCGATGGGCCTGTCCATCGTGGCGGTGTTCATGACCGCCGGCACGATGAGCACCTCGCAGATCGTCAAGGCGCAGGCGAACGGCACCCCGATGGAGCTGTTCGGCTTCGAGCTGACCACCCCCGGGTGGTACGCCGTGCAGCTGCTGCCGAGCTTCATCATCTACATCATCGCGGCCGTCGGTGAGACCAACCGTGCCCCGTTCGACCTGCCCGAGGCGGAGTCCGAGCTGGTCGGTGGCTTCCACACCGAGTACTCGTCGTTCAAGTTCGCGCTGTTCTTCCTCGCCGAGTACATCAACATGATCACCGTCTCGGCGTTCGCGACCACGCTCTTCCTGGGTGGCTGGCGGGCTCCGGCCCCGATCACCACGTTCTGGGAGGGTGCGAACTCCGGCTACTGGCCGCTGCTCTGGTTCTTCGGCAAGGTGCTGATCCTGCTCTTCGGCTTCATCTGGCTGCGGGCCACCCTGCCCCGGATGCGCTACGACCAGTTCATGCGCTTCGGCTGGAAGGTCCTGATCCCGGTCAACCTGCTCTGGATCCTGGTGCTGGCCTTCTTCAAGGTCTCCCGCAGCGGCGCGATCTCCGACACCACCCGCTGGATCATCACCGGTGTGGTCGCGGTCGCGGTCCTGGCCGTCGCCTGGGGCTGGCCGTCACCGAAGAAGCCGAAGCAGCTCTCCATCGAGGAGGAGCTGCACCAACGGCCACCGGGCAGTTTCCCGGTCCCGCCGATGGATCTCCAGGTCCCCCCGAGCCCCCGAGCCCGCCGAGCCGTGGCCGAACGTGCCCCGGCCGGTGTCGGCGTCGAGCCCGATTCGAAGGAGGTGTGACATGGGTTCGTTCACCGGCTCCTTCAAAGGGTTCGGCGTGACCTTCGCGCACATGTTCCGCAAAGTGGTCACCACCGACTACCCGTTCGCCCCGCCCAAGCCGGCGCCGCGCTACCACGGGCGGCACATCCTCAACCGGCACCCGGACGGCCTGGAGAAGTGCATCGGCTGTGAGCTGTGCGCCTGGGCCTGCCCGGCCGACGCGATCTACGTCGAGGGCGGCGACAACACCGACGAGCAGCGGTTCTCGCCGGGTGAGCGGTACGCGAAGATCTACCAGATCAACTACGCCCGGTGCATCTTCTGCGGACTCTGCATCGAGGCCTGCCCGACCCGCTCGCTGACCATGAGCAACGAGTACGAGCTGGCCCGGGACAACCGGCAGGACCTGATCTTCACGAAGAAGGAACTGCTGGCCCCGCTGTTGGAGGGCATGGAGCAGCCGCCGCACCCGATGCGCCTGGGCGAGACCGACCGCGACTACTACGTCGGGGCGCTCACCAACCCGGGCACCTCGGCCGGTGCCGAGAAGGCCCCGTGGACCGTGGACGAGGGCACCGAGGGGAGCGAACGATGACCGCCGTCTCCACCGGGGAACAGGTCGCGTTCTGGATCCTCGGCTCGCTCGCGGTGATCGGCGCGCTCGGCATGGTGCTGGCCCGCAACGCGGTGCACTCCGCGCTGTGGCTGGTCGTCACGATGCTGAACCTCGGGTTCTTCTACGTGATCAACTCGGCGCCGTTCCTCGGCTTCGTGCAGATCATCGTCTACACCGGCGCGATCATGATGCTGTTCCTGTTCGTGCTCATGCTGGTGGGCCGGGACGCGTCGGACTCGCTGATCGAGACCCTGCGCGGGCAGCGGATCGCCGCGATCGTGCTGGGTGTGGCCTTCGCCGCGCTGATCGGCACCGGGCTGGCCCGGGCCCTCGGCGACGCCCCCGCGGTGGGGCTGGAGGCGGCCAACCAGAACGGCAACGTCCAAGGGCTGGCCTCGCTGCTCTTCACCAAGTACGTCTTCGCCTTCGAGGTGACCTCGGCTCTGCTGATCACCGCGGCGGTCGGCGCGATGATCCTCGCGCACGTCGAGAAGACCAAGGAGGAGACGCGCAACCAGGTGACCCGGATGAAGGAGCGCTTCCGGCCGGGCAACCATCCCGGTCCGAAGGCCGGCCCCGGCATCTACGCGAACACCATGTCGGTGGCCGCGCCGGCCCGGCTGCCGGACGGCAACGGGGCCGAGCGGAGCATCTCGCCGATCCTGCCGGTCCGTGAGCTGACCGCGGACGAGGCAGCGCCTAAGGGGACCGAGAAGTGACTCCTGACTATTACCTCGTCCTGGCGGCGATCCTGTTCACCATCGGGGCCTCCGGGGTGCTCGTCCGCCGCAACGCGATCGTCCTGTTCATGTGCATCGAGCTGATGCTGAACTCGGCGAACCTGGCGCTGATCACCTTCAGCCGGATCAACGGCGGCCTGGACGGCCAGATCATCTCGTTCTTCGTGATGGTCGTCGCCGCCGCTGAGGTCGTGGTGGGTCTCGCCATCATCATGTCGATCTTCCGTACGCGGCGCTCGGCGAGCGTCGACGACGCGAACCTCCTCAAGTACTGAAGGGCCTTCACGTGGAACAGACTGTGGAGTTCGCCCCCGCGACGGGAGTGTTGAGCAACATCTGGTTGCTCGTGGCCATTCCGCTGGCCAGCGCGGTGATCCTGCTGCTGCTGGGCAAACGGGCCGACAAGTGGGGACACTGGCTCGGCGTGGCCTCGGTCGCCACCTCATTCGTACTCGGGCTGATCTTCTTCTTCTCGCTCTCCGGTCTCGACGCCGGAGCCCGCTCGGCTGAACTGAGCCTGTGGGACTTCATCGTGGTCGGTGAGCTGAACGTCGACTTCGGGTTGCTCTTCGACCCGCTGTCCGGCGTCTTCGTCCTGCTGATCACCGGTGTCGGTTCGCTGATCCACCTGTACGCGGTCGAGTACATGAGTCACGACCCCGGCCGCCGCAGGTTCTTCGCCTACTTCAACCTCTTCGTCGCGGCGATGTTGCTGCTGGTCCTGGGCAACAACTACGTGATGCTGTACTTCGGCTGGGAGGGCGTCGGCCTGGCGTCCTACCTGCTGATCTCGTTCTGGTACACCAAGCCGGCCGCGGCCACCGCGGGCAAGAAGGCCTTCCTGATGAACCGGGTCGGCGACGCCGGCCTGGCCATCGGCATCTTCCTGATGTTCACCGAGCTGGGCACCACCCAGTACGACGGTGTCTTCAACGGCGTCGACTCGCTGGCCGCCGGCACGATCCTGATCATGGGGATCCTGCTGCTGCTCGGCGCGTGCGGCAAGTCCGGCCAGTTCCCGTTGCAGGCCTGGCTCCCGGACGCGATGGAGGGCCCGACCCCGGTCTCCGCGCTCATCCACGCGGCGACCATGGTCACCGCCGGTGTCTACCTGATCGCCCGCTCCAACCCGATCTTCTCGGCGAACACCACGCTGCAGCTGATCGTGGTCAGCATCGGCGCGCTCACCCTGCTGATCGGCTGTGTCATCGGCGCGGCCAAGGACGACATCAAGCGGGTCCTGGCCTGGTCGACGGTCTCCCAGATCGGCTACATGTTCCTCGGCGTCGGGCTCGGCGGCGGGGCGTACGCGCTGGCCATCGTGCACCTGCTGGCGCACGGCTTCTTCAAGGCCAACATGTTCCTCGGCGCCGGCTCGGTCATGCACGGGATGCACGACCAGGTCGACATCCGGCGGTTCGGTGGCCTGTCCAAGCACATGAAGATCACCTGGCTGACGTTCGGCACCGGCTGGCTGGCGATCATCGGCATCCCGCCGCTGTCCGGCTACTTCTCCAAGGAGCCGATCATCGCGGCGGCGTTCGAGCGTGAGGTGGCCTGGGAGGCCTGGGTCTTCGGCGGTGCCGCACTGCTCGGTGCCGGTCTGACCGCGTTCTACATGACCCGGCTCTTCGTGCTGACCTTCCACGGCCCGGCCCGCTGGACCGAGGACAACCAGCACCCGCACGAGTCGCCGGCACTGATGACGATCCCGCTGATCCTGCTGGCGGTCGGCTCGGTCGGCGCCGGTTTCCTGATGAGCACCAGCGTGCCGGACTGGCTGACGCCGGTGCTCCCGGCCGCCGAGGGTGAGACCCACGGCGTGCTCTCGCACACCGTGGTCACCATCCTGTCCCTGCTGGTCACGGTGCTCGGCGCGGGTCTGGCCTGGGCGCTCTTCCGCCGGGGTACGGCCCTGGAGCCGGAGCCGGCCGGAGTACTCGTCACCGCGGCCCGGCGCAACCTCTACACCGACTCGTTCAACGAGGCGGTGTTCGAACGGCCCGGCATCTACCTGACCCGGGCGCTGGTCTACCTCGACAACCGGGGGATCGACGGCCTGGTCAACGGAATCGCGGCCGGCGTCGGCGGCGGTTCCGGCCGGCTGCGGCGGATGCAGACCGGCTTCGTCCGGTCGTACGCCACATCGATCCTCGCCGGCGCCATGCTCGTGGTCGGCGCCTTCCTCGCGATCCAACTGGGGTGGTTGGCGTGAAAGATTTTCCCTTCCTCTCCGTACTGACGCTCCTGCCTCTAGTGGGTGCGCTGGTGGTGGCCTTCATTCCGCGGACCAAGGCGGAGCTGGCCAAGCTGGTCGCGCTCGGCTGGTCGCTCCTCGTGCTGGTGCTGAGCATCGTCATGTGGATCGCCTACAGCGTGGGCGGAGACCGGTTCCAGTTCCACGAGTCGTACGCCTGGATCCCCGCGTGGGGCGCCAACTTCACGTTCGCCGCGGACGGCATCGCGCTCGTCATGCTGATGCTGATCGCCATCCTGTTCCCGGTGGTGCTGCTGGCGTCCTGGCACGACGTGGACCAGAGCACCCGGTCGGCGCCGGCCTACTTCTCGCTGCTGCTGGTCTTCGAGTTCACCATGATCGGGGTGTTCGCCGCGGCGGACGTCTTCCTGTTCTACGTGTTCTTCGAGATCATGCTGATCCCGATGTACTTCATCATCGGCTCGTTCGGCAGCGGCCAGAAGCAGTACGCGGCCGTCAAGTTCTTCCTGTACAGCCTGGTCGGCGGCCTCTTCATGCTGGCCTCGGTGATCGGCCTCTGGGTGGTCGGCGGGAAGACCTTCGACTTCGCCGAGCTGGCCGCGGCCGCCGGTGACCTGGACACCAACACCGCGCGGTGGCTGTTCCTCGGCTTCTTCGTGGCGTTCGCGATCAAGGCGCCGTTCTTCCCGTTCCACACCTGGCTGCCGGACTCCGGTGGGGCCGCCCCGGCGGGTGCCGCAGCGCTGCTGGTCGGTGTGATGGACAAGGTCGGCACGTTCGGGATCCTGCGCTACTGCCTCTCGCTGTTCCCGGAGGCGTCACGCTGGTTCGCCCCGGCGGCGATGGCCCTGGCGGTGATCGGCATCATCTACGCGGCGCTGCTCGCGGTCGGCCAGAACGACCTCAAGCGCCTGGTGTCGTACACCTCGATCGCGCACTTCGGTTTCATCGGCATCGGCATCTTCGCCTTCACCACCCAGGCCGGCACCGGCGCGGTGCTCTACATGGTCAACCACGGTCTGGCCACCGGCCTGCTGTTCATCGTGGTCGGCATGTTCGTGGCCCGGCGTGGATCGTCGCTGGTCAGTGACTTCGGTGGGGCCGGCAAGCTGGTGCCCGTACTGGCCGGGGTGTTGTTCTTCGCCGGTCTGGCCTCGCTGGCGCTGCCCGGCACGGCACCGTTCGTCAGCGAGTTCCTGGTGCTGATCGGCACGTTCAGCACCAACAAGGGCTACGCGGTGGTGGCCACGCTCGGCATCGTGCTGGCCGCAGCCTACGTGCTCTGGATGATCCAGCGGACCACCCAGGGCACGCTCAACCCGGCGCTGACCGAGGTGCCGGCTATGTCCAAGGACATCACCCTGCGGGAGAAGGTCGTGGTCGCCCCGCTGATCGCCCTCCTGCTGGTGCTCGGCTTCTACCCGAAGCCGCTCACCGACGTGATCAACCCGGCGGTGCAGGCGACCATGCAGGACGTCGGCGTGCAGGATCCGGTCCCCACCGTGGAGGCCGGCGGAAAGGTGGGCGGCTGACATGGAACCGTTGACTCTGCCTCCCATCGACTACGGGGCACTGCTCCCGATGCTGATCCTGTTCGGCGCCGCGTGCGCCGGGATCCTCGTCGAGATCGTGGTGCCGCGTCAGGCCCGCAACGTGGTGCAGCTCTCGCTGTCCCTGCTCGCCGTGGTGGCCTCGCTGACCGCTGTGGTGCTGGCCCGGGAGACCCGGACGGTCACCATCGGCGGCGCCGTCGCGGTGGACGGCCCGACCCTGTTCCTGCAGGGGGCGATCCTCGTCCTCGGCGGGGTCTCGCTGCTGCTGATCGGCGAGCGCACCATCGAGCGGGGTGGCGCGTTCGTCGCCCAGGCCGCGGTCACCGTCGGCTCGGAGAAGGACGCCAAGCAGGCCAACAGCCCCGGCGCGACCGAGGTCTACCCGCTGAGCACCTTCGCGCTCGGCGGCATGCTCCTCTTCGTCGCGGCGAACGACCTGCTCACCATGTTCATCGCGCTGGAGGTCTTCTCGCTGCCGCTCTACCTGCTGTGCGCGCTGGCCCGTCGCCGGCGGCTGCTCAGCCAGGAGGCCGCGCTCAAGTACTTCCTGCTCGGCTCGTACGCCTCGGCGTTCTTCCTGTTCGGGGTGGCCTTCATCTACGGCTTCTCGGGCGGGATCCAGCTCAGCGTGGTGCACGAGGCGGTCGCCAACCCGCAGCGCAGCGAGGTGCTGCTCTACGTCGGCCTGGCGATGGTAGCGATCGGCCTGCTCTTCAAGGCGGCGCTGGCGCCGTTCCATGTCTGGACGCCCGACGTCTACCAGGGCGCTCCGACGCCGATCACCGCGTTCATGGCGGCCTGCACCAAGGTCGCCGCGTTCGGGGCCCTGCTGCGGGTGCTCTACGTGGCCTTCGAGGGGGTGCGCTGGAACTTCCAGCCGGTCCTCGGGGTGATCGCGATCCTCACCATGTTCGTCGGGGCGATCCTGGCGGTCACCCAGACCGACATGAAGCGCCTGCTGGCCTACTCGTCGATCGCCAACGCCGGATACCTGCTGGTCGGGGTGCTCGCGCTGAACGAGGCCGGGCTCAGCAGCACGATGTTCTATCTGGTCGCCTACGGGTTCTCGGTGCTCGCCGCGTTCGCGATCATCAGCCTGGTGCGGGACGCCGACGGCGAGGCCACCCACCTGTCCCGGTGGGCCGGCATCGGCCGGAAGAGCCCGCTGCTGGCCGGTGTCTTCACGTTCATCCTGCTGGCCTTCGCCGGCATCCCGCTGACCAGTGGCTTCACCAGCAAGTTCGCGGTCTTCGGGGCGGCTGTCGAGGGCGGTCAGACCTGGCTGGTCATCTTCGGTGTGATCAGCAGCATGCTGCTGGCCTTCCCGTACCTGCGGGTGGTCGTGCTGATGTGGCTCTCCGAGCCGGGCGAGACCACCCCGACCGTCTCCATCCCGGGTTACCTCACCTCGGCGGCGCTCGCACTGGGCGTGATCGTGACCGTGGCGCTCGGCGTGGTGCCGGCTCCGCTGATCGATCTGACCCGCGAGGCGTCACAGTTCGTCAGATAGCGACCATCCGGAACTGATCATCGGTTTTCATCGGCGGGAGTCCTTCGGATTCCCGCCGATGTGCTTTGCGGGCCGCTCACGGTGGGTTATCTCCCGGCGTCAGACCCGATTGGGGTACGCCGGGAGAACGGTCCCGCGTCGAGCCCTCTCCGGAGCTGTGCCGATCCGAGTGACCGTTTTCCATCACTTGGTGACCGCTCCAACCCGGACCATCGCATTCGGCCCGGCGCGGGTCCGGATACCTGGTGTGACGCCTACGTCAGTCGGTAGCCACGGTCACCTTCGTGGTCCGTACGTCCGCTGTCGGATTTTTGATCTTGTCTCGTGCCACCCTGGGACTGAAACCGTCAGATGGGTATGGCAAGGTGAAACCGTGGTGAGCACCGAGCTAGCTTTGGCATCGCTGGGCCTCGACGTCGACCCCGCGATGGACGAGTCGGTGTCCGCGACGCTGGCCGCTGTGGAGGTCGCGCTGCGCGGGCACGTGTCCAGCGCCGACCCGCTGGTGGCGGAGGCCGCGCGCCATCTCGCCGACGCCGGCGGCAAACGGTTCCGGCCGCTGCTGGTCGCGCTCGGCGCCCAGTTCGGCGACCCGGCCGCCCCGCAGATCGTCGCCGCGGCCAACGTCATCGAGCTGACCCACCTGGCGACGCTCTACCACGACGACGTGATGGACGAGGCGCCGGTGCGGCGCGGCGCGGCCAGCGCCAACGCCCGCTGGGGCAACTCGGTGGCCATCCTGGTCGGTGACTACCTCTTCGCCCAGGCCGCCGACCTGGCCGCCACCCTCGGCACCGAGGCCGTGCACCTGCAGGCGCAGACCTTCGCGCGGCTGGTGCACGGGCAGATCGCCGAGACCGTCGGCCCGCGCGACAGCGACCCGATCGAGCACCACCTGCACGTCATCACCGAGAAGACGGCGTCCCTGATCGCCACCGCGGTCCGGTTCGGCGGGCTGTTCTCCGGTGCCCGGCCGGAGGTGGTGGAGGCCCTGGCGGCCTACGGCGAGACCATCGGCATCGCCTTCCAGCTCTCCGACGACCTGCTCGACATCGCCAGCGAGTCCGGCCAGTCCGGCAAGACGCCCGGCACCGACCTGCGTGAGGGCATCCCCACGCTGCCGGTCTTCTACGCGCTGGCCGACGACGACACCGAGCCGTCCGCGGTCCGGCTGCGGGAGCTGCTGTCCGCCGGGCCGCTCACCGACGACGCGCTGCACGCCGAGGCCCTCACGCTGCTGCGCGGCTCGGCGGCGATGAAACGGGCGCGGGAGACCGTGCGCACCTATGCCGAGGCGGCCCGGTCCAGCCTGGCCCCGCTGCCGACCGGGGAGCCGCGGCGGGCGCTGGAGGCGCTCTGCGACGTCATCGCCGACCGGACCAACTGAGCGTCTTCTCTCCACGATCGGTCATCGCCGACCGGACCGGCTGATCAGGCGGCTGCCCACGATCATCAGGGCGGCCGCGCCGATCATCGCGCCCGCCGCGGTGAACCACATCGCCGGATAGCCGCCGGTCTGCGCGATGGTGCCCATCACGATCGGGCCGACACAGCCGCCGGCGTAGACACCGGTCTGAGTGATCGAGGTGGCCGCGGCCGGCGCCTGCGGGTGCAGCCGGACCACCGCGAAGGTCATCAGGCCGGGCCAGGCCCAGCCGAACCCGAAACCCAGCACCACGCCGGCCAGCAGCGCCGGGGTGCCCGGCACCGCCAGCAGAAGGAGCCCGGCCGCCCCGGTGGCCAGCAGAGCCGCGATCACGCCGATCTGGTGGTCCGGGTGACGGTCCGCCTGCCAGCCGCCGATGATCCGGGCCAGGGCGCAGATCGCGCCGCCCAGCGTCAGAGCCAGACCGGCCGGGCCGGGAGCGATGCCGCGCTCCACCGCTGACGAGACGACGAACGTGCCGAGAGCGTTGGCCGAGCCGGCCGCCAGGGTCGCGGCGATGCCGACGACGATCAGCGGGCCGGTGCTCCGGCCGGACTTACGTGCCGCTTTCTGATCACCGGTGTCCCGGGGCACCAGAAGGATCGCGGCCACCGCCAGCAGGCCGGCCAGAACGAACGCCCAGCGCCATCCCACAGTCAGCGCGAGCACCGGAACCGCGGCGCCGGCCAGCAGGGTACAGGCCGGAATAGCTGCCTGTTTGATGCCGAAGGTGAGGCCCTGCCGATTCATCGGGGTGTATCGGGAAAGGCTGGTATTGCTGGCCAGCTGACCCATCGCATTGGCCGCCGCGCCGAGCGCCAGAATGGCGGTCAAGGTCCACAATGATCGAGCCGCGAGTGCGATACCGATCAGTGAGGCGCCGGCCAGTCCGATAGCCGCCCGGGCGATTCTGGCGGAACCATACCGTTCCACCAGTTTTCCGGCCGGGACGGAAGCGAGCGCACTCACTCCGAAGTAGGCCGAGACCGCCAGTCCCAGTCCGGCCGGCGAGAAATCCAGCTCCTCGCCCACCTGCACGGCCAAGCCGCCGACCAGGAAGACAGGTATCGAGACAGCAATGGTCGTAGTCAGGGCACCGCTCGTCACCCGGACCGCGTTTGTGCTGGTGGAACCGGTCTGAGTGGGGTCTTTCGCGAGCCTGTGCATTGCAGGCAGACTAGGCGATCCCACCCCGGTCCTGATGCGGACAGTTCCATTGATCACACGCGCTGTGTAAATCGACCGTGATCCACATGCGTTTGGCATTCCGTCGACAGACGATTCTTCATATGGTGTAAGTCCCTGGGCCTCGGAGGTAGCTGTGCGTGACCCCTTAGCGGAGCCGTCAGATCTCATCCGGAGCGTGTCGCGTGCCCTGCGCGTGCTGGAATCGGTGGGCCGGGCACCACGCGGGCTCACCGTCAAACAGATCGCCCGCAGGTGCGAGCTGACGGTCGCTACGACGTACCACCTCGTGCGCACTCTGGCGTACGAGGGTTACGTCATACGCCGTGAGGACGGCACGTACATCGTCGGACTGGAGATCGCCGACCGGTACCGTGAGCTGGTCTCCGCGTTCCGTGGCCCGCCCGCCGTCGGTGAGGCGCTGCGCCGGGCTGCCGTCGACAGTGGATACAGCCACTACCTGGGCCGATTCGTCGGCGGGCGGATAGCGGTCACCGCGTCCGCCGAGGGTGCCCGGTCGCCGTTCCTGGACGACGTCGCCCCCGGCTTCGACGAAGGCGGGCATGCCACCGCGCTCGGCAAGGCGCTCCTCGCCACCCTCACCCCCGACCAGCGGTCCCGCTACCTGCGCGACTACGGGATGCGGGCGTTCACCCCGGCCACCCTTACCACCCCCGAGGCGCTGGAAGCCGACCTGGCCGCCGGCGAACGCCGCGGCATGCAGATCGAGATGGGCCAGTTCCGGCAGGGCCTGGCCTCCGCCTCCGTCGTCGTGGTCGCCGACCGGGACATGGAACGCCGCCTCGTCCTGGCCTGCTCGATGCCCGCCGCCGAAATGCTGACCTCGGCACGAGTGGTCCGCGCCAAACTCACCGCGGCCGCCCGGAACGTGGCCGAAGCCCTGTCCGGGGGAGAATCCGCAACCGCCTGAACAGGTGGTCGCTCTCCGGAATCATGCCGCCACGGCGTGAGGTGGAGTTCTAAGGCTGCGTTGAACCTTCACGCCTCGCGCCGCGTACCTCCAACCGGGAAGGGCAGACCCGGCGGGAGGCGGTACGCATGCGATGCGAGGACGGGCACGACGACGCCGCGTACGTCCTCGGCGCGCTGTCGCCGATCGAACGCGCCGCCTACGAGAGTCACCTGGCGACGTGCTCGTTCTGCCGGGAAGCGGTGGCCGACCTGTCCCAGGTGCCCGGCATGCTGGACCGGTTGGACGCCGACGAGTTCGAACGACTCCTCGACCCCGACCTGTTCGCGTCCGTACCCGACACCCGGCCCCGGCGCGCCCACGTCACCAACGGGCGGCCCCCGGTCAAAAAAGCCGGAAGACTACGGGCCCGGCTCGTCAGCACCGCTGTCGCCGCCGTCCTGGTGCTCGGCGTCGGCGGTGGAGTCGTCGCCTGGGGCATGGGCCAGGGAGATCCGGCCGGCCCGCCGCCCGGGCCGGCGATCGCGATGACCGCCGTCGAGAACGGGTCACCGATCGCCGCCACCATCCGGGTCACCAGCACCGCCGGTGGCAGTCAGGTCGAGATGCGCTGCGAGTACAGCAGCACCGCCAAGCCCTATACGTTCCGGCTCATCGCGTACGGGCCGGACGAGCAGACCGAACAGATCGGCTCGTGGCTGGCCCAGCCCGGAGCGGAGTTCCTGCTGCCCGGCGCCACCCACTTCGGCCAGGGCAGCCTGTCCCGCCTCGAACTCGTCCGCTATGACGGCAAAGTGATGCTGGTCTACGAACCGCCCCGGTGAGTTCCGCCCCCGAGGCCAGACCGCGTGCCGATTTGCGGCTCGAATCGAGCCACAAATCGACACACGAAGCTATCCACTTCGCGCCGGCTTTCCGGCTCGCGCGGGCTCCCTGCCCGTCAGCCTTCCCGCCTTCACCCGCCCGCATTCCCCGCATCTATCGGGCTGGGATCGGCTCGGCCGCGGAGACGGCTGCCGCCGCGCGACGCCGGGCCGCCCGGATGCCGTCCACCGTGAAGACGATCAGCGCGACCCAGACCAGACCGAACCCGGCCAGCCGGGCCGGCGGCATCGGCTCGTGATAGACCAGCAGGCCGACGGCGAGCTGCAGGATCGGCGCCACATATTGCAGAATGCCCAGCCCGATCAGCGGCACCCGGTTCGCGGCCCCGGCGAACAGCAGCAGCGGCACCGCCGTCGCCACTCCGGACAGCACCATCAGAATCGTGTGGGTGACCGACACGTGGCCGAACTCCGCACCGTGCGACAGATTGAGCCATGTCAGGAACCCCAGTGCCGGCAACGCCAGCACCGCAGACTCGACGAACAGCCCCTCGGCCGGCGGCAACGACATCCGCTTCTTGATCAGCCCATAGCAGCCGAACGACGCGGCCAAGGTCAACGCGATGTACGGCAGACGCCCGTAATCGATCGTCAGGATCGCCACCGCCAAGGCGCCCACCCCGACCGCCGCCCACTGCAGCGCCCGTAGCCGCTCACCCAGCACGGTCACACCCAGCAGTACGACCACCAGTGGTGTGATGAAGTAGCCGAGCGCCGCCTCCAGCACCCGCGACGAGTTGACGCCGTAGATGTAGGTGCCCCAGTTGACACCGATCAGCATCGCGGCCAGCGCGATCCCGGCCAGTTTGCGGGGTGTGCGCAGCAGCCGTCCCAGGAACCGCCAGTTCCGCATCACGGCCAGCAGCAGCGCGACGAACACAACCGACCAGAGCACCCGGTGCGCCAGGATCTCCAGCGGCGGCGAGGGCTGGAGCAGTTTGAAGTAGATCGGGAAGAAGCCCCACAACGTGTACGCCGTCAGGCCGTACACGTATCCACGCCGCTCTTCGCTCATCCCCTCACGGTAAGGGCGAGGTGATTCCGCGGTCCTTGCATATGAACCAGGTCACGAGGCCAATCCCCAGCTCGCGGCCCCGGTCCGTATTCGTTCCCGGGCGGCCTCAAACCCGCAGACGTTTCCGCCTATCCGGTCCGGCCGCCAGTCACCCGGCACCGGCAACAATCGTCCCGCTGCCGACGGCGGTCGTCCCTGCCACCGGCCGCGGTCATCCGGTGCCGGCCTCGGTCGTCCTGCCGCCGGCTTCGGTTGTTCGGTGCCGGTCTTGGTCGTCCTGCCGCCGGTCTTGGTTGTTCGGTGCCGGTTTCGGTCGTCCTGCCGCCGGCCGCAGTCGTCTGGCACCGGCGGCAGTAGCCCTGTGCCGGTATCAGTCGTCGCCGTCCGGGACCAGCATGTTGAGCAGCCAGCTCACGATGCCGACGAGGAGCGCTCCGAGAACGGCGGAGAGCACACCGTCCACGTGGAAACCCAGGTCGAACTGGCTGGCGATCCAACTGGTCAGCAGCAGAAGAAGCCCGTTGACCAGGATCGCGACCAGCCCGAGCGTCAGCACGTAGAGGCCACAGCCGATGGTCTTGATGATCGGCCGGAGAACCGCGTTGACCAGCCCGAAGATCACCGCAACAGCGAGCAGAGTGCCCACCTTGCCGGACGTGCTCTCAGTGTTCAACTCGATGCCGTCGATCACGAGCGTCGCAATCCACAGCGACACGGCGGTGATCACCAACCGGATGAGGATGCCCATGGCAGGCGATCGTGCCATGAGCTGTCCACCTGTGGAAACGACACCCCGCGATCTTCCTGAGATCTATGCCGAAGTTAAGAAATCCCACCTTCACCCAGACGAGTGCCCAGCCCTACACCAGTCCTATTTCCCGGACCCGGATTCGCCCGGACCCGGATTCGCCGACGGCTGATTCGCCTGGCGGCTGATTCGCCTGGCGGCTGATTCGCCTGGCGGGCTGATTCGCCCGGCCGCTGGCTCGCCCGGCCGCTGGCTCGCCCGGCCGCTGGCTCGCCCGGACCCAGATTCATCCGGACCCGGACCGGGACTCGCCCAGACCCGGGCCCACCCAGACCCGCATCCATAGGCCAAGGTCCGCCCACCCGATTTCGCTAGGCCACTCGTATTCGTTAGGCAACCGCGCTCGGCTCGCAGAAGCCGTCCGCCTTCGCCCTGGCTCGTGTCCGCCCCGGTTTTCGTTCGCCCCGATTGCGCTTGCCCTGCTCGTGCCCGCATTGCGCTCGGCCTGATCGTGGCCGCATTCGCGCTTACCCAGGAGCCGTCATGCCGTCCGGTGGGGTGGACTTAAGGAGACCGTTCGTCCGGCGGAGACCGTTCGTCCGGCGGAGACCGTTCGTCCGGCGGAGACCGTTCGTCCGGCGGAGACCGTTCGTCCGGCACTACCGCGCGGTTATGCCGTGGTCTGGACGCGTGCGGGTTCGCCGATCAGGCTTTGCTCGATCGGGGTCTGTGCCCACACCGCCCAGCGCACCGCCCGTCGGTTGATCACCGCGAGCATGTCGGCGCGCATCCGTGGGAAGTACTTCGCCGTGTCGCCGAGCCCCAGCGTGCCGCCGAGCAACTCGGCCTCGGCTGGTCGAAGCTGCTGGAGCACCACCAGGTCGGCCTCGGACGCGTGTGGGACGTCGGCAGTGCCGAAGTCGTCCCGGACCATCAGGGTGGTCCGCCAGCCCGCCTCCCGATCCGGCTCCGGTCCGGCCGGGGCCGAGCCGGTGTCCAGGATCGTCAGCGCGGGCCGTCGCACCGAGCCGGCCGGTGCCTCGAACGGCCGCCCGGCCGGCATCACCGTGATCGCGTCACCGGGAACGGCCGCACCCCGCACGAACGGCTCCCACGCCTGTGGCCGGGTCGTCCGGATGAGCACCCGAGCACCGACCGCCATCGCCCGGAATGCCACCATCTGCGCCCCTGGAAGTCCGCCCACCAGCAGCGCGCGGGTCGGCTCCGGCCGGAACAGGCGGATCAGGACCGGCCCACCACTCTGATTGCGGCCGAGCACCATGCCCGCCGGGCTGATCGGCACCTCCGGGACGCCGAACGCCGGACCGCTGGGCGCCGTGCCACCGAACGGCAGTGTCGCGGTCAGGCCGGGCAGGTGCGCCCCGTCCCACCGGCGGATCCGCACCCGCTCGCCGGTGAGCAGCGCACGCAGGGCACGCGCCGCAGTCTCCAGCTCGGTGACATCGGGCGCGGCCAGCCGGACGAAGAACGCGGTCGGCGTCAGGGACACGGTGGTCGCCGCCGTCGGCAGGTGCAGGACGCGGGTCACCAGGTTGCCGGAGAGATCGGCACCGGATGCCGGCTGGCACCGGAAGGTCGCCTGGACCAGGCCTCCGAGCGCCAGGTTGTTCCAGCTCTCCCGCCCGCCCGCGGTGTCGCCGACCTCGGCATTCGCCAGATCGGCCATCGCGCGGCGCGCCGCGACGTCACCGAGCGGCCGGGCCTGTGCCGAACCGAGACGACGGGTCAGCCTGCGGGTCAGGCCGGCCAGGCTGCGGTGCAGCTCCTCCTCCGACCACCCGCCGACCCGGGAGACCCGCAGCGCGAGCACCGCCCGCAGGTGGCCGAGCGAGCTGCCCTCGGCGAGAGTGCGGTAGGAGCTCTGCGCCCGGTCGGTGCCCGCCCGGGTGGATAGGGCGGAGACCGCGCTCAGCACCAGCTGCACCCGGACCTGTGGCTGGTCGCCGCCGGACGGTGACTGGTCGCGCCCGGTGGCGTGCAGCAGTGTCGCGAACGATGGGACCGGGGACGCCTCGTCGGCCGGATCACCCAGCTCGACGAGCACGGTCAGGCCCGTGTCGTCGGCGAACGCCGCGGCCGGGCCGGTCGGCAGATCCAGCGTCGTCATCCGCACCCGTGGAGCCGCGAAGGCCAGCAGAGCGTCCGGCCGGTCGACCGGCGCGGAACGGCGCCGGCCGGCGAAGCGGATCAGCACCCCCAGCCACTGGAAGGCCCACCGGCCTCGCAACCGCAGCCAGGTCAGGGTCAGCACACCGATCGCGGCGACGATCGCCGGGACCATCGCGATCCCGCCGGCCACCAGCCCGGCGAGCACCAGGACCACCGCGAGCTGGGTGGCGACGATCTGCTCCGGCCGGATCCCGAGGAGCCGACCGCCGCGGGGTGGCCGGATCAGGCTTTCGGTCATGGGGACCGCGACTTCGGTGCTCATGACTCCGCCCTTTCGGTTGCCGGACCCGCATTCACGGTGATGCGCGGCCCATCGTAGGGCAGCCGGCGACCGGCTCCGGGGTTATCCACAGCTCGGTCAAGAATGCGGGGTTATCCACAGGTTGAGGTACCGGGGCAGACGGAACTCGGGCGATCCGGCTAACGTCGTCGCCGATGTCGATCGCGGGCGGCGAGCCTGGTCGCGGCCGACTGACCTAGTGGCCCACGTCGATGCGGCGGCGGTCCACAGCGGATTGTTCTACGAGATGGGGTGACGTCCAATGGCGGAGACCAGAGCCAGTTCCGAAGCGATGGCGGGAGCGGCTTCGAAGTTCGACCAGGTCAACAGTGATCTGCAGAAGATGCTGACCGATCTGATGAACGAGCTGTCGACGCTCAACAGCACCTGGAAGGGTCTCGGCGCTGTCGCGTTCGAGAACGTCAAGCAGGGTTATGCGGCTGACCTGCGAACTCTCAACGACGCCCTCGCCCAGACCTCGGAGGCTATTCGTACCTCCGGCACCAGCTACAGCTCGGCCGACAGCGAGGCCGCTTCCCGGGTCGCCAAGTCCGGCGGCACGCTCTCTCTGCCGCTCTGACAACGGAGGAAACCCATGAGTGACGGAATGCTGCTCGTCAACTTCGGCGCGCTCGATCAGGCCAGCGCCGACATCAACCGCGCGCTGTCCACCATGCGCGCCAAGCTCGAAGAGGCCGAATCCATCGGTGGCGCCTTGTCCGCCGAGTGGGGCGGCGAGGCGAAAGAGGCCTACGCGGAGCGTCAGCAGCGCTGGCGGACTGCTTCCGAGGACCTGGCCACCACCCTTCGCCAGATCCAGAGCGCGCTGGACGCCTCCAAGGCCGACTACGCGGACACCGAGCGGGCGGCGACGCAGCGCTTCCAATGAGCCGATGGATGGGTCGCCCGTTCGCGTAATGGCCAGGCCGGCTCCCGTGGCTACCATCGGTTGTTGGAAGATCGCTTCGAGCGATCGGAGTGTGCTCGCGGGGGCTGGGCGAGGTCATGCCGGGACGTGCCGATATGCGCGTTCCGATGGTCAGCATGCCGCCGCCCATTGTGATTATGGCCTGACCTTGTAGGTTATACGCGTTGAGTTGGCTCGTTGACACGCGTGGGGAGAGGTGGACGTGTCCGAGTGGGAACCGGCTACGGACGCCGAAGTCGCGATGCGCGATGCGTTGCGCACCGACGACCAGGAGTCCTACTTCCGCATTCTCGCCGGTGTCGACCTTTTGTTACCGGTCTCCGCTGACGTTCTGGCCGGCCTTGCGCCGATGGGCTGGGGCACGTGGAGCACGGGCGGTCGCACCCACGTATTGGCGTTCACGTCGAACGCCGCATTGCGGTCGTGCCTAGCGGATTACACGGGTTCGGCGCGGCAGGTGCCGTATGCCGAGCTTGCGAACACCTGGCCGAACCTTGAGTGGTGGCTGGCGGTGAATCCCGGCCTGCCCATCGAGGGCTATCTGCCGGCCTGGTTCGTCGCGCAGCTCGCCCGTGGTGATCTGCGGCTGCCCACCCGTGGGCCCGGCCGTGAGCCGAACGGCGCCTCGAAGATCCAGGAGCTCGGCGCGGCTGCCCTGGCCGCGAGCCGAGCCGGTGGCGAGAGTGCGGCCGGTGGCCCGACCTACGACACCGACCCTGCTCTGACCGGCGCGGCCAGGTCCGCGGCCGACGGTCAGCCCCCGGCGCAGGCCACACCCGTGTCAGTGCCACCCGCCTCGGCGCCGCCTGCTTCCGCACCGCCTTCTTCCGCGCTGCCTGCTTCCGCGCTGCCTGCTTCCGCGCAGCCTCCTTCTCCGCAGCCGGCTTCCGGATCGCCCGGGTTTGCTCCTCCGTCTTCCGCGCCGCCGGTCGCCCCGTCGGTGGCACCTATCCCGCCGGTCGGCACCCCGGCGCCGCCGATGGGTGGTGGCGCGGGCGGGTTCACCCCGCCGCAGCCCGCCCCGCAGCCGCAGATCGGCCCCGGCGGCCTACCGATGCGGACGCCGAGCGGCACCAGCGCGAGTGGCCTGCCCACCCGCAATCCGGCCGCGCCCGCGACGCCCGCGGCCTACCAGCCGCCCGGTGTTCCGGGAGCTCCGCAGAGCCCGGCCGGTCCGGGTGCGCCCGGTTTCCCGCCCGGCGCTCCGGCAACGTCCGGCGCTCCGGCACCCGGCTCCACCACCGGCGCCCCGGCCTCCGGTTTCCCGGGTTCCGGCCCGGCTCCGGTTTCTGGTTTCCCGGGTTCCGGCCCGGCCCCGGCTTCTCATTTCCCGGGATCCGGCACTGTCCCGGTCTCTGGATTCCCGGGATCCGGCGCTGCCTCGGGGTCGGGTTTCCCGACGTCTGCTCCGGCTTCGGGGATTCCTGGACCGGGAGCTCCGGGTGTGGCTCCGGCCTCCAGCGTGCCGATGTCCGGTAATCCGGTCGGCGTGCCGGTCTCCGCGGTTCCCGGTGCGGGAGCCGGCATGGCGACGCCCGGATGGGACAGGGCGGGTCTGCCGTTCCGTCCGGAGGAGGACCCGCGTGGGCCGCTCCAGGACCCGAAGGCGCCTCTGCCCGTCCGGACTCCGATGGCCAACACTCCGCCGGTGCCCGAGCACGTCTCGCCGTACGATCCGGCGGAAGCCCGTGTCGACCAGAACTGGTCGGTCAACCGTGGCGAGGCCCCGGCCGCCGCGCCGGTCTCGGCCGCCCCGAAGTCTCCGTTCGTGCCGCCCGCGGCGCCGGTCAGCAGCCGTCCGGCCGGTCCGCCGTCCGGTGCGCCCGGCGCTCCCGGCTCGGCGGCGGGTGGCCCTCCGGCCGCTGCCCCGCCGGCGGCTCCCACTCTCGGTGGGGCATTGCCGCGACGGCAGCCCGGTCAGTCGACCGGTGGCGGTTCGATGTCGAGTATGGCCGGGTTCGTGCCATCCAGCGCCAATGCCGCCAACGTGGGCGGCGGTGGCTTGATGTCGAGTATGCCCGGCTTCGTTCCGTCCAGCACCAACGCGGCCAACGCCGCCAGCGCCGGTGGTGGCACTGCAGCGACGCCCACGATCCGCCCCGCGTCTCCGGCTGCGGCGCCGTCCTCCGGTCTCGGCGCGCCCGGTGGTTTCGCCGGCTCCCCGACCGGGAGCACCCCGGCATCCGGCTTCGGGCCGCCCGGCTACGCCCCGAACGCCAACACCGGCACCGGTCAGGGCGCCGGCACACCCGTGTCGGGTTACGGCGCACCGGGCACCGGCCCGGCTCCCGCCTTCGGCCAGCCCGGCCCAGGTCAATCTGGTCTCGGTCAGCCCGGTCTGGGTCAGCCCGGCCCCGGTCAATCCGGTCCCGGCCAGCCCGGAACCGGCGGAGCACCCGGCAACAGCGCGACACCCGTCAACAGCGCGACACTCGGCTTCGGCCCGGCAGGCAACGGCACACCGCCCGGCAACTCCGGCTACGGCGCCGCACCGGGCTTCGGCCCCGGCGGCAACGGTGCCGGATCAGCTCCGGGCTTCGGCCCGAGTGGTAACGGTTCCGTCGCGGGTCCGGGATTCGGTCAGCCCGGCAACGGTGCCCCAGCGGCGCCCGGTGGGAACGGGCAGCAGCCGGTCAGTCCGGCCGGGTCCGGTGGGCCCGCGGGACCGGGCGGGCTGCCGCGCCGTCAGGTGACGCCGCCGTCCGAGCGGCCCACTTCGATGGCGGCCGCCGCGCAGGCGCTCGGTGCCGCACGTACACCGACGGGTGAGACCGCCCCGCCGACCTGGACCAGGCAGGATTCGGCGGACCGGTTCGGGCCGTCCGGCCCCGCGCCGTCGATCGCGCCTCGCCCCGAGCCGGTGGTGAACCCCGCGGCCACCACCATGACGAACCTGCTTCCGCCGGTGATTCCGGGTGCTCCCGGAGTCGACCGGTCGGCGCCCTATCCGGCGTCGGGTTACGGGGCCGTGGTTCCGGGCGGTTCCGGTCCGGCGGCGCCGCAGGCGTACACCGCTCCGCCGCCCTCCGCCCCGGCCTCGCCGTACGGTCTGCTCCCGCAGGGCAGCCCGGCGTCGGCGTACGCCACCCAGTCGCAGTCGGCGTTCGCGACGCAGGTGCTGCCGGTCGCGACCGGTGGCTACCACCCGTCGGGTGCCTCCAACATGGGGGTTTCCGGTTCGGCCACCGGGTCTCGTGGTCCGGCCGCCGAGGAGTTCGTCCCGGCCAACGAGGTCGAGCGTGAGTTGCAGGACGCAGCGGACACGGCCAACACCGATGTCTTCCTGTCGACGCTGTTGTTGGCGAAGGTGCTCGTCCCGGTCGCCAACAACTCCCGGCCGGGTAGTGCGCCCGGTGAGTCCGGTTTTGCCTTCCTCCCGGAGGATGTCGACGGCGAGCGGTTCCTGATCGTCTTCACCAGCAAGGACCGGCTGTTCGAGCACTTCGGGGAGCCGACCCGGACGGTCGAGGCGCGCTTCTACGAGCTGATCCGCAACTGGCCGGACCCGTCCTGGTCGTTCGCGGTGAACCCGGGGACCCCGGTCGGCGCCAAATACCCGGGCGCCCAGATCATCGCGCTCGCGAACTGGGCGACCGAGGCGGGACTCGGCGCTGATCCGATGGACAACCCGGCGACCGAGATCCTGGTCGCCCCGGTGCCCGCTCCGGAGCCGGCCAGTGACGAGGCTCAGCAGGCCACCGTCATGCAGAAGACGATCTCGGCGGAGTTGGTCGACTACTACCTGGAGCGCGGTTACGACCGGGTGGCCGGGTTTGTGCACCGGGCTTCCGAAGTGGAGCATCTGCGGACGCCGGGCGAGTTGTTCGGCGCGCTGGGGCTGTTCTACGAGACGTCGCCGTTCCCGCCGGACGCCAAGGAGGCGTTCGTGTTGCGCTGGCCGGCGTACCGGCCGAGCCTCTACCGCATTCCCTACGGTGGGCAGAACGAGCAGGCCCTGCGTGCCATGGACGGCTGGGTGATCGAGCGCCCGCCGTTCCGCGGCAACGGGTTCGCGCCGGGTGAGGGCCGGGATGTGATCGCCGAGTTCAAGGTGGACAGTGTCCGCCTGCCGCACGGCGCCCAGCTCTGGAACATCGACGGGGAGGGCAACGAGCGGATGATCGCGATCTTCGACGCGGACGGCCCGCTGTGGCGCCGGGTGGGTGACCAGTGATCCGCGACGGTTATGTGGTGACCTGGCAGGGCCGGGAGTACGACGCCGCCCCCGACGGTGACAAGGTGCGGATCTACGACACGAGTCCGGGCGAGGGTTTCCAGGAGGTCAAGCCGGGGCGTTACGTCCGGGTCCTGGAGCCCGAGGAGTACGACGAGATGACCTACATCCGCACCCTCTGCACCTGGCGTGGCGAGCCGTTCGTGGTCCTGGGCGAGTCCGACAACTGGCTGCGCCTGGAATACACCGGCGGCCGCGCGCCGGTCGCCCGCCAACTCGGGCTCGAGGAGTTCGACTACGGCGTCTACCAGGGATGGGCCCCGGCTCACGAGGTCCGGGACCGTTACGAGCACCGCGTCTGAAAAACCAGGAGCCGATGGGGTACGTTCGTCGGCCCCACAACCGCATCAGCCCGCCCCGCTTCCACCGCGCGACGTCCCGACAACTCCGGACCGTTGCGCGGCCGCCGGGCTGATGCGGCCCACACCGGCCCGGGGTGAGACACGGGCCTGGAGCCGCCCGGATCAGGGTCCCTGTCCGTGTGCCGATCTGCGGCTCGAATCGAGCCGCAGATCGGCACACGGTCTGGTCTCGGCCGCTTTCCAACCCTGATGGTGATCCGGCTTTGGGGCGCAATCGCTGAAGGCGATGCGATGCCTCCCCTCAGCGGTAACCCTCAGCAAGAATCCGCCATCACTCGTGGTCAGCACTAGACAGTCACCGAGAGTGTTTCCGGGTCTGTGTGTCGCCGAGAGGCTGGGAGGGCTCCCCGCCTCGTGGCGGGGAGCCCGTCGCCCGTTGCGGGACCGGCGGCCGAGGAGGAGAGAAGGGAATGGCCGCCGGGCCGGGTTCGGGCGGACCGGTCGCCACCGTTGGCGAGGCAGGGGCTCGGCCGTCAGTGACGAGGCGGTCGGCCGATACCGGGAACGGCGTGGAACAGTGTTCGGTCGCCCGGTATCGGAGTTTCGTGCCGGCCCGGCGGGGGTCGGGCCGGCACATCGGGTGGGGGTGAGGTGGCTGAGAGGCGATGGGCTAGGGGATGAGGGCGGTTGCGGGCTGAGCGCCAACAGGCTGAGCGACTGCGAGTGCGGCAAGTTGGCTACTTTGAGTAGTTGTTCGGAGCGCTACCGGCGCTACCGAACGTGAGATTAAGGCAGATCTCGACCAAAGTTGATCTTTTAATGGTCACTTAAGCGGACCGTAAGACCGACCTCAGGTAGGCGTCTTCAGCCAGCGCAGGATCTCGCCGGTGACCACGTCCGGCGCCTCCTGGTGCAGGAAGTGGCCAGCTTCGGGGATGAGACGCCACTCGTACGGCGCGGTCACGTAGCGTCCCGACCCCTGCGCGGTCCGGGGCAGCACCGCGGTGTCCACCTCGCCGTGCAACTGCAGGGTCGGCACGCTGGACGGGCGCTGCATCAGCTTGACGAACCGGTACCCCTGGAGACGCAGCGCGCTGCGGGCCACCCAGCGGTACGCCTCCAGGGCACAGAACGACGCCTGCGGGATCTGCATGGCCTCCCGGCACCGTGCGGTGTACTCCGCGAACTCCGGTGTGGCCGCGAACCGTGGGCTGCTCCACCGGGTCATCAGCTCGCCGACCATGGCGGCGTCGTTGCGGGTCAGCACATGCTCGAACCGGGGCACCTGGAAGCGGGCCACAGTGGACGAAGCGGACAGCTGGCCGCGCGGGTCGGCGAAGAGGGCGGCCCGCAACCGCAGCGGGTGTGCGGCGCCGAGCACGACCAGGCGGTTGACCAGTTTCGGATGGAACGAGGCGGCAGCCCAGCCGATCATGCCGCCGGCCCCGGCACCGACCACGGTGGCCGACCGTTCGCCGAGGGCCCGGATCAGGCCGGTCACGTCGGCGGCCATGGTGTAGCCGTCGTACCCCCGTGGGGGTTTGTCGCTGGCCCCGTAGCCGCGCAGGTCGATCGCGGCGGCCCGGAAGCCGGCGTCCGCGACGCGGGTCATGATGTCGTGCCAGGCCCACCAGAACTCGGGGAAACCGTGCAGGAACAGCACGAGCGGGCCGGTGCCGACCTCAGCGACGTGGAAGCGGCTGCCGTTGGCGCCGACGAAACGGTGGCTCCACGGGCCCTCCGTCAGCACACACGACTCGTCCACCCGACCACCCATGTGGTCAGCCTAAGTCCCGATGTCACACACGGTGCCGGGCAGTGCTGAAACGGAATCGCACCGTGATCATTGGACCGGTTCGGAATCGGTCATCGCCATCAATGTGCCGGGGCCGCAGTAGATGCGCAGTGGAGTGCTCTCCAGCTTGACTTTCACCCGGTCGCCCTTGGTGAGTTCGGTGCCTCCGGTGCCGTACAGCGCGTACCGCTGGCCGTCGTCGGCGAGCAGACCGTAACAGGGGCCCTTTCCCCCGATGGTGACCGTGCCGGCCACCCAGCCGGTCGAGGGCAGGTTGTCGGTCGGCTCCTTGGGCGGCTTCTCGGTGAGCGTGACGGTGGGCAGTGGGTGGTCCGGTGGGGGCGAGAGGGTGATCGAGGGCGCGGGTGATGCGGGGGTCGGTGCGGAAGCGGTCGAGTCGGCGCTGTTGGCGCATCCGGCGATGATCGCTCCGGCGGCTACGGCCAGACCGATCCGGTACGTGGCGTTGGTGCGCATGAAACTCATCCTTCCCGCGTACGGCGTCGAAGATGGGACGAATCCCGGAGGCGAACGGTTCCCGGACGCGGGACGGCGCCCGGGACGAATCCCGGGCGCCGTCTGGAGAAACCGCTGAACGAGCAGGTGGATCAGTAGGTGGCCACCGTCAGCGAGGTGCCGATCTGGCTCAGCACCGCGATCTTGACGCCGACTGCCGGGAGCTTGACGCCGTGGTTCGGCATCTCCTCGTAGAAGTACTTGTCCTTGTCGTTGAAGACCGGTTTGCCGAGCTGCGGCTTGATGACCGACTTCGCGCCGTTCAGGTGCAGCGTCATGCCGTCGGTCGGGTAGAACCCGAACGGCGCGTCGTAGACCTGGACCCGGGCCCGCCACGGCACCCCGGTCGGGTTGAGCAGCGGCTTCGGGTGCGCGTCGATGATCAGGTTGCGGCCTTCACCGGGGTGCACGTTGGTGTTGTTGTCGGCCTGCGAGGTGTCCCAGTAGGAGATGAGCAGACCCTGCTGGTAGTTGTAGTGCTCCACCCAGTCCGGCTTGGTGTTGGCCCAGCCGAAGTTGTACGGGCCGGTCTCCAGGTACTTGTCGTACGAGGTGTAGGTCCGGTTCCCGGCGATGTAGAAGTGCGGGAAGCCCTGGCTGACCGAGGAGCCGACGACGGTGAAGCCGTCCAGCGTCCAGGTCGGGGTGCTCTCGGCGCCCTCGACGGAGACGACCGCGCCGTCGGCGGTCACGGTCAGCTCGTCGCCGAAGAAGCCGCCCTCGGAGACACCACCGTCGGTCAGGTAGTGCAGCCGGAAGTCGATCTTCTGACCGGCGTACGCGTCGAGCGGAACGTTGATGTCGAGCCACTCGCCGTTGCTGGAGCCGGTGATCGCCGGGCTGCCCGCGCCGTCGGCGACGAACGGGGCGCCGCCCACCGTGCCGTTGAGCTTGACCCAGTTGGCGCCGCCGTCGGTGGACGCCTCGGCGTAGAGGTAGTCGTAGTCGATCTCGATCGAGTAGCGGCCCTTGAGTGAGACGCTCGCGGTGCTCTTCCCGGTCAGGTCGATCGGCGTGGACAGCGCGTTGTTCAGGTCGTCGGCGTTGCCCGAGAAGAACTGCTTGCTACCCGCGTACGGCGTACCGAGATCGGTGGTGACCTGCTTGTCCGGCAGTTGCACCACGAGGGCCTGCTTCTTCTTGGAGTTGTACTCCTGCGGGCCCAGGTTGACGATCTTCTTGGTGCCGGCCTTGACCAGCTCGTAGTCGAGCCAGCCGAGCTGCAGCTTGTTCCACGCGCCGAGGTCGCCGGAGCGGGTGCCGATGCCCTGGTCCTTCTTGGCGCTGAGCCGGCTCTGCGCCATCAGCGTCCAGTACTCGCTGTTGTTGTCGCCGAGACCGCTGGTGTCGTAGTCGTCCGGCAGGCCCAGGTCGTGGGCGTACTCGTGGACGAAGACGCTCAGGCCACCGTTCTCCGGCTGCACCGTGTAGTCGCCGACCCACAGGTCGCTGGAGCCGACCTTGGCGCCGCCGAGCTTGTTGTTCGCCGGGCCGGTCAGGCCGATGTTGCTGTTGTAGGCGTACCAGCGGTGGCTCCAGATGGCGTCCTCACCCTGGTACGGGTCACCGTCGGCCTGGTCGCCTCCGGAGTGGACGATCTGGAAGTGGTCCAGGTAGCCGTCGGGCTCGTTGAAGTTGCCGTCACCGTCGAAGTCGTAACGGTCGTAGACGTCGTACTCGGCGAGCGCGGCGTTGATCTGGGCCTCGGTCTTGCCGGCCGCCTTCTGGTCCGCGTACCACTGGTTGACGCCGTCCTGGACCAGCGCCCACACGTTGGTGCAGTTGCTGCTGGCGCAGACGTTCGGGTCGTCGCCGTTCTCGTCGTTCGGGTTGTCGTTGGACCGGCCGTACCGGGCCTCGTTGTACCGGACCTTGACCCAGTCGGAGACCTCACCGTCGACGCTGTAGCGGCCGGACGACTGGGTCTCGAAGTAGGTCTTGACCGACTCGACGTCCTTGCCGGTGCCGAAGTACAGCTTCTCGTAGTACTCGGGCGAGTAGTCGGCCTGCCAGATGGTGCTGTTGTCGACCTTGCGGTCCGGCGCCGGGATGGCGTTGTGCAGCGGACCCTCGAAGGTGGACGGACCGGCGTACTGCGTGGTCGTGTCCTGGTCCGGGAAGTTCGGGTGCCGCTCGTTGCCGAACTCGGTCAGGATCACGAAGATCTTGTCGGTCTTCTCCCGGGCGAGTTCCACGTACTGGTTCTTGCCGACCTTGCCGAAACCGCCGCCGCCGTACGTCCTACCCAGGTTGACGACCTTGCTGCCGTTCCGGGTCTCGACCTTCGCCCGTCCGCTGAACACCTCGGAGACTGCCTGCTCGCGCAGTGCGCGGCGCTTCTCCTCGAGGGGGTTGGGCAGATCGTGATCATCGACGTGAGCCGCCTCCGGCGCGGTCTCCGCTGGTGGCGCCGCCATGACCTGGACCGGGGCGAACGCTCCGACTCCGGTCACGACCACGGCGCCGAGCAGTCCTGCGACCACCTTGCGCACTACGTTTACCTCCGCTTTCGCCAGCCGGATCGTCTGGGGTACGGGCGTCCGGCGTGAAACGGTCCCGATCGATCGGGATCCAGGTGAACGTATGCAAACATGACGATGCTCGGGGGATGTGCAGCGTATTGATGACCAACAGTTACTTGATATGACCCCGTCATAACACCGGGACCGGCAAATGCGACAAAGGCTGGCAGCGCAGGTGCGCTACCAGCCTTTATTCGTACTCGTCAGTCTTCGGGTTTGGCGGTCTTCAGCCCGGACGAGATGAGGTCCATCACCGTCGAGTCCTGCAGGGTGGTCACGTCGCCGAGCGACCGGTTCTCCGCCACGTCCCGCAGCAGGCGCCGCATGATCTTGCCGGAGCGGGTCTTCGGCAGCTCCGTCACCAGCATGATCTGACGCGGCTTCGCGATCGGGCCGAGCGTCTTGGCCACGTGGTTGCGCAGCTCCTTGATCAGCTCCTCGCCGGCGTCGCCCTCGGTGTCCACACTGCCGCGCGGGATGGTGAACGCGACGATCGCCTGACCGGTCGTCGGGTCGGTCGCGCCGACCACCGCGGCCTCGGCCACCGCCGGGTGCGAGACGAGCGCCGACTCCACCTCGGTGGTCGAGATGTTGTGCCCGGACACCAGCATCACGTCGTCGACCCGGCCGAGCAGCCAGAGCGCGCCGTCCTCGTCCTTCTTCGCGCCGTCGCCGGCGAAGTAGAAGCCCTCGAACCGCGACCAGTAGGTGTCGATGAAGCGCTTGTCGTCGCCCCAGATGGTGCGCAGCATCGACGGCCACGGCTCGGTCAGCACCAGGAAGCCGCCGCCGCCGTTCGGCACCGACTGCCCCTGGTCGTCGATCACGTCGGCGCTGATGCCGGGCAGCGCGGTCATCGCCGAGCCCGGCTTCGCCGCGGTCACCCCGGGCAGCGGCGAGATCATGATCGCGCCGGTCTCGGTCTGCCACCAGGTGTCCACGATCGGGGTGCGCTCCCGGCCGACGTGCTCCCGGTACCAGATCCAGGCCTCCGGGTTGATCGGCTCACCGACGCTGCCGAGCACCCGCAGCGACGACAGGTCGTACTTCGCCGGGATGTCGTCGCCCCACTTCATCATGGTGCGGATCAGCGTCGGCGCGGTGTAGAGGATCGACACCTTGTACTTGTCGACGATCTGCCAGAACCGGCCGCGGTCCGGAGTGTCCGGGGTGCCCTCGTACATCACCTGGGTGGCGCCGTTGGAGAGCGGACCGTAGACGATGTACGAGTGGCCGGTGACCCAGCCGATGTCGGCGGTGCACCAGTAGACGTCGGTCTCCGGCTTCAGGTCGAAGACCGCGTGATGGGTGTACGACGCCTGGGTCAGGTAGCCGCCGGTGGTGTGCAGGATGCCCTTGGGCTTACCGGTGGTGCCCGAGGTGTAGAGGATGAAGAGCGGGTGCTCGGCGTCGAACGGCTTCGCCTCGTGCGTGGGGCTGGCCTGCTCCACCGTCTCGTGCCACCACTTGTCCTTCTCCGTCCAGGCCACCTCCTGCCCGGTACGCCGGACGACCAGCACGTGTTCGATCTTGTCGCCGCGGGCCACCGCCTCGTCGACGGTCGGCTTGAGCGCCGACGGCTTGCCCCTGCGATAACCACCGTCCGCGGTGATCACCACCTTGGCGTCGGCGTCGTCGATCCGGGTGGCCAGCGCGTCCACCGAGAAGCCGCCGAACACCACGCTGTGGGTGGCGCCGATCCGGGCACAGGCCAGCATCGCCACCGCGGCCTCGGGGATCATCGGCAGGTAGATCATCACCCGGTCGCCCGCGGTGACCCCGAGGTCGGTCAGCGTGTTGGCCGCCTGGCTGACCAGTGTCAGCAGCTCGGCGTAGGTGACGGTGCGGGTGTCGCCGGGCTCGCCCTCCCAGTGGATCGCCACCCGGTCGCCGTTTCCGGCCTCGACATGCCGATCCACACAGTTGTACGCGATGTTCAGCTCGCCGCCGACGAACCACTTGGCGAACGGTGGGTTCGTCCAGTCCAGGATCTGCTCCCACGGCTTGGCCCAGGCCAGGCGCTCGGCCTGTTTCGCCCAGAACGCGAGCCGGTCGGACGCGGCCTCCTCGTAGGCCTCGGCCGTCACGTTGGCGTTGGCCGCCAGCTCGGCGGGCGGCGGGAACTGCCGAGTCTCGGAGGACAGATTCTCGAGTGTCTCGCTCATGAGGGCGGCTCCTCTGCCGTGACCGGGGTCTCTTTTGTTGCACACTAGTTGCGCCGGAGGCCCCGGCGAAGGTTTGCGCCGCAGCTCGCGCTCGGTGGTGTCGTTCGCGCGCTGACCGGCGTATCGATGCTCGCTACTGCGCGAATCTTGCCAGTTCCGAGCTCATTTGTGCACCCCATGTTTCCGCTGGTTTACCGCTCAGCACGTTGATTACCGTGGTCACGTGGATCCACTCGCCCCCCTTCTCGATCTCGCCGACGTCGGCCCCGCCTTCGCCGCCGCCCGGGAGTCCGTCGACGCCGCCCACCGCCACCGCGCCCTGCGCAAGCACGGCGGGCAGGTCGCCGCCGAGGTCAGCCTGCGCGCCGCGGTCGCCAGCGCGGCACTGGAAGGCAACAAATTCGATCTTGATCTGGTACGCGGGGGAGCGGTCACCGATCCGGTCGTCCAAGGCGCGTTACGGGTCGCCGAGGCCCTGCCCGGACTGGTCGACCTGTGGTCCCGCGCGCCCCGCCAGGTCCTGGCGAAACTGCACGTGCTCGCGGCCCGCGGAGTCGTCCACGATCACGATCTGGGCCGGCTCACCTCCGGAGCCGACCGGATCGACGCCCTCGCCGGACTGGTCGCCGGCAACGACAGCACCCCGCCGATGCTGCTCGCCGCGATCGTGCACGCCGAGCTGATCACGCTGCGGCCGTTCGCCGGCCCGGCCGGGGTGGTCGCCCGCGCCGCCGCCCGGATCACCCTGATCGGCCGCGGCTTCGACCCCCGTGGCCTGGTCGGCGTCGAGGCCGGGCATCTCGCCCGGGAACCGGAGTACGTCGGGTCGGCCGGCGCCTATGCCACCGGCACTCCCGACGGGGTGCGATCCTGGCTGCGCCACTACGCCGCCGCGATCACCGCGGGCGCCGAGGAAATCACCGTCATCGGGGACGGGGTGCTGGCCGCCGTGTGACCGGCGGCATACTTCATCTCGTGGCTTCGCACTGGATCCGCCCCTACCCGCCCGGAACCGGCCGCTGGCTCGTGATCGCCTGGGAGGCGGCCGCGCTCGGCTTCCTCACCTGGGCCTCGATCCGCCAGTTCGACCTGATCGGGCACGGCGTACGGGCGATCACCGTGCTGCTCGCGGCGGTCTGGGCGATCGGCGCCTGGCGGATCCTCCAGCACGGCGTCTACGTCAGCAACCACGGTGTGCTGATCCGCGGCCTGATGCGCTCCCGGACCATGCGCTGGCACGACATCGCCGGGGTCCACCTGCACCACTCCACCCACAAGCTGGGCCCCTGGGAGCTGCAGAACGACATGACGGTGGTGATCGAGCGGCACGACGGCGCCACGGTCAACACCGAACTCTGGGCGCAGGGCGTCGACTTCCACGCCCGCCCGAAATTGTTCCGTGCCGTCTACCAGGAGATCCGCGGCCGGCATCAGACCGCTGTCGGCTCCTGACCCGAGAGAAAGAGCCGGCGTCCCTCGCGGGGGCGCCGGCTTTGCGCGTCCGGACCGGGTTATCAGGCGTGCACCTGGGTCGTTGTCGACGGTCCTGGGCCTGCGAGAGGCGGAGGTCCCGTCGCAACGTGCCTGCCGTGGCTGATCGCGCGTGGGTTCCCGGTGGCCGTGCACGGTTCCCGAATCAACGGGCCCCGCGACTTCTTTTCTACGCCGCCCGCCGCATGATCACCAGATTTCCGGCGGAAACGGGGCCGATCGGCGAATACTCAGACCGGAATCGGTGACCGACGCATTCGCCCGGACGCCCGCCGGACGGTCCGCGGAATCGCCCACCCCGCGCGGATGCCACGGGACCGTTGTGCTGCTCGTACCGGCGGATGTTCTAAACGACGGTGGCCCGGGACCGGCGGTGACGTCCGTAGAGAGCGAAACCGATCGCCACGCCCACACCCACGCTCAACGCCGCCGCGACCGGAACCGCCGGTCGCTCCCGCAACCGCCGCCCCAACGGCACCGGATGACGGAACTCCAGCACCGGCCAGCCGCGCTGACCGGCCACCTTGCGCAGCGTGCGATCCGGGTTCACCGCACTGGGATGGCCCACCGCCTCCAGCAGGGGAAGATCACTGCTGGAATCCGAGTACGCGTAACACTCGGCCAGGTCGTAACCGCGCTCCTCGGTCAGCGCCCGCACCCCGACCACCTTCGCCGGGCCGGCCGCGTAGAACTCCACCGCCCCGCTGTACCGCCCGTCGGCGATCGACATCCGGGTCGCGATGACATCGGTGATGCCGAGCAGCGCGCCGATCGGGCGCACCATCTCGTCACCGGACGCCGACACCAGCACCACATCCCGGCCGGCCGCCTGATGCTCGGCGATCAGCGCGGCGGCCTCGGCGTAGACATAGGGGTTGATGAGATCGTTGAGCGTCTCGGCGACGATCTGCTGCACCTGCTCGACCCGCCAGCCCTTGCACAGAGCCGCCATGTAGTCACGGGTGCGGGCCATCGACTGCTCGTCGGTGCCGCCACCCAGCCGGAACATCAACTGTGCATAGGCGGTCTTCACCACGTCACGTCGGCTGATCAGGCCATCACGGTAGAAAGGCCGTCCGAAGGCCAATGCGCTGGACTTGGCGATGACGGTCTTGTCGAGGTCGAAAAACGCGGCGCTCAGGCCCACGGGCCGAAAGTGTAGCCGCAACACGCCTGTCACGAACGCCCCCGCACGCATGACGTGTTCTCCAGTGACGCGCAGTGAAAACGGTCAGACCGGAAGGGAGTGCCCGGGTGGGCGATTTTCGGTACTCGACGAGGAGCCCGATACTGAGGCAGACTTGTGTTTACTACCGACTTCGTGCTGTCTTAACTGCGTTGAGTCATATGGGTTTCCGGTGATTGCGCCCCCCGTGATCACCGGGCGATTCGGCTCGACCCCCCCGGAGCCGAATCCAAGGACGACCCCCGTCTCCCCCGACGGGGGTCGTTCTCTTTAGGAGCCGGTGGCCTGCGTGGGCGCCCGCTCCATGTCGGTCGCGCCCTCGATCAGGCCGAAGAAGTCGGAGAGCCCGGTCACCGTCAGCACCCGGCGGAACGTGTCACTCGGATTGACCACCTGGAAGCCGGTGCCGCGCGCCAACGCCGTGCGATAGCCCTCGATCAGGGCGCCGAGCCCCGTCGAGTCGATGAACGTGGCATCGGCCAGATCGACGACCAGCAGCGGCGGCGACCACTCCACGACCGCGTCGTGCAGTCCCTGGGTCACCTCGTCGGAGTTCGAGAAGTCGACCTCGCCGCTCACGGTGACAGTGACCACGCCGTCGTCGGCGAGGGTCGTCCGGATCGAAGTCTCCACGTCCACTCCAACACTGCGTCTGGGCTACCCAACATACCCAACCAGCACCCCGGCACACCCGCGGTGTAGCAGATCACCGGCTCCGGAGGCGGGCCGTCCACAGCCGCGGGTTGTCCACACCGGGCGGTTGCCGGGCCGATCCGGGCTCGGCGAAGGTGGGCGCCCATCCCGCTCCGCCCCCCGCTGGAGGTCAGCGAATGCCCGCTCCCCGCCGCCCTCTGATCGTGACCGCCGACCCCGGCCTGCTCGACGAACTGCTCCGGCTCGCCGCCGTCGGCAGCGCCGAGACCACGGTGGCGCCCGACCCGGCCGCCGCCCGCGGCCACTGGACTCGGGCCCCGTTCGTGCTGGTCGGCATCGACCAGGCCGCCGCCTGCCTGCGCGCCCAACTGCCCCGCCGCAACCGGATCATCCTGATCGGCTGGGCCGGCACCATCGACCCGGCGTGGAACATCGCCGAGCTGCTCGCCGCCGACAGCGTGGCCGTCCTGCCCGAGGCCGCGCCCTGGATCGTCGACCAGTTCCACCAGCGGTCCGGCCGGCCGATCACCGCCCGGACACTCGCGGTCATCGGTGGCCGGGGCGGCGCCGGCGCCAGCACCCTCGCCGCCGGGCTCGCCACCACCGCCGTCCGGCACGGGTTCCGCACCCTGCTGATCGACGCCGACCCGCTCGGCGGCGGCCTCGACCTGGTCCTCGGCTGGGAGGACGTCGGCGGCCTGCGCTGGCCCTCCCTCACCGAGGCGGACGGGCGGGTCGACCCGCCGGCCCTGCTGCGCGCGCTACCGCACCGGGGCGACCTGGTGCTGCTCTCCTTCGACCGGGCCGAACTACCCGGCGTCCCCGCCGAGGCGATGGCCGCGACACTCGACGCCGCCCGCCGCGGCCGGGACGTCATCGTCGCCGACCTGCCCCGGCAACTCGACGACGCGGCCCTGCTCGCCCTGCGGGCCGCCGACCGGACCCTGCTGGTCGTGCCCGCCGAACTACGCGCCACCGCCTCCGCCCGCCGCACCGCCGACACCATCCGCGAACACTGCGACGACCTGGCCGTCGTGGTGCGCGGCCCGGCACCCGGCCGGCTACGGCCCCGGGACATCTCCACCGCCCTGCACCTGCCCCTGGCCGGCACCATCCGGCCGGAGAAGACGGTGTGCGAGGGCGTCGAGGAAGGCCTGCCGCCCACCGCCACCGGGCGCGGTTCGCTGGCCGCCCTCTGCCTGCGCCTGATCGGCGACCTCACCGGCACCGAGTTGAAAGCGGACGCGGCATGACCATCGCCGACGAGGTGCGGCGGCGATTCGCCTACGACGGGACCGAAGCCACCCCGGCCGCCGTGGTCGACGCCGTCCACCGGGACAACGCCGTGCTCGGCGACACCGCCGTCCTGCGGATCGCCGGCCAGGTCCGGGACGAACTCGTCGGCGCCGGCCCGCTGGCCCCACTCCTCGGCGACCCGGACGTGACCGACGTGCTGGTCAACGGCCACGAGGTCTGGATCGACAGGGGCGCCGGGCTGGAACGCTCCGACGTCACCCTCGGCGACGTGCGCCGCCTCGCCCAGCGCCTGGTCGCCGCATGCGGGCGCCGGCTCGACGACGGGCAGCCCTACGCCGACGCCCGCCTCCCTGACGGGACCCGACTGCACGCCGTCCTGCCACCGATCGCCACCGGCGGGCCCTACCTGTCGCTGCGAACCTTCCGGCAGCGCCCCTTCCACCTAGCCGACCTGGTCCGGTACGACACGGTCGCCCCCGAAGCGGCGGCCGTGCTCGCGGCGGTGGTCGAGGGCCGGTTGGCGTACCTGGTGACCGGCGGTACCGGCAGCGGTAAGACCACCCTGCTGGCCACCCTGCTCGGCCTGGTGCCCCCGACCGAACGGATCGTGCTCGTCGAGGACGCCGCCGAACTCCGGCCCGTCCACCCGCACGTGGTCACCCTCCAGGCCCGCACCGCCAACGTGGAGGGCGCGGGCGCCATCGGCCTCACCGACCTGGTGCGGCAGGCACTACGGATGCGCCCCGACCGCGTCGTCATCGGGGAGTGCCGAGGCCCGGAGATCGTCGACCTGCTGGGCGCGCTCAACACCGGCCACGAGGGCGGCGCCGGAACCCTGCACGCCAACGCGCCCGGGGACGTGCCGGCCCGGCTGGAGGCGCTGGGTCTGCTCGGTGGCCTGCCCCGGGCCGCCCTGCACGCCCAGGTGGTGGCGGCGCTCCAGGTGGTGCTGCACGTCCGGCGTACCGGGGCGGGCCGCCGGCTGGACTCCATCGGCGTCTTCCAGGCGTCCGGGGCGGACCGGCTGGCGACCGTGATCCCGGCCTGGCGGTGGGGGCGAGGTGCCGGGCCCGGGGCCGAGATCCTGGCCCGCCTCCTCCGGGACCGCGACGTCCCGGTCCCGGCCGTGCTCTCCGGGTTCGCGGCCGTCCCTGGTACCGCGGCTGCCCCAGACGCCGGTGCTCCTCCCGGCACAGGGGCTCTTCCTGACACCGGTGCCCCTCCTGGCGCCGGGGCTCTTCCTGACAGCGGTGCTTCTCCCGGCACCGGGGCCTTTTCTGACTTCGAGGGCTGGTCCGCATGAACTGGGTTCTCGCGTTTCTGTTGATCGCCGCGGCGGTCGTCGTCGCCCGGCCCGGATCGACCGCCCGGGAGCGGCTTCTCGGGCCCCGGCCCTGGATCGACGTGCCCCGGATCCGCCGGGCCGTCGTGCGTGGCGGTCCCCGCCTGATCGCGGCCGCGGTGGTCGCCGCGACGGTGGCAGCCGGAGTCGCCGGTGGGCCGGTCGGCGCGATCATCGCGGCCGCCTATGCCGGACTCGGCGCGCACGAGTGGGACCGCCGGCTGAAACGCCGCCGGATCGCCGCCCGTCGCGCGGCCGACCTGGACGACATCTCCCACCTGGTGGCCGAGCTACGTGCCGGAGTCCCGCCGGTCATCGTCGCCGCGTCCCGGCCCGCAGCCGGCGACCACATCAGGCCCGGTGCTCTCACCGGCTCCTCTGCCGGGCACGGCGCACCCACCGGCTCCTCTGCCGGGCACGGCGCACCCACCGGATCCTCCGTGGGGCTGGACGCCCGCGGTGGATCGCCCGCTGAGCCCGGCACTTCCGGCGGTTTCACCGCTTCTGCCGGTTTCATCGGAAGTCCGGATCTCGCGAGTGCTGAACCCGGTGCCCGGCTCCGGCGGCTCACCGACGCTGTCTGGCACCTCGCCGAGCGGACCGGGGCACCCGCCGCTGACCTGCTCGAACGGATCGAACGGGACGCGCGGGCCGCGGACCGCTCGGCCAAGGCGGCCGCCGCGCAGTCGGCCGGTGCCCAGATGACGGCACTGCTGCTCGCGGGGTTACCGCTGGCCGGACTCGCGATGGGCTACACGATCGGCGGCGACCCGGTCGACGTGCTGCTCCACACGCCGTGGGGTGCCGCCTGCGCGATCGGAGCGCTGCTGCTGCAGATCGCCGGGCTGAAATGGTCCCAGCGGCTCACCGCGAAGGTGACGGCATGACCTGCGGGGTGGCGGCGCTGCTGCGTCCCGGCGGTCCGGTCCGGGTCCCGCTGCGGGAGTGCTGCGTGGCGGCCCTGGTCGGCGCGGACGGCGTGACCACGACATCCACCTGCCTCGCGGCACCGCCCGACCCGGCGATGGCGGCCGGCGGCGGCGCGGACCGTGCCGACTCGGTGGCCGACGTGCTGGCCGCTGTCGTGGGCGTGGCCGCCCGGCACGGCGAGGACCCGTGGTGAGCGGTCCCGGCCCGGGCGATCTCAGTGTGAGCGGGCTCAGTGTGAGCGGGCTCAGTGTGGCCGGGTGCACGGTGCTGGCCGCGGTGCTCCTGATCTGGCCCCCGCGGAGGTCACCGGCGCCGTCCCCGAAAGGGCCGGCACGGTCCGCGGGGAAGGCCGAGCGGCCGGAGCGGACCAGGCTGCTGCTCGCCCTGATGGTGGGGCTCGCGGTGGCCGGCCTGATCGGGACCCTCTGGGGGGTGCCGGCCGGGATGGCGGCGGGCATCGGGACGGACCGCTTCCTGCGGACCCGGGAACCGGCCGCGGCCCGCCGGGAACGTGACGAGGCCGCCGCCGACCTGCCCCTCGGTGCGGATCTGCTGGCCGCCGCGCTCAAGGGCGGTACCTCGGTGGACACCTCGATCGCCGCGGTCGCCGAGGCCATCGGCGGGGCGCTCGGTGCCCGGCTGCAGCGGACCGCCCGGTCGCTGCGGCTCGGTGCGGCGCCGGGGGAGGCCTGGGCGCACCTGGCCGGGGTGCCCCAGGCGGACCGGCTGATCGCGGCGGCGGTCCGGTCCAGCGCGAGCGGCGGAGCCCTGTCCGGCGCTCTCGAACGGATCGCCGGCGACCTCCGCTCCGACCGCACGGTGGCGGTCGAAGCGGCCGCCCAGCGGGCCGGTGTGCTGGTCGTGCTGCCGCTCGGGCTGTGTTTCCTGCCGGCGTTCCTGCTGGCCGGTCTCACCCCGGTCCTGGTCGCGATCTTCCGCGAGGTGATGTGAGCCCCGCCCCGGGCAGCCCCGCCCCGGGCAGCCCCGCTCCGGGCAGGCCCGCCCCGGGCAGCCCCGCCCCGGGCTGAGCCTGCCCGGGGCGTCAAGACACGCGGCGCCGGAACGGTGCCGTGGCTGTGGAAACACCCGGTGCGGCGTGATGGGCGCCGCACCACGTTACGAGGAGGTCCTGTGCACAAGTTCGTCATCCGGTACCGGCGGCTTCAGGCGGATGCCGCGGATGCCGGGATGGTCACCATCGAGTACGCCGTCGCCATGCTGGCGGCGGTGGCCCTGGCCGGCGTCATGCTCAAGGTGGTGACGAGCGCACCCGTGCAGTCGGCCCTCACCGCGCTGGTCGGGCGGGCGCTGAAGTGAGACGGCGCCGGCGGCCCGGCCGCGAACACAGACGTGCGGTGACGACCCGTCCCGGCCGTCCAGGCGGTGACCGGCGGGGTGTGACGGCCCCGGAGACGGTGGCATCGTCCGGCCGTCCCCGGCTGTCCGGGCCGCGCCTGTTCGCCGGCTGGGGCGACGACCGGGATCGGGGCGCCTTCACCGCCGAGTTCGCGGCCGGGTTGCCGGCGCTCATGGCCCTGCTCGGCATCGGGCTCACCGCGGTGCTGGCGATCCTGACCAAACTGCAGTGTGTGGACGCGGCACGGGAGGTGGCCCTGGCCGAGTCCCGTGGCGAGTCGCTGGAGGTGGCGTCCCGGCTGGTTCCGGACGGCGCGTCGATCCGGGTGGGCGGGGACGGCGACAGCGTCACGGTCCGGATCGAGGCCCCGATCCGGATGTTCGGCATCGACCTTCCGGGCGCTGTCATCCAGGGCGGGGCGGTCGCGGCCCGCGAACCGGAGCAGGTGACCTTCTGAAACGGGCTGGGAGCGAACGAGATCGGGCTGGGAGCGAACGAGATCGGGCCGAGGGCGACCAGAAATGGGCTGAAAGCATCCAGAAAATGCCTGAGGACGACCTGGAAAGGGCCGAGGGCGATCGTGGGGCGGCGTCGGTGCTCGTACTGGCGATCGGGTTGGTTCTGGTTCTTCTCGGGGTTGCCGGTGCGACTGTCGGGTCCGCCCGGGTGGCCCGGCATCAGGCCCGGAACGCGGCGGACTTCGGGGCGCTCGCCGGGGCCGCGCACGCCATCGAGGGGCAGATGGCGGCGTGTGCGGTGGCCGGCCGCTATGTCCGGGCCAACGACGCCCGGATGACCGGCTGCGTGGTCACCGGGCTGGAGATCGTGGTTCGGGCCTCGGTCGGATTCCCGGGATTCCCGGCCGGCGCGGAGGAGGCGGCGCGGGCCGGACCGGTCGGCTCAGTGGCTGGAGGCGTCCTGGAAGAGGTCGTCCGGTGACGACCGTCGCCCGGCCTCGCCGCCGCCGGCACCCGGCGACGTGCCCGGCGACGCGGCCGAGCCCGCGGTGGGTGGCGGGCTCGCGGTGGGTGGCGGGGCCGCGGTGGGTGGCGGGGCCGCGGTGGGTGGCGGGGCCGCGGCCTCGGTAGCGGAGATCTGACGGACCTCGGCGATGGCCTGGCGCATGGTTCGGCGCAGCCAGCGGGTCAGCGGCTGTTCGGCGTAGCGGTGGACCAGCCAGGCCAGGCCGAGGACGAGCAGGATCGCGCCGGCGATCAGGGTCCAGGCGGGCAGGCCGGTGTGCTCGTGGGTGTAGCGGACGAAGCTGTACCCGATGCGCTGGTGGAGCAGATAGAACGGGTAGGTCAGCACCCCGGCGGTGGTCAGCCAGCCCCACCGGATCCGGTCGGTCCAGCCCAGGGCGATCACCAGAACCACCGCGAAGGACAGGGTGACGATCACGACACCGGGCCAGGTGGGCACCTCGAAGCCGGGGTTGACGTCGGCGACCCGGTCCTCCACCCGTTTGACACTGACCAGCCAGGCGAAGCCGATGATCGCGAAGAGCAGGGGGGAGCGGCCGAACTTGTAGATCAGGAAGGCGGCGATGCCGGCGATGAAATAGGGCGCGTATTCCGGGATGCCGACGATGTCGACGATCCGGCTGTCCAGGGTCGGCCCGATCACCGAGACGACCATCCAGACGGCGCAGAAGATCACCGTCCGGCGATAGGTGAGACCGAATGCGACGAGTGCGGCGAACAACAGATAAAAGCGAAGTTCGACGAAGAGTGTCCAGTAAACGGTGTCGACCATGGCGACCCCGAGCGGCTCCTGGAGCATGGTCAGGTTGACCGCGATCTCGCGCAGATCGGGGGTGCCCGACACCGGGACCCCGCCGACCACCGGAAACAGCGTGACCACCAGCGCGGTGATCAGGATGCAGACCCAGTAGGCCGGGTAGAGCCGGCTGACCCGGGAGACGAAGAAGTCGCCGAGGCCGCGCCGCCAGCTGCTCATGCAGATGACGAAGCCGCTGATCAGGAAGAACAGCTCCACCCCGAGGAAGCCGTAGATGGCCAGATGGGCGAAGTTCGGCAGGAAGTGCTGCGGTGGGTTCTGGCCGTCGATGCGCCACGAGACGCTGAGGTGGTACACCGCGACCGCCAGGGCGGCGATCAGGCGCAGGCCGTCGAGGGCGGCGAGGCGTGGCCCCGCGGCCTTCGGCCGGCTGGTGGTGTCGGCGTGTGCCGCGTCTCGTTTCATCGGGGAGGCAGGCTACCTGTTCCGGTCAAATAAATCGGTGGAGCGGGAGCAAGATGTGATTCTTCCCGGTCGGCTCCGTGGATAAACCGGAGTGAATGCCTGTGATCACATCAATGCTGTCAGCACGGTGTCGAGTACCTTAACCGCGTCCGGCTTGTTGAGCGGGTTGTTGCCGTTCCCGCACTTGGGTGACTGCACGCATGAGGGGCATCCGGAGTCGCAGGCGCACGAGGCGATCGCTTCCCGGGTGGCCCGCAGCCATTCCCGTGCGGTGTCGTAGGCCCGTTCGGCGAATCCGGCGCCGCCGGGATGCCCGTCGTAGACGAACACGGTCGGCGCCTCGGTGTCGGCGTGGTTGGCGGTGGACAGTCCGCCGATGTCCCACCGGTCGCAGGTGGCGATCAGTGGCAGCAGGCCGATTCCGGCGTGTTCGGCCGCGTGCAGCGCGCCGGGGAACTCGCTGGGTTCGATCCCGGCCGCGACCAGGGCCGGTGGGGAGACGGTGAACCAGACCGCGACGGTTCGCAGTTCCCGGACCGGGAGGTCCAGCGGCCGGGTGTCGATCACCTCGCCGCCGCGCAGCCGTCGCCGCTGGTAGGAGACGACCTGGTTGGTCACGTCGACCTCGCCGAGGAAGAGCCCGACCGGGCCGGCGTCCACGTACGACCGGACGTTCACCACGGACAGGTTGGTGACGTCGCGGGCGTGGGTGGTCCAGTCCGGTTCCTCCTGGTGGACGAGGGCGATGGCGTCCTCCAGATCGAGGTCGTCGACCACGTACGACACGCCCTGGTGCAGGTGCACCGCCCCGGGGTGCAGCATCGCGTGGGACGACCCGTGGTCGACGGTGCCGAGGAGCCGCCCGGTGGCCGCTTCGACGACGGCGACGGGCGCCCCGCCGGTGCCGCGCAGGTCGACTTCGGGCCGGCCGCGGTGGGTCCAGTACCAGCCGGACGGCCGTTTCCGCAGCACTCCCTCGGCGACGAGCTGGGCGGCGATCGCGGCGGCGGGTTCGCCGAACAGGGCGAGGTCGGCCTCGGTGAGGGGCGCCTCGGAGGCGGCACAGCACAGCTGCGGGCCGAGTACGTACGGGTTCCCCGGGTCGAGCACGGTGGCCTCGACCGGACTGCCGAAGACCGCTTCGGGGTGGTGCACGAGATAGGTGTCGAGCGGGTCGTCCCGGGCGACGAGGACGGCGAGCGCCTCGCGGCCTGATCGTCCGGCCCGGCCGGCCTGCTGCCAGAGGGACGCCCGGGTGCCGGGGTATCCGCAGATCAGCACGGCGTCGAGCCCGGACAGGTCGACGCCGAGTTCGAGCGCGTTGGTGGAGGCGAGCCCGAGGAGTTCGCCGGAGAGCAGGGCGCGTTCGATGGCCCGCCGGTCTTCGCGCAGGTAGCCGCCCCGGTAGGCGGCGACCCGGTCTCCGAGTCCGGGCACCGCCTCGTTCAGTGACTGGCGGGCGAGGGAGGCGACCACTTCGGCGCCGCGCCGGGAGCGGATGAAGGCGAGGGTGCGGGTGCCGGCCACCACGGAATCGGTGAGCAGGTCGGCGGTTTCGCGCAGGGCTGACCGCCGGATCGGCGGAGCTTCCGAGGTGTCGGAGGAATCGGAGACGTCGGGAGGGGGCAGCAGCGGCGGCTCCCACAGGGCGAACGTCACCGCCCCGCTCGGCGACGAATCCTCAGTGACAGCTGTCACAGGAAGCCCGGTCAGGCGGGAGGCGGATCCGGCCGGATCGCCCGACGTGGCCGAGGCGAGGACGAAGGTGGGCGAGGATCCGTACCGTGCGGTCGCTCGCCGGAGCCGCCGGAGGACGTGGGCGACATGTGACCCGAAAACGCCCCGGTAGGTGTGGCACTCGTCGATCACCACATAGCGCAGACGCCGCAGGAACACCCCCCAGCGACCGTGTCCGGGCAGCAGGCTGTGGTGCAGCATGTCCGGGTTGGTGAGCACGAACCGGGAGTGCTGCCGGATCCACTCGCGTTCCTCGCGAGGGGTGTCCCCGTCGAAGGTGGCCGGCCGGATCCCGTCCAGCCCGAGCCGCCGCAGGGCACGTAACTGGTCGGCGGCGAGCGCCTTGGTGGGTGACAGATACAGCACGGTCGCCTTAGGGTCCTCGGCGAGCGCATTGAGTGCGGGCAGCTGGTAGGCGAGGGATTTCCCGGAAGCCGTCCCGGTGGCCAGCACGACGTGTGTGCCCTCCCGGGCGAGGGTGGCCGCGGCCGCCTGATGCTCCCACGGGGTGGTGACCCCCTGTGCCGTGAAGGCGTCGCGAACCGCCGGATCGGTCCAGTCGGGCCACGGCGCCGTGCGGCCCTCGCGGGCGGGCACTCGCTCGATGTGTGTGACCGGCGACACTGCCGAAACGGTCGTCCGGGCCCGCAGCCGATGCAGCAGTTCGGCGGGACCGAAGGCGGTGGAGGTCACGCATTGCACTGTGGCATCCGTATGGCCCGAACCCCAAACGGGTAGGACGGTGGGTGCCACGCGTCGCCCGCGAACGGTCGGTGGTTAGATTTCGCGGGGGGAGAGATCAGGGAGGAGGACCGATGGAGCTGTCACTCACGACCCGGACCGTCGCCGAGCACACCGTGCTCGAGGTCGGCGGAGAGGTGGATGTCTACACCGCCCCCCGTCTGCGCGAGCGTCTCATCGAGCTGGTGGACGCGGGTGCGCGTGACGTGGTGGTGGATCTGGAACGAGTCGACTTCCTCGACTCGACCGGGCTCGGCGTGCTGGTCGGCGCCCTGAAACGGCTGCGGACGGCGCACGGGACCTTCGGTCTGGTGTGTGCCAAGGAGCCGCTGCTCAAGATTTTCCGGATCACCGCGCTGGATCAGGTCTTCCCGATCTTCCCGACGGTCGAGGCGGCTACCGAACGCGACGGCAGCGGTCCCGCTTCGTGATGGCCACCGTTCGGCTCTCCTTCTCGCCGGCCCCGGTGCATGTGCGCACCGCCCGTCTCGTCGGTGTCGCCGTCGCGCGCCGTGCCGGGGTCGCTGAGGAGTTGCTCGACGAGGTGCGGCTGGCCATCGGCGAGGCCTGCACCCGAGCGGTCGCCCTGCACCGGCAGTATGGTCTCGCCGAGCTCGTCACGGTCGAGATGTCCGACTCGGACTCGTACATGGTGCGGGTCATCGACCACGCCCCGATCGAGGCGAGTGTGGGTCTGACGAAGCTGCCGCCGGACGAGCTGGCCGCGGAGTCGCTGACCGACGAGGCGCTGACCACCGGCGTCGGTTTCGCGCTGCTCGCCGGCTTTGTCGACGATCTGCAGGTGCGCCCGGTGGACGACGGCCCGGGCACCGAGGTCCGGATGGTCTGGCCGGTCACCCGCCGCTGAGCGGGCGAAAGACCAGGAGCAGAAACCAATTGGGGGGTACGCCATTAGGCGGCCCCCTTTTTGAGTGATCTTTCCGGAAATATCCGTTCAATTCGGACTAGTCCCGTCAGGCTGAGCCGGGCCTCCGAAGTGTCCTGAGATCCAAAAACCGTCTAACACAACGGTGATCATCGTCGCGACACGGCTGGTGCCACATGTGACGACCGACACGTAAGCCCTATACAGTACGCGAGTTGTCAGCTACTCACCGGCCTCGCGTCCGCAGGTCTGGTCGGTTGTTCCCCGCTCCCCGGGGAATGCGCCCGGTGGTCTCGTCCGCCGTCCGGGCGCCATCGGTGTACTAGGAGGACATTGATGTCCGATAGCTCGATATACCTCGCCGCCGAGGGCGGCGGAGCGTCCCTGAGCGGTTCAAACATCACTTTCGTCGTCGTCGCGCTGGTGTTCGCCCTGGTCGCGCTGGGCTTCGCCGCCGCGTTCGTCCAATCGGTGCTGCGGACCGCCCGCGGCACACCGAAGATGCAGGAGATCGCGGGCGCCGTGCAGGAGGGCGCCTCGGCGTACCTGTTCCGGCAGTTCAAGACCCTCGGCATCTTCGTCGTCATCGCCGTCGTACTGCTCTTCCTCCTACCGGTACACGAGACCGACAACGAGACCTGGGTCAAGATCGGCCGCTCGTTGTTCTTCATCGTCGGCGCGGTCTTCAGCTCGTTCATCGGCGGCGCCGGCATGGCGCTGGCGACCCGTGCCAACCTGCGGGTCGCCGCGGCCGCCGGGGAGCAGGGCGGCCGGGAGAAGGCGATGGGCATCGCCTTCCGCACCGGTGGTGTGGTCGGCTTCCTCACCGTGGGCCTGGGCCTGTTCGGCGGCGCGCTGGTCGTGCTGATCTTCCGGGGTGACGCGCCCACCGTGCTGGAGGGCTTCGGCTTCGGCGCCGCGCTGCTGGCCATGTTCATGCGGGTCGGCGGTGGCATCTTCACCAAGGCCGCGGACGTCGGCGCGGACCTGGTCGGCAAGGTCGAGCAGGGCATTCCGGAGGACGACCCGCGTAACGCGGCGACCATCGCCGACAACGTGGGCGACAACGTCGGCGACTGTGCCGGGATGGCCGCCGACCTGTTCGAGTCGTACGCGGTCACCCTGGTCGCGGCCCTGATCCTGGGTTCGGCGGCGTTCGGCCAGGACGGCCTGATCTTCCCGCTGATCGTCTCCACGATCGGTGTGCTGATCGCGATCGTCGGTGTCTTCATCACCCGGCTGCGGGCCAGTGACCGCAACGGCCTGACCGCGATCAACCGGGCCTTCTACATCTCCGCGGCGCTGTCCGCGATCGCGGTGGCGGCGGTCAGCTTCACCTACCTGCCGAGCAGCTTCGCCGGGTTCGGGGACGCGGGCATCGCCGAGGACATCCTGAACAGCGGCCAGAACCCGCAGCTGGTGGCGGTCGGCGCGGTCGTGATCGGCATCGTGCTGGCCGCCGCGATCCAGGCGCTGACCGGCTACTTCACCGAGACCAACCGGCGCCCGGTGCAGGACATCGGCAAGTCGTCGCAGACCGGTGCGGCCACCGTGGTGCTGGCCGGCATCAGTGTCGGCCTGGAGTCGGCGGTCTACTCGGCGCTGCTGCTCGGCGCCGGTGTCTTCGGTGCCTTCCTGCTCGGCGGTTCGTCGCTGACCCTGTCGCTGTTCGCGGTGGCGCTGGCCGGCACCGGTCTGCTCACCACGGTCGGTGTCATCGTCGCGATGGACACGTTCGGCCCGATCTCGGACAACGCGCAGGGCATCGCCGAGATGTCCGGTGACGTCGACGAGCGGGGCGCGCAGATCCTGACCGAGCTGGACGCGGTCGGCAACACCACCAAGGCGATCACCAAGGGCATCGCGATCGCGACCGCGGTGCTGGCCGCCACGGCGCTGTTCGGGTCGTACACCAACAGCCTGGCCAGCTCGCTGGCCACCGCCGGGGTGACCGACGTGGGCGCGGAGATCCTGGCCCAGCTGAACATCTCCAACCCGCGTGCCCTGGTCGGCCTGCTGATCGGCTCGGCGGTGGTGTTCCTCTTCTCCGGCCTGGCGATCAACGCGGTGTCCCGGTCGGCCGGCGCGGTGGTGATGGAGGTCCGGCGTCAGTTCCGCGAGTTCCCCGGGATCATGGACTACACCCAGCGCCCGGAGTACGGCCGGGTCGTCGACATCTGCACCCGGGACGCGCAGCGTGAGCTGCTCACCCCCGGACTGCTGGCGATCATGGCCCCGATCGCGGTGGGCTTCGGCCTGGGACCGGGCGCGCTGGCCGCGTACCTGGCCGGCGCGATCGGCACCGGCACCCTGATGGCGGTCTTCCTGTCCAACTCCGGCGGCGCGTGGGACAACGCGAAGAAGCTGGTCGAGGACGGGGCGTTCGGTGGCAAGGGGTCCGAGGCGCACGCCGCCACGGTCATCGGCGACACCGTCGGCGACCCGTTCAAGGACACCGCCGGCCCGGCGATCAACCCGCTGCTCAAGGTGATGAACCTGGTCTCGCTGCTGATCGCCCCGGCCGTGGTGACCTGGAGCTACGGCGCCGACGCCAACCCGGCCCTGCGGATCGGGGTGGCGGTGCTCGCGGTGGCGATCGTGACCGCCGCGGTGGTGTGGAGCAAGCGCAAGCCGATCGCGATCGGTGACGACAGCTCGGCGGCGGCCGCCGCGGGCGCCGTCGACACGGCTCGGGCGGTGCAGGACGCCCGGACCACCGAATCGGCCCGGATCAAGGACAACGCCTGACAAAGAGGCGCGAAGGGCACCCGGTACGCCCGGGTGCCCTTCGTTATCCGCCATCGAGACGTGTGAAGAGTCCGACCATAGTCGTACCCTGCTTGCATGCGTGCGGCCCGACCGATCTCTCTCGCCCTCGTTCTCGCGCTCGCCGCACCCCTGGCGGCCTGTGCCGGTCAGCCCGGCGCGCAGGCATGGGCCGCTCTGGTGTGCACCACATTGAGTCCCTGGCGGGCCGAGATCGACTCGCTGACCACCCGGACCCAGCAGCAGATGACCGCGGGGACCACTCCCGGTCAGGCGAAGGAGAACCTGGCGCGGCTCTTCGCCGGCGCCGCCACCGCGAGCGAGAAGGCGCGGGCCGGCGTGGAGAAGGCGGGGGTGCCGGACGTGACCAACGGTGAGGCCATCGCCGACGGGTTCCTCACCTCGCTGGCCGGCATCCGGGACGCCTACGGCCACGCGCGCTCCGGCATCGAGGCGCTGGCCACCAGCCCGGCCGACGGCTTCTACGGCGAGGTCGGCAAGGTCGTCCAGCAGCTCACCGCGGACTACCAGCAGAGCAGCCTGGACACGACGAGCCTGGAGTCGGTCGAGCTGAGACAGGCCTTCGACTCGCTGCCCGAGTGCCGATGACCGAGCCCGGCCGTCCACTGATCCCGCGGGAGGTGCTGCCTCCGCCGGTCGCGGCGACGAAGCGTGCCGGGCGGCGGGCCGCCGGGCGGGGTGACACGCGGCCCGGCCGGCAGCTGACGATGTTCGGCGCGGAGACGATCGAGCCGTCGCCGGCCGACGTCGCCGGGCTGCTCGCCGGTTCGGGGCGGCTGGACCGGATGGGTGGCACGGCCCGGGTCTCGATCCGGGTGGACGCCGCCTGGCGGGTGCACGTGCTGGTCGGCGAGCTGGCCGCGCGGGGCCTGACGGCCGGCTGGGAGCCGGTCCCGGTGGAGAGTGAGGCGAATGACACGCCCGCCGATCCCGAGGACGAACCCGAGGAGATCCGGACCGTTTTCGAGGTCCGTACGGCGTACTCCCGAAGGTTGAATGGTCTTGCTCTCGCCTGGCCGGGGGCGTCCGGGCGGCTCTTCCTGTCCGGTCCCCGGATGCGTCTGTGGGTGGCCGCGACCGGTGAGCCGCGACCGGGTGGTTACCGGCTCGGCCTGGACCCGGGCGACGACCGTGCCGGAGTGGTGGCCGCGCTGGTCCGGGCGGGTCTGGCCGGCAGGGTGTCGGATGACGGACGGCACTATGTGATCTCCGGCCGGCGGCGGTTGCGCCGGCTCGCCGAACTGGTCGGGGAACGCCCCTCAGCGGCGCCGGAGGAGTTCTGGCCCGGCGGCGTGATCGCGTGATCTTCCGCGATTGTGTCCGACATAACAGTGTCTTCCCGGTGTACGGTGTCGCGGTCAGACGCACGCGGTGGCCGGACCGTTACCATCCGACTGCGAGGTTCCCCGGGAATGGGGGCTTGTCCGGCGCGTTACGTTGAACGTCTGTGCCCCCACCGGACGCCAAGCCCGGACGGAAGCGGGGAGCGCTGAGGGTGAAATAAGGAGTGCCGTGCCGAGTGACACCAGGACGACCCGTCTGGTCATCGTCGAGTCCCCGTCGAAGGCCAAGACGATCGCCGGTTACCTGGGCCCCGACTATCTGGTCGAGGCCTCCGTCGGCCATATCCGCGACCTGCCGCGTAACGCCGACGAGGTTCCGGAGGAGTTCAAGGGCCAACCCTGGGCCCGGCTCGGCGTCGACGTCGACAACGGCTTCCACGCCCTCTATGTGATCTCCGAGAGCCGCAAGCAGCAGGTGGCCAAGCTGAAGCGGCTGGCCCGGGAGGTCGACGAGATCTTCCTCGCCACCGATGAGGACCGCGAGGGCGAGGCCATCGCCTGGCACCTGATCGAGACGATCAAGCCGAAGGTCCCGTTCAAGCGGATGGTCTTCCACGAGATCACCAAGCCGGCCATCCAGGCGGCCGTGGCCAACCCGCGTGACATCGACCGGTCGCTGGTCGACGCGCAGGAGGCCCGCCGCATCCTGGACCGGCTGTACGGCTACGAGGTCAGCCCGGTCCTGTGGAAGAAGGTGATGCGCGGCCTCTCGGCGGGCCGTGTGCAGTCCGTCGCCACCCGCATCGTGGTCGAGCGTGAGCGGCAGCGGATGGCGTTCCGCTCCGCGGAGTACTGGGACATCCTCGCCCACCTGGTCGTCCAGGGGCAGGTGGAGGGCCCGCGCGCGTTCAACGCCACGCTGATCGCGCTGGACGGCGACCGGGTCGCCACCGGCAAGGACTTCGAGCCCACCACCGGGCGGCTCAAGGCCGGTTCCACGGCGGTGCAGCTGGACGGGGACGGCGCCCGCGGGCTGGCCGCCCGTCTGGAGGGCCGCCCGTTCACGGTCACCCGGGTCGAGGAGAAGCCGTACCGCCGCCGGCCGTACGCGCCGTTCATCACCTCCACGCTCCAGCAGGAGGCGGCCCGCAAGATGCGGTACTCCTCGCAGCAGACGATGCGCACCGCGCAGAGCCTGTACGAGAAGGGCTACATCACCTACATGCGTACGGACTCGGTGAACCTGTCCGAGACCGCGGTGGCCGCCGCCCGCCGGCAGATCGCCGAACTGTACGGGGCGAACAACGTGCCGCCGCAGCCCCGGAAGTACACCACCAAGGCCAAGGGCGCGCAGGAGGCGCACGAGGCGATCCGCCCGGCCGGGGACAACTTCCGCACCCCCGGCGAGGTGGCCAACGAGCTGAGCAGCGACGAGTTCCGGCTCTACGAGCTGATCTGGCGCCGCACCATCGCCTCGCAGATGACCGACGCGGTCGGCAACTCGGTCAGTGTCCGGATCCGGGCCACCACCGCCGCCGGTGAGGAGGCCGACTTCGCCGCCTCCGGCAAGACGATCACCGACCCGGGCTTCCTGCGGGCCTACGTGGAGTCCTCGGACGACGAGAACGCCGAGTCCGACGACGCCGAGCGCCGCCTGCCGAACCTGGTGAAGGACCAGCCGCTGGGCGCCGACGCGCTGAACGCGACCGGCCACCACACCACCCCGCCGGCCCGCTACACCGAGGCCTCGCTGGTCAAGGCGCTGGAGGAGCTGGGTATCGGCCGCCCCTCGACGTACTCCTCGATCATGCAGACCATCCAGGACCGCGGGTACGTGGAGAAGCGCGGTCAGGCGATGATCCCGTCGTTCCTGGCGTTCGCGGTGATCGGCCTGCTGGAGGGGCACTACCCCCGGCTGGTCGACTACAACTTCACCGCCGCCATGGAGGGGCAGCTCGACGACATCGCGGCCGGTGACGGCACCCAGCTGAACTTCCTGTCGTCGTTCTACTTCGGCAGCCAGGAGTCCGGGGCGGACGACGACATCGCCAAGGCCGGCGGCCTGAAGAAGATGGTCACCGAGAACCTCAGCGCGATCGACGCCCGCGAGGTCAACTCGATTCCGCTCTTCGTCGACGAGGAGAACCGCCGGGTCGTCGTCCGGGTCGGCAAGTTCGGGCCGTACCTGCAGCGCAAGGCGGTCGACGGCGGCGAGGACGCGCCCGAGGACAAGGCCTCGCTGCCGGAGGGCCTGGCCCCCGACGAGCTGACCCCGGAGAAGGTCGAGGAGCTCTTCCTGGCCGGCAACGGCGACCGGGTGCTCGGCGCGGATCCGGCGACCGGCGACGAGGTCACCGTGAAGTCGGGGCGGTTCGGGCCGTACGTGTCGGCCGGTGAGCGCAAGTCGTCGCTGTTCAAGTCCCAGTCGCCGCAGACGCTGACCCTGGAGCAGGCGCTCGACCTGCTCAAGCTGCCCCGGGTGGTCGGCAAGGACGCCGACGGCAACGAGATCGTGGCCCGTAACGGCAAGTTCGGGCCGTACATCTCCCGGGAGAAGGACTCGCGCTCGCTGGGCAGCGAGGACCAGCTGCTCACCATCACCCTGGACGAGGCGCTGGCGCTGCTGGCACAGCCGAAGACCCGCCAGGCGCGGACCGCCAAGCCGCCGCTGCGGGAGCTGGGCCCGGACCCGGTCAGCGAGAAGCCGTTGGTGATCAAGGAGGGCCGATTCGGCGCCTACGTGACCGACGGGGAGTTCAACGCGACGCTGCGGCGGGACCAGACGCCCGAGGAGATCACGCTGGAGCAGGCCTCCCAGATGATCGCCGAGAAGCGGGCGAAGGGCCCGGCGCCGAAGAAGCGGGCCCCGGCGAAGAAGGCCGCCGCGGCCAAGGCCACCGAGACGGCGGAGAAGAAGACCCCGGCCAAGAAGGCCGCGGTGAAGAAGACGGCCGCCGCCAAGAAGACGACGGCCGCCAAGACCACCACGGTGGCGGCCAAGAAGGCACCGGCCAAGAAGGCCGCACCGCGCAAGGCGGCCACCGCGGCCGAGTGATCAGCTGCCCAGGACCCTCGTCAGGTATTCGTTGGTGAACACCCGGCGGGGGTCCAGCTCGTTCCGCACGGCCAGGAAGTCGTCGAAGCGGGGGTAGGCGGGCCGCAGCGACTCCGCGTCCCGGTAGTGCAGCTTCCCCCAGTGCGGACGGCCGCCGAGCGGGGTGCAGACCGCCTCCAGCGCCCGGAAGTACGGCTCGTACGGCGCACCGAGGTACTGGTGTGCCGCGATGTAGGCGGACTCCCGACCGTGCCCGTGGGACAGCCACACGTCGTCCGGGCCGGTGAACCGCACTTCCACCGGGAACTGCACCCGGAACGGCAGCTCCTCGAATATCCTGGTGATCGCGGCGAGGACTTCCGGCAGGGCGGCCCGCGGTACCTCGTACTCCATCTCGGTGAATTTGACCCTGCGGGACGTGCAGAAGACCTCGTGTGATCGGCCGGTGTAGGACCGCGCGCTGAGCGCCCGCGCCGCGATCCCGTTGAGCGCCGGGACGGTCCCGGGCACCCGCCGGCCCAGCGAGCAGACGCCCTGCCAGACGGTGTTGGACAGGAATTCGTCGTCGAGCCATCCACGGAATCTCGACAGCGGCCGGTCGTCCAGCTCCACCCGCCGGTTGCGTTTGAGCTGACCCCGATCGGTGTACGGGTACCAGAAGAACTCGACGTGATCGTCCTGCGGAATCCACTCGTCCAGCCCGGCCAGCATGTCCGGCAGTGTCATCGGCCGCTCCTCGGCGAGCAGCGTGAACGCGGGCACACAGCGCAACGTCACCTCGACGATCACGCCGAGCGCCCCGAGCCCGAGCCGGACCGCGGGGAACTCCGGTGAGGCGGCCGTGTAGCGCCGGATCGTCCCGTCCGCGGTCACCATGGTCAGCGACTCGACACAGGAGGCCAGGGTGGCGTGGCCGATGCCGGTGCCGTGGGTGCCGGTGGAGACGGCCCCGGCCACGGTCTGCGCGTCGATGTCGCCGAGGTTGGGCATGGCCAGGTCGTTCTCGGCGAGCACCCGGTTGAGGGCGGACAGCGTCATTCCGGCCTGGACGGTCACCAGCGGCCCGTCGACGCTGATCAGGTGGTTGAGGCGGTGGACGTACATCCGCTGGTCGTCGGCGACCGCGATGGAGGTGAAGGAGTGGCCGCTACCGACCACTTTGACCCGGCGGCCGCTGTCCCCGGCCTGCTTCACTTGGGTCGCGACCTCGTCGACGGATCCGGGGGTCAGGACGTCGGCGACGGACTCCTGATTGAGGCCCCAGTTGGTCCAGCGACGGGAGTTAACGGGTGTAGTCATTCCGGCCTTTGTCCTCCGTCCGAGCGGACACCGTCACCCGGCGTCCCGTCGATGCGCCTGAATCGTTGATCCGAGTAACGTTCTTTTTAATGATGAGATCTATTCACGACGATCACGATGATGATGGTGGTGAACAGGTCTCACTGCTGAGAGGGAGTGGCGACGCGTGTCGACACCAACCGTCAGCACCGGCCCGCTGAGGCGGGTTCCGGTGCAGGGCAGAAGCGTTGCCCGGGTGCAGCGAATGCTCGACGCATGCGCTGAGCTGGTCGACGAGGTCGGGTACGAAGGGCTGACCACGACGCTGCTCGCCGAGCGCGCCGAGGTCGCTATCGGCTCGGTCTACCAGTTCTTCCCGGACAAGCGGGCCATCGTCCAGGCGCTCGCACTGCGCAACATGGACGCGTACCTGCAGAGTCTCTCCGACCGGTTCGCCAACGAGACGTTCACCCATTGGTGGGACGCCGTCGACGCGGCCATCGACGCCTACATCAACATGCACCGCAGCGTGCCGGGCTTCCGGACGTTGCACTTCGGTGACGTGGTGGACCTGCACCTGCTCGACTCGGACCGGGACAACAACGCGGTCATCGCCGAGCGTCTGGCCGAGCTGCTGATCGAGCAGTTCAAACTGGCCGACCGGGGCCGGCTGCGGTTCGCGCTGCAGATCTCGGTCGAGGCGGCGGACGCGCTGATCAAGCTGGCGTTCCGGCGCGACCCGACCGGGGACGAGTCGGTCCTCACCGAGGCGAAAGCCCTGATAAGGGAATACCTGCACCGCCACGTGTCGGCCTGAGGTCACCTTACCCCAGAAAGGCACGGCCTTCTCCGCGGTACGTGGGGGCCGGCGCGGCTGACTCGCCGTCGACCAACTGCAACTCGTTGACGTGCTCACACAGCTCGCCGGCCTTGGCATGCCGGAACCACACCCGGTCGCCCGGGCGCAGCTGCTCGGCGGCCGTGCCCACCAGCGGCGTCTGCACCTCGCCGGCGCCCTCGTCCCCCTTGAACCGCAGGCCCTCGGGCAGCCACGGCGCCGGCAGCCGGGACTCCTCGGCGGTGCCCGACGCGATCCAGCCGCCACCCAGCACGGTGGCGATCCGCGGGGCCGGCCGGCGCACCACCGACAGCGCGAAGAACGCCGCCGGGGTGGGCCGCCAACGTCGATACGAGTCGAACAGTGTCGGGCCGTACAGTCCGGAGCCCGCGGTGACCTCGGTGACCGCCGGGTCGGCGCTGGTCGCGGCCACACTGCCGGTCCCGCCGCCGTTGACGAATTCCAGGTCGGCGTGCTCCCGGACGGCGCGAACCGCGGCGGCCCGGCGTGCCAGCAGCTCGGGCAGGGCCCGGCTCTGCATCAGCCGGATCGCCCGGGCCCGCAGCGCCTGACCGGGCGGCGCGTCCCCGACCCCGGCGATGTGCGCCTCGTAACACATCACGCCGACCAGGCGGAACCCGTCGCGGGCGGCGATCGTCCGGGCCAGCGCGCCGGCCTGGGCGGCCGAGTGCACCGGGGAGCGGCGGACGCCGATGTGCAGCGGGCCGGCCGGACGCCAGGAGGCGTCGAGGTCGATGCACAGCCGTACGGCCGGGCGGGACGACGGATCCGTCACCCGGTCGATCAGGTCGAGTTGCGACGGATGGTCCACCATCACGGTGATCGCGGCGGCCAGCGTGTCGTCGGCGGTCAGTTCACGGAGCCCGGCCCGGTCCACCGTCGGGTACGCCACCAGCACGTCATCGGTCACACCGGTGCGCACCAGCCAGATCGCCTCGGGCAGCGTGTAGGCCATCACCCCGTGCCAGCCCGGCCGGCTCAGCACCCGCTCCAGCAGCGTCCGGCAGCGCACCGACTTGGTCGCCACCCGGATCGGCTTGCCGTTGGCGCGCCCGGTCAGGCGCTCCGCGTTGTCGTCGAAAGCGGCCAGGTCGACCACCGCGACGGGGGTCTCCAGATGGCCGGTGGCCTGGTCGAGTCGCCGACGCAGGGAGGTGCGGTCAGTGAGCACGCGAGCACGGTATCCCGTGATCTGGGTAACGCGAAAGACATTCATCTCTGCGCCACCCGATCGTGGCTACCCCGCACCTCCGTGGGCGGCCGGTTACAGTGCTCCGAGCAGTGACCACGGGAGGTAGGGCCATCAGTACGGACAAGCAGCAGGATCAGGGGCCCGTCGACCTCAACGGTGTGGCGGCGCTCCGATCGGTTCTGCGCCTTCGCGGCTTCCGCCGGCTCTGGCTGGTGCTGGCCGCCGCCTCCTTCGGTGACTGGATCGGCATCCTGGCCACCGCGCTCTTCGCGTCCGCCCAGTTCGACAACACCGCGGCACAGGGCGCGGCGTTCGGCGGCACCATCGCCGTCCGGCTGCTGCCCGCCCTGGTCCTCGGGCCGATCGCCGGAGTCCTCGCCGACCGATTCGACCGCCGCTACACCATGGTGATCGTCGACCTGCTGCGGTTCGTCATCTACGGCTCGATCCCGCTCGCCCCGGTCTTCGGCGCGACCCCGGGCCAGACCGTCGCCTGGGCCACCATCGCCACCCTGATCGGCGAGGCGATCACGCTGATCTGGATCCCGGCCAAGGAGGCCGCGGTCCCCAACCTGATCCCCAAGTCGCAGATCGAGATCTCCAACCAGCTCACCCTGGTCACCACGTACGGGATCACGCCGATCCTGGCCGCCCTGCTGCTCTCCGGCATGACCGCCGGCCTCCAGCAGTCCGGTGTCGCGCTGCCCGACTGGGCGCAGCCGGTGCAGATCGCCCTCTACATCAACGCGCTGTCCCGGCTGGCCACCGCACTCGTCGTCTTCTTCGGCATCAAGGAGATCGGCGGCAAGAGCGCGGAGCGGGAGAAGGCCGCCGCCGAGCAGAGCATGACCCGCCAGTTCCTCGACGGCTGGAAATACCTGGGCAGCACCCCGCTGGTCCGCGGCCTGGTGCTGGGCATCTTCGGCGCGTTCGCGGCCGGCGGTGTGGTGATCGGCGCGGCCCGCACCTTCGCCTACTCACTCGGTGCCGGTGAGGCCGCGTTCTCGCTGCTGTTCGGCTTCATCTTCATGGGCCTGGCCCTCGGCATCGGCCTCGGCCCGATGATCGTCAAGGAGCTGTCCCGGCGGCGCTGGTTCGGCATGAGCATCGTGCTGGCCAGCGGCTCGGTGATGTTCCTCGGCTTCGCCTTCCACCTGTCGATGGCCCTGGTCGGCGCGCTGCTGGTGGGCGCGGGCGCGGGCATGGCGTTCCTGGCCGGCACCACCCTGCTGTACGGCGAGATCGAGGACGCCGTCCGCGGCCGGGTCTTCGCCGTCGTGCAGATCGGCGTCCGGACCGTGCTGCTGCTGGCCATCACCCTGGCCGGGGTGCTTGTCGGCCTGGGCAGCTCGCGCCGGGTCCAGCTCGGCCCGATCGGCTTCGACGTCTCCTCCACCCGGGTGCTGCTGCTGGTCGCCGGTGCGATCGGCATCTGGGTCGGCATCGGCGCCTTCCGCCAGATGGACGACAAGAAGGGCGTGCCGGTCCTCGCCGACCTGCTCGGCTCACTGCGCGGGCGCCCGCTCTCGCCACCCGAGGAGTTCGTCCGCTCCGGCGTCTTCGTGGTCTTCGAAGGCGGTGAGGGAGCCGGCAAGTCCACCCAGGTCACCCGGCTCGCCGAAGCGCTCAAAGCGGAGGGCCGCGACGTGGTGGTCACCCGGGAACCGGGAGCCACCGACGTCGGCGCCAAGATCCGCGCGCTGGTGCTGGACAAGTCCGAGACCCCGTCGGCCCGCGCCGAGGCACTGCTCTACGCCGCCGACCGGGCCCACCACGTCGCCACCGTGGTCCGGCCCGCACTGAGCCGGGGAGCGGTCGTCATCAGCGACCGGTATGTCGACTCCTCCCTCGCCTACCAGGGCGCCGGGCGGACCCTGCCGGTGCAGGAGATCTCCTGGCTGTCCGCCTGGGCGACCGGCGGCCTCAAACCCGACCTGGTCGTGCTGCTCGACGTCGACCCCGGCGTCGGCCTGACCCGGGTGGACTCCCGGGGTGAAGGCGCCGACCGGCTGGAGAGCGAGTCCCGGGCATTCCACGAACGGGTCCGCTACGCCTTCCTCGACCTGGCCGCCGCCGAACCCAAGCGCTACCTGGTGCTTGACGCGTCCCGGCCGGTGGAGGAGATCGAGGAGGCGGTCAGCGGCCGGCTGTCCGCCCTGCTCGACCCGGTCACGGTGTCCTGAAGACCCGCAGCGGTACGGCGGCGGCCATCGCGGCCATCCCGGCATCGTTCGGGTGCAGATGGTCACCGCTGTCATAGGCGGTGGCCAGCCGTTCCGGATCAGCCGGATCACGCACCGCCCGATCGAAGTCGAACACCGCGTCGTACTCCCCGGACGTCCGGATCCAGTGGTTCAGCGCGGCCCGCTTCGCCGCGTTCTCCGGGGTGTGGAAGCCCAGCGTGTCGCCCTTGAACGGGAGCACGGTGGCCCCGTACACCCGAATCCGGTGTTGTCGTGCCCTGGCGATCAGCTGACGGTGACCCCCGATCAGATCCTCGGCCGAGACCACCTCGCCGGGCGGCGCGACAGTGCCCGGATGACCGAGATCGTTCACTCCGAGCAGCACCGCCAGGTGAGCGGCGCCGGGCTGGGCCAGCACGTCCCGGTCGAAACGGCGCAGGGCACTCTGCCCGAACCACGCCGCGAAGGACTCCGCCGCACTGCCGGCCGGAGGATCGGGGTCATGCAGCAGCCGGTTGCCGGAGATGCCGACGTTGGCCACCCCCACGCTGATCCGGGCGGCCCGGAACCGGGCGGCCAGCAGATCCGGCCAGCGGTGATTGGCGTTCGTCTCGGTGTCGGCACCGTTGGTGATCGAGTCGCCGAGCGTGACCACCGTGCCGCCACCGCCGGTGCGGACGCTGATCCCGCTCAGGAACAGGTACTGCGTGATCGTCGACGTCGGCGTGACCCGCCGGGCCGCCGTCACGTCACCTGCCGCGATCACGTTCTCCTGGAAGGCGAAGCCGGCCACCGTGGTCACCGGCGTGCGACCCGGCAGATGAATGCTGACCACCAGGTCGGTCCCGCCGGGCACCGGCAGTGCGATCGGGTCACTGACAAAAGCCGACCCGGCCGGTACGCGCACCGACCCCCGCCCGCCGAAGGTGACCCGCCGATCGGTGCCCGCACGGGTGTCGGTACTCGCGCCGGCGCCCTCCCGGATCGCCACCCGAACCGCGCCCAGCCGCAGGGGAGTCGTGCCGAACTCGTTGGTCAGCCGGAGCCGCAGCTGATCACCACCCAGGCTCAGGTGCGCCACCTGGCGGACGGTCTGGTCGGTGAGCGTGAGTGGTGGGGTGACGGACGGGATCGTGGTCGGGGCGGCGGCCCACGTACCGAACCAGCCTGGTCTGCCGGTCCTTCCCGCCGCGGCTGCGGGGGTGGCGCCGGCGACGGCCGCGCCGGATGCCAGGGCCAGGATCTCGCGTCGAGTCGACATGCGTCCTCCGACGTAGCGTCAGGTATCGACGCTCATCATTCGCCTCGACGGTCAGCCGCGCCAGAGGGTGACCATCATCGCCTCCAGGGCCACCTGTGGCTTCACGTTCCGGTCGATCGAGTCGCGGCAGGCCAGCACCGCCTCCAGCCGGCGCAACGTGCTCTCCGGCGCCCACTTCTCGGCCGCCGCCGAGGTCACCGCAGCCAGATCGCCGTGCACCATCGCGACCGGCGCCCGCATCGTGGTGACCAGCACGTCCCGGTAGAACCCGACCAGATCCTGCAACGCCCGGTCGATCGCGTCCCGCTGCGCCCGGGTGGCCCGCGCCTTCTGGCTGCGCTCCAGCTCCTTCAGCTGGCCGGCCGCACCGCGCATCGCCGACGTCGCGCCCTTGCCGGTCCCGCCCGCGCCCAGCGCCCGCTCCAGCGCCGCCCGCTCGGCCTGGTCCAGCTCGGCCACCGCGGCCGCCGCCTCCTGCTTGGTGGCCGCCTCCAGTTTCGTCGCGGCCTCGAAACACGCGCCGATGTTGGTCAGCCGGCGTGGCACGCCGAGCACCTCGTCCCGGCGGCTCCGCGACTCCGGATCCGCGGTCAGCCGCTGAGCCCGCTCCACGTCGCCCTGTGCCGCGGCCGCCGCCCAGCTCGCCTGCTCCGGCGCCATGCCGTGCCGGCGCACCAGGAACTCGCCCAGCGCCGCCGCCGACGGCTGGATCAGCGACACCAGGCGGCAGCGGGACCGGATCGTCACCATGATGTCGTCCGGGTGCACCGACGGCGTGCAGAGCAGGAACACCGTCCGCGGTGACGGCTCCTCGATCGCCTTGAGCAGTGCGTTGCTGGCCCGCTCGCCGAGGCGGTCGGCGTCCTCCACGATGACCACCTGCCAGCGACTGCCGGACGGCGCGCTGGCCGCCCGCAGCACCAGCATCCGGGTCTCCTTGACCCCGATGCTCAGCCCCTCGGTCGCCACCACGTGCACGTCGGCGTGTGTGCCGACCAGCGCGGTGTGGCAGCCGTGACACTCGCCGCAGCCGGTGCCGTCCCGCTCGCACTGCAGCGCGGCCGCGAACGCGCGGGCCGCCACTGTGCGCCGGGCCCCCGGCGGGCCGGTGAAGATCCACGCGTGGGTCATCCCGCCGCCCGGATCCGGATCGCCGGCCATCACACGGGCGGCCGCCGCGGCGGCCCGGCGCAGGATCCGCACCGGCTCGTCCTGGCCCACCAGATCCGAGAAGACGTCTTGGGGACTCACCCGATGATGGTAGCGGTCGGCCGATTATGTTACGGGCAGTTATCTTCTGATGTCGTCTATGTGACGCTGGGTTCGTAGTTTTCAAGTTATCCACAGGGGACTCGGGGCCGTAGCGGGAGGGTCGCCGAAGCGGGTACGGTCTCAACCCGGAACGCGACGGCGGCATGACGCGCGGTGAGGAGCCTGGATGGCCCGCGAGATCGACGAGACGTGGATCGACGAGGCGATCGACAGGTACCGGCGCGTTGAAGAGCTGCACGCCGACTTCGGCAAGGCGGTGGCCGCCCAGACCGTGTCGGTGCACTCACCGGACCAGTCGATCGAGGTGGTGGTGACCGCCGCGGGAGACATCGTGGACGTCAAGTTGCACGGCGGCCTGCGCCATCGCGAGCCGGCCGAGTTCGCACGCGAGATGCGTGCCGTGGTGACCAGCGCGGCCGAGGCCGCCCGCTGGGCCAGGGAGAAATTGCACGGTGAGGTGTTCGGATCATTCCGCACCCTGGAGGGGCACTGACGTGGATCGACTCGCCGACCGGATAGACCATGCCGCCCAGGCACTGGCCATGGTGGACCGTCGCGTCCCAGAGCTGATCCCGCTCGCCGCCGACTTCGGCGCCGACGACGCCGGCCGCCCCGGGCGGATCGGCCGGGCGCTCTACGCCGGCTGGTCCGCGGTGCTGGCGGCCCGGGCGCGGGAGGCCGCCGACGCCTCGGCCCACCTGACCGAGATGGCCCACGCGGTCCGGGCCAGCGCGGCCGCCTACACCGAGACCGACGACCTGGTCCGGCAGCGCTTCCACCGGACCCTCTGATGCCCACACCCGCGCCGGGCCCCGGCGCGGCGCCTCACTCCCGCCCGATCCGCCGCCCCGCACCCGGCGGTGTGGCGTCTCATTCGCGCGGGGTCCGCTGTGTCGGCCCCGGTGGGGCGTCTCATTCGCGCGGGGTCCGCTGTGTCGGCCCCGGTGGGGCGTCTCATTCGCGCGGGGTCCGCCGTGCCGGCCCCGGTGGGGCGTCTCATTCGCGCGGGGTCCGCCGTGCCGGCCCCGGTGGGGCGTCTCACTCGTGCCGGGTCCGCCGTGCCGGCCTCGGTGCGGTCCGTGGCCCGGGGTCCTTCGCCGGCGGTGTGTGGATTCCCGTGGCTGCCGACGGTCCGGATCTTGGCGGCGTGTGGTTTCCTGCGAGGCGGCCGGCCGCCGAGTCCGCGCGTGGCCGGGGCTGTCGTCTGCGAGGGTTGTGATGGATCGGCTCGATCAACTGCTGGCTGTGGCGGATCCGCTGCTCGGCCGGGTCGACGAGGTGCTCTCCACCGCGGGGGCGCCCGGTGGTCACGAGGTCTGGACCGAGCTGCGGCGGGTGCGCCTGCTGCCCGGTGACGCCGCACGGGCGGTCGCCGCGTTGCGCCCGGCGGCCATTCAGGAGTCGGTCGCCGAGCTGCGGGCCGATGCTCGCCTCTATGCGGATCTGGCCGACGCCCTGCCCTCGCCGGGCGAGTGGTCCGGTCCGGCCGCCGACGCCTACGAGCAGGCCCGTCGCGACACGGCGGTCCGGCTGAACGGCGGTCCCGGCAGCCTCGGCGGCCGGATGGAGGCGACCGCCGATCTGGCCGGCGCTCTCTCCGACTGGATGCTCCGCACCCGCGCCGACCTGGCCGAAGCCTTGGCCGAGGTCTGCATGACCGCCGAGGCGGTGGCCCTCACCGGCCGCGCCGAGACCACCGGCCCTCACGAAACCACGGGCCCTCACCAGACCACCGGCCACCACGCGAGTCCCGGAGGCCCCGGGCCGCATCCGGCCGAGGCCGCCCCGCTGCCCTGTCCGGAGGTGGCCGGAGCGGCGGCGGCCATCGGCGCGGTCCTGCTGCGCACGGTGGCCGACAGTTACGACCGGGCGGACAGTCTGCTGGACGAGTACACCAGCCTGCAGAACCCGCTGACCGTTAAGTCCTAATTGAACAATTGTGCAATCACGGCGAGGTCCCGGACGGGTGAATCCGGGAGCGATCGTCAGGGTTCGTTGCGACGGCGGCGTGAGGTCATCACCACCGCGCCGGCGCCGCCGAGGACGAGTGCCGCGCCGGCGAACAGCAGCGAGACCACCCGCGGCCCGGTGATCGGCAGGCCGGGGCTCGCGGTGCCGCCGGTTCCGGGCTGTGTGCCCAGAGTGGACCGGTTGCCGCCGGGGGCGACGGCGGCCGCCTCCAGCATCCCGATCGCCAGGTCGGCGACCACACCGGACGGTTTGCCCGCCGTCCGTGCGTCGTTGCGCACCACCGTCACCCGGATCGCGGTGGCCGCGGCGGCGATCGCCGCACCGTCGGTGGCCTGCCGGACGTCACCCAGCGAGATCCGCAGGGTGGACCCGGGGGTGTCGGCCGGTGCTGGGCTGCTCTCCGGCGTACCGGGGGAGGGCAGCCCGGGAACCGTCGGCAACGGCAGCTTCCCGGCCGGTTCCAGCCGGGCCGGCGTCGACTCCAACGGCCGGAGATCCTCACTCAGGGTGATCTCGACGTGCTTACCCGCCGTGTCGAGACGGGCCCTTTTGCCGCCCTTGCTGGTGACCTCGACGACCGCCGGCTGGTAGTCGACAGCACCCGCCCCACCGGCGGTCATGCTCACCCGCAGTTGCGGGGCGCGCAGCACCCGAATCCGTACCTCGTTGTCGACCAGGCTGATCCGCCCCGCGGTGACGGTCGCCGACGCCACGGTCTGCGGGACCCCGGCACGCTGACGCAGGGCGGTCCCGCTGCGGCTGGAGATCTTCTCTGGTACGCGCACCAGCGCCCCACTCCCACCCCCGGTGACGGTGATCCGGCTGATCTCGGCCGACGCCGACGACGCCTCACCGGAGGTGGCCCCGCATCCCATGCCGTCCGCCCACACCGCGCGGGCGTTCAGGACCCCCGCCCCGACCTGGACCGGCCCGTACTTCCGGGCTCCGGTCCGCCGCGCCTCGGCCTTCGGCTTCACCGGGGGCGCCTGCTGCACGACCATCTCGGTGCGGTTGGCTGACCCGGCGACCTTGCCGTCCAGGATGCGCGCGGCGCCGGCCGAGTTGACCGGCGCTTCGGCGAGCAGCACGCTGCGCGAGTCCCCGAGCCCGACGTCACCGATGGCCCGGGGCGCACCCTCACCGCGGATCGCGCCCGCTCCGGCCTCACCGCGGATCGCGCCGGGCTGGCCCGCACCACGAATCGCCCGCGATCCACCCGATCCGCCGCCCTGCCCGCCGTCGCCGGCACCGTCGTCCCCGGAGACGGCACCTCCCGAACCCGACCCGCCATCATCGGAACCCGGCGCACCATCGCCCGAACCCCGAGCGCCACCGCCTGAACCCCGTGCGCCATCGCTCGGAACCGGCGCGGGCAGGGTCCGCGCCCGGTGCGCCCCGTCGTCCCCGGCCGAGTCCCCCGACGCGGAGCTTCCCGGCGAACGGGACCGGTCGGAGTGGGTCGGGGCAGCGCCTTCGTCACCCGTACCCGAATCGGCTCCGCGGTTGGCGATTCGTGCCATCGGGCCGAGGTCGAGTCGGTCGATGCGCAGGAGTTCCGCCCCGGACTGCGCGGCGTAGTGCTCGGGCCGCACGCATCCGGGTGCGGCGTGGGCGGGCGGCGGCGCGGTCAGTGAGCCCGCGAATCCGAGCGCTACGACACTGGCGGCCATGGACCGGGCGGGAGTCATGGCGAGTCCTCTCGAAGCCGGGGGGTGCTTTCGGGACTGGCCAACGAGGGTCGATGAGGAGGGTTTCGCGGCATCTATGCGACAACCCGCGCGGGTAGGTCAAATCCGGCATTTGGTGCGGCTTGCCTGCCGTCGTAGTGTTGGTCGCATGGGTATGTTGTGCGCGGTCAGTTTCAACCGGTACGGCCGCCTCTACTACCTCGATCCGGCCGGTTTCACCCCGGCCGTCGGTGACCGGGTGCTGGTGCCGACCGACGACGGTCCCGAGGTCGCGGAGTGCGTGTGGGCGCCGCAGTGGGTCGACGAGGACACCTCCGGTTTCCCGAAGGTGGTCGGGCTCGCCGACGACACCGACCTGCGCCGGGACGAGACGCTGCGCAAGCGCAAGGCCGAGGCCAAGGTCGCCGCGAAGAAACTGATCAAGGCGCATGAGCTGCCGATGAAGGTCGTCGCGGTCGATCACGTGCTCGATCCGACCGGCGGCAGCGGCGCGCGCACCACGATCTACTTCACCGCCCCGCACCGGGTCGACTTCCGCTCGCTGGTCCGCGACCTGGGCGCCACCCTGCACTGCCGGGTCGAGCTGCGCCAGCTCTCGGCCCGCGACTCGGCCCGCGTCCAGGGCGGCATCGGCTCGTGTGGGCGGGACCTGTGCTGCGCCACCTTCCTGACCGATTTCGAGCCGGTCACCATCCGGATGGCGAAGGACCAGGACCTACCGCTGAACCCGCTGCGCATCTCCGGTGCGTGCGGCCGCCTGATGTGCTGCCTGAAGTATGAGCACCCGCTCTACCAGGCGTTCCAGGCGTCGGCTCCGGCCATCGGCTCCCGCGTGACGACCCCGGAGGGTGACGGTCGCGTGGTCGGGCACAGCGTTCCGAAGGACTCGGTGGTGGTCCGGATGGACGCCGACGGCTCCCGGTGTTCCTGCAGCCGGGCCTCGGTCTGCGCACCGCGCCAGGCCCACGACAACCACTACAACCCCTGATTTTGTACGTTCCACCCAACGGTCCCGCCTCGTCCCCGCAAGCGATGCGCGACTCCGGACCGTAACGCGGCCGCCGGGCCGAATGCGGTGGTCACTGGGACACCCGCGCGGTCTGCTCGTCGACCCCGACCCGGCGATCCCCTCAGACGATCTCGACGGGCGGCTCCACCCGGTGCGGGGTCAGCGCGGTGACCGGGCGCAGCCACGATGAGTGCGGATCGCCGTCCGGGTCGGGCGCCCACTCGTGACACACCCGATCCACTCCGATCGGGTGAACGGTGAGCGTGCCGTCCGCGGCGATGTGCATCCGGAGGAAACTCTTCGCCTCCTCGATGCCCTGGCCGGCGAACAGCTCGTTCAGGTTCACGTCGAACCGGGCGGCGATCAGCAGATACACCGCGAGCAGCTGGGTGGCCACCAGGGCGACCAGCGGACCGTAGAGGACGGCAGCCACCGCGAGTGGCCCCGGCCACGGCCAGTCCCGAAAGGGCAGTTGCAGCCACACCCAGGTGCCCGCGGCGGCCAGCGCGATCTGCGCCGCGCCGTGGGCGAACCCGAAGACCAGATGTCGTACGTTCCCCTCCGGCTTGGCGAACAGGACCGTACCCGCCATGATCAGCACCAACATCAGCACCAGCGGGATACTGAACAGCCGCTGGATGTTGCCGCCCTGACTGGCCGCGCCGGCCATCGCCAGCATGGTCAGCGTATGGATGATGCCGAGCAGTGTGGCGAACCCCTTGTTCCGCCGCGGCACCCGGTGGAAGACCCCCCACCCCATCCGGTTCGACTCGGCCGCGTCCGGATAGGTGGCCTTCTGCTCGTACCGCCGGCTCCGGCTGGAACTACGGCTCAACGTCTTCGGCGGCGGCACCATCAGGTGGTCCGGCATGTTCTGGGTGCCCAGCGTGTACGCCCCACCACCCCCGCAGGTGATCAACTCCCGATCGTCGCCGGAGAACCGCGCGTAGTGGTGCAGGTCCCCGGACACCAGCACCCGCACCCGAGCCTGGGTGGGCCCGAGAATCGTCCGGATGAAGTAGTCCACCGCGTCGTACGCGTTCGGATCCTCCCGGGCCTTCACCCACGTCGGTGACGGCGTCATCAGGATCACCCGGTCATCCGGCCCGACCTGCTCGGCCGCCTGCTCGAAATACAGCAGCTGCGGGTCGTCGATATACGCCCCGAACTGCTCGTCCACCGCGAACACCCACCAGTTCTGCGGCAACTTGATCGCGAAATACGACCGCCGCTGCCCGGTCCGCCACCCGCCGATGTGGCCGTCCTTCCGCCTGGCGAACAGCCGCAGAAACGCGGTCAGCCCGTCATACCAGTCATGGTTGCCCGGAAGCGCGTAGAGCGTCGGCCGCGGCACCCCCGCCGGAGCCTCCGGCAGGGCGGCCCGGTACGGCCCTTTCATCCGGTTCTCGTAGTCGTCGCCGCTGGCCACCGGATAGACCTGGTCACCGCCCATCAACAGCAGCCGCCCCCGGGGCAGCACCTCCCCGTCGATCTCCAACTGGTCCTGCGACAACAGATAGGCCACCGAGTAGGTGGCGTCGAACCCGTCCCCCAGATCCGCCACATAGTCGATCCAGATGTCCCCGGTGGCAGTGGTCGAGTGATCGAAGACGTCCCCGTCCAGAGCGTTCTGCAGCTCCCGTTTGTCCAGGTAGGCCCCGAACAGGATGTGCAACAGAGTCCGCAGTCCGGTACTGAGCAGCAGCAGCGGCGCCAGCCATCCGATCGGCCCTTTCCGCTCGAACCCCAGCTCCTGCGGATCAAGACTCCGTGGCCGGCTTCGCCCACTCCGCCCCGACTCGGCAGGCTTGGGCGGGGCAGTCTCCGGGGGCGCAGATCGCTGCGGCGGAACGATGGCCATCAACCCATCCTCCGCCACACCCGGCACAGTGGCCACGGGGTACGACATCAGACATACCCCAATGCCACCCGCCCACCCGATGTCGTAGACTGGGCGACGTTGCCGCCTTAGCTCAGTCGGCTAGAGCGACGCACTCGTAATGCGTAGGTCGACGGTTCGATTCCGTCAGGCGGCTCAGCGAGAAACCCCAGGTCATCGACCTGGGGTTCTTCTTTTGAAGAGGTCGACGACGTTGCTCGGGGCGGCCTCAGTCCGCAAGTAGTCCGCATGGCCCGTGGCTGCCCGGTCGAGCCGGTCCGCAGCCTGATCAAGGCACCGCGCAAGCGCGGCGCCGGCCGGCCGCACTCGACCTGCTGGCGGGTTCCGCCCGGCATCGGTCGGCGCGCCGGCCCGGCATCGATGCAGCCATCGCGACAGTTCGGCCGAGCGACGTCACCCCCAGCCAGGTAACTGTCGGGATCGGGCCGCAGCGTCTGGTACGGAAAGCCTTCGTCATCATCCGGGATGTCGTCGGGACTGGATGGCTCGACACCAGGCTGGGCCTCGTGATCGCCCTCTGCAGGGTTGGCTTCGATGCCGCACAGCCAGCGGCCGGAGCCGATCCTGATCAAGCCGCCTGACCTCGTACGACGCTTGATCAAACCGCGTTGCGAGCTATCCATGGGTCCAGGCGTCAATGGCGACTCCGTGGTCGATTTCGGTACGAGGTGACACGCTATGTGTGTGGCAGAGCGAAGGGGCACCTTGGGGCCGACGGACAGCACCGGCCGAAGGTTGCTGATCGTTCCTGGCGGGGTCGTGAAGGCGGTGTCGGCGGATGCCACTGATGACGAGATCAAGGCGGAGTTCGCCCTCGATCACTTGGTGCACAGCCCTCGCGTCGTGCACAGCCCCACCGGGGGTGTGTGCCTTGACGGTCCGGCCGCTGGCACGAAGCTCGACTACGTGACCAACGAGCTGGATGCTGTGGCGGTCGATTTCGATGGCTCAATCCGCTACCGAGTTACTGCGTTGGGCGATGAGTACCGGCCTGCTGAACTGCGACACATTCCGTACGGTGAGGAGCCCGCGGGGCGAGTCGCCATGCACGTCCGGTTCACGCGAGTCTCGACCACCGATGACGAGTCCAGTGCCGTCCCGCCTCAGGGGCCGGCCGCGGCTTCGTGAACGCCGAACCGGCGAGGCCGAGGATCGTCGCGTAAGGGGCGCTGCACCTTCTTGCAAGATCAAGTAGTCCGCACGAAGTCCGCAGAGGTAGCGAAACGCTGTCAGCTCTTGGCAAGCTTTCTCGCAGCTCACGGTCCATCCCTCGCCGGGCGAGCGTCCGCCTCCCGCCCTCGGACCTGACAGACCTTGGAGGATTCACCCACCGTTTCGAGCCGTGTTTCTCGGCCGCCTGATCATTCGCGGTCAGTCCCTCGCGCGGACGGCCAGCCCAGCTGAGATGTTGGCGGATTTACCACCGGAAACGGTGGTAAATCCGCCAATATCGGGCCAAGACAGGGCGGAAATCGGACACCCGCACGGGGAATGGACCGCAAGCGGGCCGGCCTCCGCGAGCAGGACACTTTCCGGCGGTGGATCCGTCAAGATCGGCAACGGGGACATCCGCGGGTGGGGCCCTCAAAAGCCCCGTGGTTCCGGCGGCACGCTGATCGACCGGGTGGCCGCTACTTCACCTTGACGGCGTCGTACTTCGTCTGGGGCTGGCGGGTGCCGCTGCCCGCGTAGACGACCTTCCACATGCCGGACTTGGTGGCCTTGATCTTCTTGCTGTACTTGCCGCCCGTACCGGTGGTGGTCTGGCCTTTGTAGACGTACGTCTTGGTGCCGTTGGCCTTGAAGTAGAACTTCAGGACGGCGCCTTTCAGGCCCTTCTTCGGGCCGTACGACACCGGGTCGGCCTTGAGTACGCCGGTGTGGGTGAGGGCGCTGTTCCGCTTCACCGGCTCGGGGGTGGCGTTGTAGGTCAGCGACGTGGGCCGCTTCACCCAGAAACTGTTGGTCCGCTCGACGACGTAGACGTTGACGTCCTCGTCCCACCACTTGAGTTCGGTGTTCACCCGGTAGGCGCCGGGGTCGCCGTAGTAGCCGCAGAGGGAGATCCAGTCGGTGTAGTAGACGTAGCTTCCGCTGCGCGACGACTGGGACGGGTAGACGAATTCGACGTTGTCGCCGTTGGGCCCGACGACGTCGGCGGAGAGGGAGAACAACTCGTCGGTGTCGCCCGCCGGGTCGTACACCTTGTAGGTGACCTTCACCCGGTTGGCGCAGCCGGCGTCGCCGTCGAGCACCACGGTGCTGGTCGACAGCGTGACGCCGGACAGCCGGACGTCGGCCCGCGCGGGCTCGGCGCTCAGGGCGAGGGTGGTGAGACCGGTGACGATGGCCAGAGCCGCCGCGGCACCACGGCGAACGAGCGACGTGCGCATGAGATCCCTTCCCGAGGAGCGAACGGGTACGTCCCGTCGCTCCGCGCGGAAGAGTGTCTCCTACCGTGAACGCCGCCTTCCAGCCTCAGTGTGAAGTTTCGGCCACCTGTCCCACAGCCCTCGCCCGATCGGCTATCCGATCAGCCCAACTCGTCCAGGAGGGCCTTGCAGAAGGCCGGGAGGTCGTCCGGCTTTCGGCTGGTGATCAGGTGGTCGTCGACGTAGACCTCCTCGTCGACCCAGGTGGCGCCGGCGTTCACCAGATCGGTGCGCAGGCTGGGCCAGGAGGTCACCGTCCGGCCGTCGACGACACCCGCCTCGACCAGAGTCCACGGTGCGTGGCAGATGGCGGCCACCGGTTTGCCGGCGGTCACGAAGTCGCGGATGAAGCGGACCGCGTCGGCGTCGGCTCGCAGAAAGTCCGGGTTGGCCACGCCTCCGGGCAGGACCAGTGCGTCGTACTCGGTGGGGTCGGCGTCCTGCACGGTCTTGTCGACCTGATAGGTGCCGGCCTTGTCCATGTGATTGACGGCCTGGATCTCGCCGTCCGCCAGGGACACCAACTCGGCGGTGCCGCCCGCGGACTCGATCGCCTTACGCGGTTCGGTGTATTCGACTTCCTCAACACCGTCGGTGGCCAGGAACGCCACGCGTTTTCCCTGGAGCAGTGCGGCCATGGTGATCTACCCCTTCCGGGCTACCGAGGAATTCTCCGTCAGTAGTTCCGGTTCCCGGCTGCGGCGCGGGCAAACGCCGGGGCCCGCCCGTTGGCGACCTCGCCGCTGAACCAGGCGCCGAATCCGGCGACGGCCAGGGCCAGCAGTTCGATGAGGAACACCCCGCCGCCGATCACCCGATCGGGTGCCTGGACGCGGAGCATCGCGATGACCGCGAAGATGACCAGCACGCCCACGTTGAGGAGGCTGCGGAGCACGCCGAGGCGGCGGTCCCGGGAGCGGCGCGCGAACATCACGTCGACGGCGACGGCCACGGTGACCAGCACTCCGCCGACCAGGCCGGCGACGATGTTCCAGTAGGCCAGGGCGCCCAGGATGTCAGGCCCGCCGAGCAGGTCGGCCATGTCGAACATGACGGCCATCGCGAAGAGCCCGAGGGGGAACATCACCAGGATGGGCTGCACCGCCTGACCGGCGACGTTCAATCGGCTTTCCATCAGGTTTCGCCTTCCCACCTGCGTAAACGCAGATTGTCTGCGACATCGGAAGTTGGGCTACCCGGTCGTTTCCGGGGACAAACACGTCGGCGGACACCGATGCGCCACCCATGAAACGTCGCACAGCTTCTACGCAATCTGCAACATGGCAGGTTGAGTGGTGGCGGTCTGCTGGGTCGCGTGCTGTACTGCTTGTAGGGCAACAATGGGCGGAGTCGGAGGGAGAGACAAACAACGGCACCCGGCGGCAAACGGGTGCCGTTGTCCGCCTCTGCGGCTTCATGCGTTGCGGCTCTCGCGAGGCGGGTATGGGTCTCTCGCGCCAATGGTGGCCCCATTCCATCCCTCCTCGCAAGAAACAGCGAAGAGGAGTTCGCCATGCGCACACGGATCTACTATCGCGGGCCTGACGCCTTGGTGTCCGACGATCAGTTCGTCTGGCACCCCCGCACCGCACCGTTGGTCTTCGCCATTTCGGATCTGCACAACGTCGGTCTCGTGCAGGCCCCGGCCCGAATCCGTCCCTACGCTCCCGCATTCGCGGCGGTCGCTCTGGCAGCCTCGGCGGCCGGCTGGGCGCTGCTTCCCGATCCGGCGATCTATGTTCTGGTCTTCCTCGGTCTGGCGATACCCGCCGTAGCCATGATGTGGCGCGAGCCGGGTCGCTGGGAGCTGCACGCGCAGTACCGCGGGGCGGCTGTCGTGCTCTATTCGTCGCCCGATCCCCGGGTCTTCAACCAGGTGAGCCGGGCCTTACGCAGAGCTATGGAAGACACTCGCCGCACGCCCTGGGGCTATGGCTTGGCGGCGGCCTGAGCTGAGACTCTCTCGGGTGGCGTCGCGTCTTGCGGCAAAACTGCACCTCGGGCTCGTCGTTCTGATAGGACAGTACTAAGATGTCCGCGACCTCGCTGGTTGCCAGCTGGCAGTCAGCGAGGTGGCAGACTGGCACGGATTAGTCACCGACCGTCACCATCCGCTTCGACGATGAAGGACTCATGACCGAGGGCGACTCGCCGACGATCGCACGCCGACGCGTGCGTCTCGCGCTTCAGCAGGCGCGGAAGCGGGCCGGTCTGACCCAAAATCAGGTCGCCGAGGAAATGGAGTGGTCGACCAGCAAGGTGATCCGGATCGAGAACGGGGACGTCACGATCTCCGCGAATGATCTGCGGAGCCTGCTGGGCTTTCTCGGTGTCCGGGACCGCGCCACCGTCACCGATCTGCTCGCCGCCACCCGCATTGCCCGCACCCGCCAGCGGCAGGCGTGGTATCAGGCTGAGGAATTCCGGGACACACTCACCGACGATCTGCGTAAACTCATCGAGTACGAGAGCGAAGCCACCGAAATCCGCTCCTACTCCATTTATTACATTCCGGGCCCCCTGCAGACGCGCGATTACGCGACCGCGCTGATGTCCCGGTACGAGGACGAGCTGACCGAGGACCAGCGCACCAGGCGGGTCGAGGCACGGATGCGCCGCCGTGAGGCGCTGCTGGGCCGGCCCGACGGTGTGCGGATCCTGCTCATGGTCGACGAGTCGGTGCTCCGCCGGACCATCGGCGGCCCGGCGGTGTTCGCCGACCAGCTGCGTGACCTGAAGAAACACGTCCGGGACGGCACCGTCCGGATCCGGATGGTGCCGTTCTCGCTGGACGCCTCGGTGACCAACAACGCCAGCTTCGATCTGCTGCGCATGAGCGTCGGCGAGGCGTTGTACCGGGAGACCGGGCTCGGCGACGAGATGATCGAAGACCACGACACGGCCGCGAAACACCACGCCCGATACGACCGGGTGTGGAACGAGGCCGCCGATGAGGAGGACACGATCCAATTCATCGAGGCGCAGATCAAGGAACTGGAGCGTGCGGTCGCTGACCGGGCGCGCCAGAAATAGCATTCCACACACATTCATTTCGAGAGGTCCCTGATGGAACAGATGAACGTGCCCGCATGGCGTAAGAGCAGCCGGTGTGGAACGTCGACTTGTGTCGAGGTCGCGAAGGTCGAGGACCAGTACCTGATCCGCGACTCGAAGAACCCGGAGGTCGCCGCCCTCTCCTTCACCAAGGATGAGTGGGACGCCTTCGTGGAGGGCGTGGCCGCGGGAGAGTTCCGCTTCTAAGTCGTCGGCCCGCCCGCTCTGAGATCGAATCTGCTGCAGAGCGGGCAGGTCAAAAATACTCGCATAACAGTTATATAGTGATAAGGCGTCGCCGCATAACTCGCAATGAGTGAGTTAAGCGGCATTTTCTCTTTTTCATTCATGTGTGCAACCGGTTGACATTGGCGGATTCGCTTACCGTGGAATTCGAACCGTCACGGAGGTGCACACAAATGATCAAACCGACGGAAGAGCCGCGTTGGCGCAGAAGTAGCCGATGTTCTACCGGGACCTGCGTCGAAGTGGCCCGGGTCGCGGAGCAGGTTCTGATCCGTGACTCCAAGGTGCCGGGCAGCGCGATCCTCTCCTTCAGCCGAGAGGAGTGGGACGCGTTCGTGGCCGGAGTCAAGGCCGGGGATTTCGGTTTCGAATGACTCACCTTCCTCCGGAGCATCCGGATGCCGCGGGCCGAGCGCGGCATACTGCAAGGGTGGACGGCATACCCGATACCACCGACACCGACCGCTTCGCTGTCCTGACCGAGGCGGCTGACACCCTGCTGGACGATCTCTCCGAGCGCTACCTGGTGGAGCGCCGGGAGACCAAGGAATCGCTCGGGCTCGACGAAGCGCTCGTGCGGACCGTCCGGCTCATCCCTCGCATGCCGACCGCCGCACCGATGGCGGTCCACTTCACCGACTCCGGCTTGCGGCTGCGACTGGGCCGCTGGTGGGAGGAGTCGCTGCCGGCCTGCCCCTGCGACACCTGCGACGAGGACCCGAAGATCCTGGCCGAGAGGCTGCGAGTTCACACCGACGCCCTGATCGAGGGCGGGCTGTGGGAACGCGTACGCCGCGGGTTGAGTGGGTCCTGGTTCGAGACCAGGTTGATCGGGGCCGGCGTCAAGACCGATCAGGAGGGGCCACTCTCCGCGGCCGGGGCCAGGGACGCCCGGCGGGAGGGCTTCGCGGCCCCGGTGCAATGGGCGCCCTGGCAGGTGCGTTCCAGCTGATCCGAACCGGTCGTCGCGATCGGTCCGACAAAACCACCCCGGGCCGCGGTCCGGGGTGGTGTCCGGCGGGCCCTTGGGTACGGTGCACTGAGAAAACGCTCTCACGTCTACCCGGGGTCACCCTTTGAGCACAGTCGAGAAGACCAGTCTGCGGGCCTCCACCCGATCCGTCTACGTCACCTTCATCTTCCTCGGCGTGGCCATGGCCAGCTTCGCGGCACGCATCCCGCAGATCCGCGACCAGCTCGGGCTCACCCCGTCCCAGCTCGGCCTGATGCTGCTCGCCATCGCGGCCGGCTCGGTGACGTCACTGCCACTCGCCGGGCATCTGGTCGGCCGGTTCGGCTCCCGCGCGGTGGTCGGCACCTTCGCTGTGGTGCTCGGATCGGCGCTGGCCGCGGTGGCGATCGGTTACACGTACGGCGTGATTCCGGTGGTTGTCGCCCTCTACCTCTACGGCTTCGCCACCGGTGCCTGGGACGTCGCCATGAACGTGCAGGCCGCGGTCGTGGAGCGTCGTCTCGGCCGGTCGATCATGTCGCGCTTCCACGCCGGCTACAGCGTCGGCACGGTGGCCGGCGCGCTGATCGGCGCGGGCGCGGTGAAGATCGGGATCTCGGTCACCGTGCACGTGGTGATCGCCTGCGTCCTGGTGGTGGCCGCGGTGGTCCCGGCGGTGCGGTGGTACGTGACCGACGACGTCGACGACACCTCGACCCCGGCGGACAAGCCCAGCGCACTGACCGCCTGGACCGAACCCCGTACGCTGCTGATCGGTGTTTTCGTCCTTGCCTTCGCGCTCACCGAAGGGGCCGGCATCGACTGGATCAGCATCGCGCTGATCGACGACCACGGCACCGCGGCTTCCACCGGCACGCTCGGGTTCGCCCTGTTCCTGGCGGCCATGACGGTCGGCCGGTGGTATGGGCCCAACCTGCTGGACAGGTACGGGCGCGTACCGGTGCTCCGGATTCTGGCCGTCACCGGTCTGGCCGGGCTGCTGGTCTTCGTCTTCGGGCCGACCGTGCCGATCGTGTTCGCCGGGGCGCTGCTCTGGGGGCTCGGCGCCTCGCTCGGTTTCCCGGTCGGGATGAGCGCGGCCGCCGACGACCCGGTGAAGGCGCCGGCCCGGGTCGGGGTGGTGGCGTCCATCGGGTACTGCGCCTTCCTCGGCGGGCCGCCGCTGATCGGTTTCCTCGGCGACCACGTCACCGTGTCGAAGGGCCTGCTCGCGGTGGCGATGCTGCTGGTCCTGTCGCTGGCCCTGACCCCGGCGCTGCGCGAGCCCAGCGGGTCCGGATCTAGGTAGTGCGGGAGGCCGCTGAGGCGTTCCACTCGTCGTCGGCGGCCCTCTTCAGGGCCATGCCGTCCTTGCCGTTGTATTTGACCAGCTTGGGCAGGGCGGCGGCGAGCGCCACACTGCCGGCCACGCAGAGCACCCCGCCGACCCAGATCGCGCCGCCGATGCCGAGCCCGGTGCGCGCCATCGCACCCGACCGGAGCTGCCCCAGCAGCGGCCCGGTGGTGTAGGAGAGCATCTCGATGCCGGCCAGCCGCCCGCGAAGATGGTCGGGGATCGTCTGATTCCACATGATCATGCGGAACAGGCCGGAGACCATGTCCGCGGCGCCCGCGAAGGCCAGGCAGAACAGGGTGAGCCAGAGGGTGCCGGACAGGCCGACGCCGATGATGCCGACACCCCACAGCGCGGAGGCGATCAGCACCATCAGACCGTGCCGGTGCACCCGTGCGGTCCAGCCGGAGCCGATCGTGGCGATCAGCGAGCCGACCGCCGGCGCGGCGTAGAGCAGGCCCAGCACCTTGGGGCCGCCCAGGTCGTCGGCCAGGAACGGGTAGAGCGCGGCCGGCATGCCGAAGAACATCGCGTTGATGTCGACCAGGTAGGTGCCGAGCAGTTCGGGGCGGGACTTGGCGTACTTCAGGCCGGTGACCACGCTGTTCAGCGACGGGCGGTCGGCCGCGGCCGGTGGCGGGACCGCTTTGACCAGGGTCAGGCAGAGCAGGGAGACCGCGAAGGTGCACAGGTCGAACGCGTACACCCAGGCCAGGTCGAAGCTGGCGAGCAGCACACCGGCCAGCGGCATGCCGAGGAGCTGGGCGAACTGCATGCCGAGCGACTGGACCGACATGGTGGCCGGAAGCTGTTCCGGTTTGACCAGCCGGGGGATCATCGCCTCCAGCGCCGGGCGCTGCAGGCCGGCGACCGCGGCCGTGAGGAACGCCGCCACATAGAGCAGCCACAGGTGCGGCTCGTCGGAGAGCGAGTTGATCAGCAGGATGCCGCAGATCGCGGCGAGCGCGAGCTCACTGCCGCGCACCAGCAGGCGGCGGTCGATGTAGTCGGCGAGCGCGCCACCGACGAACGCCATGATCAGCAGCGGGAGCAGCTCGCAGACGCCGATCAGGCCCACCATCAGCGGGTCGTCGGTCAGTTTCGCCACCTGGTACGGGATGGTGACGTAGCTGATGAACGAGCCGAACGCGGTGGCCACCCCGCCGATGAAGACGAGCCGGAAGTCCCGCGAGTCGCGCAACGGGGACAGGTCCAGCAGACGGCGTTTCGTGGTCACGAAAGGCCATCCTGCACCAGACGGCGCGGGCGCGCACCGAGATTTAGTGCACCCTTACTTCATGACCAGGATGCCGGTTTCGCGAAACCTCGCCAGGTCGGCCAGAGCCTCGTCGACGATGAACGACTCGTTCGGCAGCGCGTCCAGCGGGAAGAACCCGGCGTCCACACTCTCGTCGGTCTGCCGGACCAGCTCACCCTCCCAGGAGTGCACCACGAAGGACATCAGAACCTGCTGGTACGTGTGCCGATACTCGTTCGTGTAGGTGTAGGCGGTGTAGAACGCGTACGGCGTCAGGGACGTGGCCCGCAGGCCGGTCTCCTCCCACAGCTCGCGGACCGCGCACTGCTCCATGCTCTCGCCCAGCTCCATCGCCCCGGCCGGGATCGCCCAGCGCAGGTTGTCGGACCGCTGGATCAGCAACAGCCGGTTCTGCTCGTCGAGCACCACCGTGCGGGCCCCGACGAAGAAGATCGTGTCGACGTCACCGACGCTTGCGCGCACCCGGCCCAGGTACGACTCCGCCCACGTCAGTGCCATCGCGCCACCCCATGTCCCACTCCCATGGGTGAAGAGTAGTCACGCGGATTTCCGGGCGCGCGTGGCCTTGGCCGCCTTTTTCGCCGGGGCGGCGGCAGCCTTGCGCGGAGCCTTCTTGGCGGGCGCAGGCTCCTCCCGGGCCTTCTTGGCCCGCTCCACCGAGGCCTTCAACGCCGCCATCAGATCGACGGCCGCCGGTGCGGCCTCCTCCGGCTCGTCCGCCTGGACCACCTCGCGGCCCTCCACCTTGGCGTCGATGACCTCCTGCAACGCGGTCCGGTAGTTGTCGGTGAAGTCCTCCGGCTGGAAACTGCCGGCCATCGAGTCGATCAGCGAGGCGGCCATCGCCAGCTCGGCCGGGCGGGTCTCGACGTCGTCGTCGAGGAATCCGAACTCGGGTGTGCGCACCTCGTCCGGCCAGAGCATGGTGTTGAGGACCAGCACGTCGTCGCGGACCCGCAGAGTGGCGAGCTGCTCCCGCTGCCGGATCGCGATCTTGACGATGGCCACCCGCTCGGCGTCGCGCAGGGCGTCACGCAGCAGCACGTACGGCTTGGCGGCCTGCCCCTCGGGCTCCAGATAATACGACTTGGCGAACAGGATCGGGTCGATTTGCTCAGATGGCACAAATTCGAGCACGTCAATAGCTCTTGACGTGCTGAGGGGGAGTTCGGCGAAATCCTCGTCGGTGAGTATCACCATTTCACCGCCACCGATGTCGTACCCCTTGGCGATGTCGTCGTAGCTCACCACCTCGCCATCGACCGAGCAGGTGCGCTGGTACTTGATCCGGCCCCCGTCGGTGCGATGCACCTGGTGGAAGCGGATGTCCTTCTCCTCGGTCGCCGAATAGAGCTTGACGGCGATCGACACCAAGCCGAATGAGACAGCGCCCTTCCAGATCGCTCGCATGACCTCAGAATGGCATCACTGAGACACCTGCGTCAGGTGAACGATTTTGCCTATGGTGATCGTGTGCTGTCTCCGATGCTCGCCACCGCGGGAGGGTTGCCGGCCGGCCCGGACTGGAGCTTCGAGTTCAAGTGGGATGGGGTCCGGGTGCTCGCCCGATTCGACGGTGGGCCGCCCGATCTGTTCGCCCGCTCCGGCGCGGTGGTGACCGCCGCCTACCCGGAGATCGCCGCCATGCACCTGCCCGAGGGGACCATGCTCGACGGCGAGATGGTGGTGCTGGACGCCACCGGCCGGCCGTCGTTCAGCGCGCTGGCCGAGCGGATGCACGTCCGGGACAAGCAGCGCGCCGCAAAACTGGCCGGCACCCTCCCGGTCACGTACCTGATCTTCGATCTGCTGTTCCTCGACGGGATGGACTACACCGGTCTGCCGTACCTGGCCCGGCGCGAACGTCTGGAAGAACTCGACCTGGCCGGCACGCACTGGATGGTGCCGCCGTCCTTCGGTGACGGGCCGGCCACCGAGGCCGCCGCCCGGGAGAACCACTTGGAGGGCGTGATGGCCAAGCGCTCCGACTCGGTCTACCTGCCCGGACGCCGCTCACCGGACTGGCTGAAGATCAAATTCGACCGGACCGGCGACTACGTGATCGGCGGCTGGCGGCCCGGCGCGCGCAAACTCGGCGGCCTGCTGGTCGGCGTGCCGACACCAGGCGGCCTGGCCTTCCGGGGACGGGTCGGCGGTGGGATCGGCGCGGCCGCCGAACGGGACCTGCTCACCCGGCTCGGGTCGCTCGCCTGCCCCGATTCGCCGTTCGCTCCCGGCGCGGTGCCCCGAGAGGATGCCAAAGGCGCCCATTGGGTACGCCCGGAGCTGGTCGCCGAGATCCGCTACGGCAACCAGACGCCCGACCTCCGGCTGCGTTTCCCCCGCTTCCTGCGTCTCCGCGACGACAAGCCGGCCGCGGAGTGTGCCGACGATGCCTCGTGACCGGCTCCTGGTGACGATCGGGGACCGCGAGGTCGAGATCTCCAACCTGGACAAGGTGATGTACCCGTCGACCGGCTTCACCAAGGGCGAGGTGATCGACTACTACACCCGGATCGCCCCGGTGATGCTGCCGCACCTCGCGGGCCGCCCGGTGACCCGGATCCGCTACCCCGACGGGGTCGACGCCCCGCACTTCTTCGAGAAGAACAAACCCGGGGGAACACCCGCCTGGGTACGCCTGGAGAACCTGCCCGTCCCCGGCTCCACCAAGAGCCGGGAGACCATCGACTTCGTGGTCGTCGACGAGCTGGCCACGATGGTCTGGCTGGCCAACCTGGCCGCCCTCGAACTGCACACCCCGCAGTGGCGGATCGGCGCCGACCCGGACCTGCTGGTCGTCGACCTGGACCCGGGCGCGCCGGCCGGACTGCGGGAGTGCTGCGCGGTGGCGGTCCTGATGCGCGACCGGCTGGCCGCCGACGGCATCGCGGCGTACCCGAAGACCTCCGGCCGCAAGGGCATGCAGTTGTGCTGCCCGATCTCCGGCACCCAGCCGTCGACGGTGGTCGCGGACTACGCCCACCGGGTGGCCGAGGAGTTGGCCACGATGGTCCCCGCCTCGATCACCGCGAAGATGGCCAAACAGATCCGCCCCGGCAAAGTCTTCATCGACTGGAGTCAGAACGCCGCGGCGAAGACGACGGTCACCCCGTACTCCCTGCGGGCCGGCTCCGCCCCGACCGCATCGGCCCCGCTGACCTGGGACGAGGTGACAGCAATGGCCACCGGTGACCATCCCGCCGAACAGCTGACCTCCGACACCGTCCTGACCCGGGTCGACACCCACGGCGACCTGCTCGCCGCCCTGCTCCAGCCGGGCCCAGCGGTCCCCGGTCCCGTCGACCTCATCCCGCGGGCGGCCCGGTAGGCGCTTGCCCGGAGGCTGCCGGATCGAGTGCTAGGGCGCTCCGTCGATGACCGCCAGCTTCCACTGCGCCTCATCCTTCACGGTGAGCGACCCGGTTTCATGGGGATCATCCGCGATGACGATGTGCCGATTGGGGACACCGTCACAGGTCCACGATTTCGCCGCTCGATCATTCATTCGCAAAGACACCGATCCACCACCCAGGCACGTGAGATAGATCGTGTATTCCGGTTCGGCATGTTTGAATCGAGGGATTTTCACGTCGCCGGAACCGGATACGGGGGCGACCAAGATTTTGCTTCCAGTTGGAAGCTGGATTTCTGGACCGGAAGGCTCTTTCGGTGGGGTGGCGGGTTGAGAGCTTACTGCCGGGGCCGTCGGTTGAACCGGTGCGGATGATTGGTTCGTACCATTCGTGCAGGAAGCTAGGGTTATGGAGGTGATGGCGAGCGCGATCGACACGCCGGTCCGATGAATACCCACTTGGCGGCTCCTTTCGATTTGAAAGAATCGATGTCGAAGAAATGACCAGGCTGCGGCAGAGTGGGCTGATCACTCTGCCGCAGCCTTGATCACCTCAGAGAATCAGTAGAAAAGACGCCACCTGATCTGGTAGGGAGCCCAGGCCGTACCATGCTGCTCCTTGGTGATGGAGCAATTCTTGCGCATGTAGTAGCTCTTCCAAGCGACATTCTCACGCCAGATGCCGTACTGCACGGTAAGAGTCTTGCGTGGCTCGACCTCTGTCTCGACCTGAGAGCCATAGGACGTAGTCATGCTCTTCTGGACGGAGCCGTTGATCGATCCTTTGATATTGGTGAAGATTCCCGCTTTCAGTTCGGCCTCGACGCCGACCGACACCCCGTAGGTGGTGGTCCCTGACTGATCAGCCTTCACGGTGTACTTGACAGCTTTGCTCGTGTTGTTCTCCACCGACTGCTTCACCAGTGCCCGGGCTGCCTGCGGGAGCCTGAACATCGGACTCGGAGGCCCAGATCGGCGAACCGTCTCCCGCGGTTCCTACAGTGCGGGGATCATTTGCGAGGGCGGGTGAAGACGCGATGCTCAATCCCGATCCGAAAATGACGGCCACCGCGATGAGGCGTTGCATACTCCTGATGATCAACTGCATTTTTCCCCGAATCGTTTTCCGTCTCGGGTGCGGCAGGAATGTGGTACCCGATGAAAAGACCGAAATCCAGCCGGGGTCGATCGGGCACTCAGGAATATACATCGGCACATAAAAGTCGAGTGACCGACATCAGTCACCCTCGATGTGACGAATTCCACATACGATCGGTTGATCCTTGGTGATGAATGCGTTAAGGGTCGAAGATGTGCGTTGGTGTGCCCCACGCCGACCTCTGGCGGTCATGCGGACTACTGCGGACCGGGACTGCTGCGGATTTCGTGCGGTGCTCTTCGATCTCGATCCCATGGGTTCAAGCATCGACCCGCCGACAGTTCACGCCGACGAATTGACGGTCCGGTAAAGCACTCGGCTTGAGGTCGGACACCAGCGACCAGGCTCCTGTGCGGTAGGCCGCACAGCGGTGCGGCGATCACCGGGAGCGGAACGGTTATCAGTCCGCCGCGGCGATCGCCGCGGCCCGAACCGGCTACGGGCAGCGGTTCGAGACCGCACCCAGCACGTTGTAGATCATGCTCAAATGAAGAAGCCCAGGTCCATGACCTGGGCTTTCTCATCGAGCCATCTGACGGAATCGAACCGTCTGCCTACGCATTACGAGTGCGTCGCTCTGGCGGGAGGGTGTTTCAGTCGACGAAGACTGCCTTGATCAGGGCGTCCAACGCGGCCGGGAAGAATTCGGATGGATCTTTGGGGGTGTGGCCCATGGTGATTCCGGCGGTCATGGTCTTGCGGCCGTCGGGGGTGCTGTACATCAGGGCGCCGTAACCGCCGGGGGCGCCGCCGTTGTGGTGGTAGACCGTGGTTCCGTTGGCCAGTTGCTGGGCGAAGATGCCCAGGCCGTACCCGATCGGTCCGTGGGGTTCGCGCATCTCGGCCAGCAGGGGTGCCGGCAGGAGCTCGCCGGAGTTCAGCGCGGCGAAGAAGACGTGCAGGTCGCGGGTGGTGGAGATGGCGCTGCCGGCGCCGGGCATCATGGCCAGGCTCTGCCGGGAGACGTCGGCCACCACCCATTCCTCGCCGTCCTGGTAGCGGTAGAAGCCGCAGGCGTACGGCTCGGGCAGATCGGTGACGTCGCCGGCCAGCATGGTGTCGCGCAGGCCGAGCGGGTCCAGGATCCGCTGTTGTACCTGCTCGCCGAAGGTGCGGCCGGTGACCTGTTCGATCAGCAGCGTGGCGACGGTGTAGTTGGTGTTGGAGTAGCTCCAGTCGGTGCCGGGCTCGAACCGGGCCGGCTTGGACAGGGCGAGTTCGACCAGCTCCGCCGCCCGGTAACCGCGCAGCCGATGCTCCACCCATTCCTTGCCGAAGGCCGGGATGCCGGTGACGATCGTGCCGTCCGGGAAGTACTCGCCGGTGTAGTTGAACAGCCCGCTGGTGTGCCGCAGCAGCATCCGCGGGGTGATCCGCTCGTCCAGGCCCAGCCCGGTGACCGGGGCGTCCAGGTCGATCAGCCCGTCGGCCACCAGCTGGAGGACCGCGGTGGCGGTGAAGGTCTTGGCGACGCTGCCCGCCCAGAACCGGCCGTCGACCGGGGGCGGTGGCGCACCGGCGGCGCCCACCCACTCATTGTTCGCGTCGTTCACTCGCATCTGCAGGCCGGCGAATCCGGCGTCCACGAACGCCTCGATGGCTTTGTTCAGGTCGGTCATCTCGATCTCCTCAGAGGCTGCGGGCGCTGATGTCGCCGAAGCTGGTGGTCGCGTGGAGGGTCAGGTCGCTGTCGCCGGTGTTGCGGAGGGCGTTGTCGATCCGGCCGTACGTGGTGCCGGCGTCCAGCGATCCGGACACCGCGCCGACCGTGATGTCACCCTTGTCGGTGCGCAGCGTGACGGCGCCGGTGACCGCCTCGGTGACGGTGAGGTCGCCGTGCTGGGTGCGGATCTCCGCGGGCCCGCCGAGCCGGCCGACGGTGATGTCACCGGCCTGGAGGGTCAGCCGCGCGCTGATGGTCTCGTCCAGCTTGATCGTGCCCTGGGCGCTTTCGACGGTGACGTCGCCGAGGCGGCCGACGCCCCGGATGTCGGCGCTCGCGGTCTTCGCGTCGACCCGTGAGCCGGCCGGCAGCTGGACCGTCACCTCGACCGAGCCGGACGAGCCGAGCAGGCGGTTGCCGGCCGGGGCGGCTTCGATCCGCAGCACGCCGTCCTGGTGGGCGACCTGGACCCGTTCGGCGGCGGCCACGTCCTGGTTGCTGGAGCTGCTGGCGGGCCGGACCTCGACGGTGCTGTCGGCCCGGTCGGCGGCGATGAACTGGATGCGCCCGGCCGGGATGTCGAGCCGAACGTTGATCGGAGCGGACGTCGGGAAGATTTTCGATGCGTTGTTTCTCATGGCAGAAACGCTACGTTGCCTTCACGAATCAAACAACAAAACATTTTCGCTGCGTACGAGTAACAGCAGCTAGATGGCTTGAAATCATTGCAATGGCTGGAAATTCAACGCAATGACTTCGTTGCAATCGTTGCAATGGATGGAGAATGAACGCTACCCCTCTGGCGGTTGCCCACAGGGTGTGTGTATAACTGTTCTAGAACTCAGTTCTAGAACAGTGGAGGTGTCATGAGGGAGCCCGACGGCGGCCGGTTCGGGGCGTACGGCGGCCGCTACGTGCCCGAGTCGCTGATCCCGGCCTGCGCCGCGGTGGAGAGCGAGTTCCGGGCCGCCTGGTCCGACCCGGGGTTCCGTCGCGACCTGGACCGGCTGCTCGCCGTGCACGCCGGACGGCCCACCGCGCTCACCCCGGCCCTGCGCCTCTCCGCCGAACTCGGTGTCACCGTCCTGCTCAAACGGGAGGACCTGGCGCACACCGGCTCCCACAAGATCAATAACGTGCTGGGGCAGGCGCTGCTCGCCCGGCGGATGGGCAAGACCCGGCTGCTCGCCGAGACCGGTGCCGGCCAGCACGGCGTCGCCACCGCCACCGCCGCGGCCCTGCTCGGACTGGACGCCACCGTCTTCATGGGCGAGGTGGACATCGAACGGCAGGCCCTCAACGTGTTCCGGATGCGGATGCTCGGCGCCGAGGTCGTCCCGGTCACCGGCGGCACCCGCACCCTCAAGGACGCCACCAGCGAGGCGATGCGACAGTGGGTGACCTGCGTCGACGAGGCCCACTACTGCCTGGGCTCGGTGATGGGCCCGCACCCGTACCCATGGATGGTCCGGGAATTCCAGCGGGTCATCGGGGACGAGGCGCGGCGACAGTGTGCCGCCGAACTGCCCACCGCGGTCCCGGACTACGTGATCGCCTGCGTCGGCGGCGGCTCCAACGCGGCCGGCACCTTCGCCGGATTCGCCGGCACCGGCGCCCAGCTGATCGGGGTCGAGGCGGAAGGCGGAGCGGCCGTCGCGTTCGGGCGGGCCGGAGTGCTGCACGGCTTCCGGTCCTACCTGCTCCAGGACGAGAACGGGCAGGTCACCGAGGCGCACTCGATCGCGCCCGGCCTCGACTACCCCGGCATCGGGCCGGAACACGCACACCTCAACGACAGCGGGCGAGCCCGGTACGTGGTGGTCGGCGACGCCGAGGTGATCCCGGCGGTGCGGCGGCTCGCCCGTACCGAAGGCATCCTGCCCGCCCTGGAATCCGCCCACGCGATCGCCTGGCTGATCCGGGCCGCCGAGTCCGGGGAACTGCCACCCGGCTCGACCGTGCTGGTGACCCTTTCCGGACGTGGTGACAAGGACATGGCAACCCTGATGGAGGCGTCGTGATCGTCGAGGAACATCTCCGCAAACGCCGGGACCAGGGGCGACCGCTGCTGGTGCCCTACCTGACCGGCGGCATCCGGGAGGATTGGGCCGACTACCTGACCGGGTACGCGCAGGCCGGCGCCGACGCGATCGAGATCGGACTGCCGTTCTCCGACCCGATCCTGGACGGGCCGGTCGTCCAGGAGGCCTCGGACCGGGCCCTGCGACGCGGCGTCACCATCCCCGGCCTGCTCGCCGAAATCGCCGCGCTCGACACCGGCGTCCCACTGATCGCGATGACCTACTACAACCTGGTGCTGCAGGATCCGGGGTTCTGCCGGGACCTGGCCGCCGCCGGCATCCACGGGCTGATCGTGCCGGACCTGCCGGTCGACGAATCATCCGCGCTGTCCGCCGCGGCCGAGGCCGCCGGAGTCGACCTGACCCTGCTGGCCGCCCCGACCACGCCCGCCGGCCGGCTCGCCGAGATCGCCCGGAGATCCCGCGGATTCGTGTACGCGGTCGCGGTCATGGGCACCACCGGCTCCCGATTCGACGCCTCCGGCGGACGGGTCGCCGCCCGGATCCGGGAACTCACCGACCGGCCGGTGCTGTCCGCCTTCGGCATCGCCACCCCCGAACAGGCAGTCCTCGCGGCCGGGTACGCGGACGGGGTGGTGATCGGGGCCGCGCTGATGCGGCGGATCCTCGACGGCGGCACACCGGAACAGCTCGGGGACGTCCTGGCGTCGGTCCGGCGCGCGCTGGACGATAGCGTGGTCACCCGTGAGCAGGGTTCCGGCGTACCGGCGCATCGCCCTTGATCTGACCGACAAGATCAGGACAGGGCTGTACCGGCCCGGCGAGGCGCTGCCCCCGCAACGCGAACTCAGCGCCCAGTACGGCGTGACCCTGATGACCCTGCGGCAGGCCCTGGCCTCGTTGCGCGACGACGGGCTGATCGTGCAGCAGGCCGGCCGGGGCACGTTCGTCGCGCCGGTGCAGGCTGCCTACCGGGTCGACACGCTGCGCAGCTTCGTCGAGGACCTGCGCGAACAGGGCCACGACGTGATCACCGACGTGGTGTCGCTGGCGGTACGGCAGGCTCCCGCCGAGGTCCGGGCCACCCTGTCCACCGAGGAACGCGCCCTGCGCCTGGAACGGGTGCGGCTCCTCGGCGGCCGCCCGATGATCCACCAGACGTCGTGGATCCGGCAGCCGTACGCGACCGACGTGCGCGGCGAGGACTTCCGGCGGATCTCGCTCTACACCGCGCTGGCCGAGACCGGCGTGACGATCGTGCGCGCCTCCGAGCGCATCGTCCCCGGCCTGCTCACCGAACCGGTCGCGACCCAGCTGGGCCGGGCGGCCGGCGAGGCGGTCTTCGTCAGCGAGCGCACCACCTACGCCATGGACGACCAGCCGATCGTCGCCGACCGCGCGGTCATCCTCGGCGACCTGCTGGAGATCCGCGCCGAACGCGCCGCCACCCGGCTGTCCCTCCAATGGCGATCGGTCAGGACTTGACCTGCACCGGGGCCGCGGCCAGGAACGCGTCGATGGTGGCCTGATCGGCCGGGGTGAACGCGTCCCGCGGCAGGATCGCCTGCATCGCACCGGTCTTCAGCAGCCAGCCGTGCTTGGTGCGCTTCACCCAGGTCAGCCCGGCCCAGTCGAGCCGGGACTCGCTCTGGGCCGCACGGACGTGCAACGCCGTCTCGGTGATCTCGTACTCGACCGGCACGGTGATCAGCTTCTTCTGCTGACGCCAGCTGAGGTAGGCCACCAGCTCCGGGACCGCGATCATGAACGGGGCGAATCCATACATCCACGGCTGGTCGCGGCCCAGGTCGGTGGTCACCACCACCAGCGTCAGCAGGGCGCCGCCGGCCCACATCCCGAAACGGGACTTGCCGAGCGACGCCAGGCTGAGCCGGCGAAACGACTGGTAGGTGTGCTGGAAGCGCCCCGTGATGACCATGGCGGAGAGTATGGCACTCAGTCGATCTTGGGGAGTGGTGGGCCGAGGACGTCGTCGGCGTCGACGATCTTGTAGGCGTAGCCCTGTTCGGCCAGGAAACGCTGACGGTGCGCGGCATAATCGGTGTCGATCGTGTCCCGGGACACCACCGTGTAGAAGTGCGCCTGCCGGCCGTCCCCCTTCGGGCGCAACACCCGGCCCAGACGCTGCGCCTCCTCCTGCCGCGACCCGAACGTGCCGGACACCTGGATCGCCACCGCCGCCTCCGGCAGATCGATCGAGAAATTGCCCACCTTCGACAACACCAGCGTGCGCAACGAACCGTCCCGGAACGCGTCGAACAGCCGCTCCCGCTCCTTGTTCGTCGTCGACCCCTGCACGATCGGGGCGTCCAGGAACTCACCCAGCTCGTGCAACTGGTCCAGGAACCCGCCGATCACCAGCACCTGCTCGTCCGGGTGCTTGTCCACCAGCGCCTTCACCACCGGCAGTTTCGTCCGGGCGGTGGCCGCCGCCCGGTACCGCTCCTCGGCCTCGGTCACCGCGTACGACATCCGCTCGGCCTCGGTCAGGGTGACCCGGACCTCGACGCACTCGGCCGGGGCGATCCAGCCCTGCGCCTCGATGTCCTTCCACGGGGCGTCGTAGCGTTTCGGGCCGATCAGCGAGAACACGTCCCCCTCCCGGCCGTCCTCCCGCACCAGCGTCGCGGTCAGCCCCAGCCGCCGCCGCGCCTGCAGATCGGCGGTGAACCGGAAGATCGGCGCCGGCAGCAGGTGCACCTCGTCGTAGACGACCAGGCCCCAGTCCCGCGCCCCGAACAGATCCAGATGGGTGAACGCGCCACCCCGCCGCGAGGTGAGCACCTGGTACGTCGCGATGGTGACCGGGCGGATCTCCTTGCGCTCCCCGCTGTACTCCCCGATCTCCTCCTCGGTCAGCGTCGTCCGCGCCAGCAACTCCCGCTTCCACTGCCGGCCGGCCACCGTGTTCGTCACCAGGATCAGCGTCGTCGCCTTCGCCGTCGCCATGGCCGCCGCCCCGACCAGGGTCTTCCCCGCGCCACAGGGCAGCACCACCACGCCGGACCCGCCGGCCCAGAAACCATCGACGGCCTCCTGCTGGTACGACCGGAGAGTCCAGCCGTCCTCCCGCAGATCGATGGCGTGGGCCTCGCCGTCGACATATCCGGCCAGGTCCTCGGCCGGCCAGCCCAGCTTCAGCAGCGCCTGCTTGAGACGGCCCCGCTCGGAACCGTGCACCACGATCGTCTCGTCGTCCAGCCGGGCGCCGAGCATGCCCGCCAGCTTCTTCGACTTCGCCACCTCGATCAGCACGATCCTGTCCAGACCGCGCAGGACCAGGCCGTGCACCGGGTCGTTGACCAGCTGAAGCCGGCCGTACCGGTCCATCGTCTCGGCGATGTCGACGAGCAGGGCGTGCGGAACCGGGTACCGCGAGAACTTGATCAGCGCGTCGACCACGCTCTCCGCGTCATGCCCCGCCGCCCGGCTGTTCCACAACCCGAGCGGCGTCAGCCGATAGGTGTGCACATGCTCCGGCGAACGCTCCAGCTCCGCGAACGGCGCGATCGCCATCCGGCAGGCCTGCGCATCCGGGTGATCAACCTCCAGCAGCAGAGTCTTGTCCGACTGCACGATCAGTGGTCCGCCGCTCACGCGTACACCCTCCGAAGAGCCAAAAGTCGACCCTCAAGTGTGCCACGGATTCTGATTACAACCGTCCCGCCCACATCCGCGTCGGTAGAGAGGGGGCTCGTCCCGCCACCGAAGCGCGTGTGATCCAGATCTCATGCAACCCGCGCGCGCTCTGGCGCGTGTAACAGGCGACGAGGTGCGGGTGGCGCCACTATCGGGGGTGCGCCACCCGCCGCCCCGGAGCCGGGCCGGGCCGAAGCCCATTTCTCTGAGCTTGCCGCCGAGATCGAACTCGACGATGGTGGCGCCGGGCTCGATCTCAATGCGGTGAGATTGCTGGCGGCGAGACGCTTCGCGGCCTCAGCTGCAGGATCAGGTGCGGTCATGATGGAGGTCCTCCCCGTCGAAAGTCGGCCGCTCAGGCGTTGTGCTCGGCCAGGCCCTTCGCGTGGCCTTCGTCGAGCAGCTCCTGCGCCCACGTGGTGTCGTGGATCAGGTCGACAGGCATGTTGACCTCCTTCAAGGCTCTCTCGATATTCTCGCGCCAGTGGTACGGAGCAACTGGTCGCAAGCTACTAGGTCCGGGACTACTCTTCGGTGACCGCCGCGGTGATGCGGTGCAGGGCGAAGGTGTGCAGGGACTCGCCCCGCTCGTCCTCGGCCCGCAGGTAACCGGCGCTCAGCGACACCGGGCGGACCAGGCGGGACAGGGTCGCGCCGTGCGAGTCGACATAGCCGACCCAGACTCGGGCCTTGTCGCGGACCGCCTGCTGGAGGACCGCCATCGCCTGGGTGTGCTGCTGGACCGCGGTCAGGCCGGGGATCGCCTGGCCGTGGGCGGCCCGGACGGTGACCGGCGCGCGGCGGGCGGCCCGGGTGGCGATGTCGCCGCGCCGCAGTTGTTCGACCACACCGGCCAGGCGGGGGCCGGCCAGCAGGGGCGCGGACGGCTCCGGGACGCGGGCCGAACGGGTCGGCGCACGCCGGGTCTTCGGCCTGGTCAGCACGGTGGCGCCGCCGGCGTCCTCGGCGACCGGGGCGTACCCGGCCTCGCGCAGCGCGCCCAGCAACCGGGTCACCGGGCGCGGGCTGACCAGCACGGTCGGTGCGATCCGGCGCATCTCCAGGGTGCCGAGCCGCTTGTCGGCGACCACCTCGGCGAGCAGCGCCTCGTCGTCGCTGCGCAGGTAGGAGCCGGCCGAACCGCTGCGCAGGCCGCCGTGCCGCCGGGCGGCGTCGTCGATCAGGTAGGTGAGGGTCTGCGGCACCGGGGTGCGGGACCGCCGCCGGAACAGGTCGTGCAGGTCGGCGGCCTGGTAGCCGACGTCGAGGGCACGTCGCACGCTGGCCGGGGTGACCCGGAAGACGCTGGCCCCGCCGGCTGACTCGGGTTCGGCGAGCACGTCGAGTTCGCCGGCGAGTTCGGGTTCCGGCGGGCCGGGCACCACGACGGTCAGGTCGGCCTGCACCAGGATGTGGTCGACGGGGGCGGGCAGCAGGTCGTCCAGGGCGCGGACCGCGTCGGCGTGGCTGTCCTCCGGGTGCAGGCCGAGCGGATCGTCGCCGTCGTCGCGGGGGTCGGTCAGGAGCACGCGTGCGTACGACGTGAGGGCACCGAGCCCGGTGACGCCCAGCAGCGCGGCGCCGGCCCACGCGTCCCGGTGTGCTGCCTCCCGGCCGCGGGATCGGCGGGGCGCCTGCCAGGCCAGCAGGGCCAGCAGTTCGTCGACCGGCGGGGCGGTGCCCGGGTCGAGATCGGCGAGCACGGCCAGAGCCTCGCGGCGGGCCTGGGGCGCACCGGCCCGTTCGGCGTCGGGGGCGAGGGCGTTGATCGGCCGGTCCCGTTCGTCGCGGCGGCCGATGAGTCCGGGCTGGCGGGTCATGGCGAGCCAGGCGCGGGCCAGGGCGGCCCAGCGGTGGGCGATGCCGGTGGAGCGCCACAGGTCGTACGCCCCGGTGGGCAGGAACAGGTCCGGGCCGGTGCCGTTCTCGGATTCGCCGAGCAGGCCGGCGGCGTACGTCGTCTCGATCAGCAGCGCGGCGCCGGCCTCGTCGATCCCGGCCGCTTTGGCCAGCCGTTTCAGGTCGCGGACGCCGAGCCCGCCGGTGCGCAGCACGGGGGCCGGCTCGACGGCGAGCGCCTCCAGCAGGGCCTCGGTGGCGCGGACCGCCTCCATGGTCTGCCCGGCTCCGGCGGAGTCGGTGGACCGCGGGTCCCGGGCCGGGCCGTCGAGGGTGGGCGCGGTCGGGCGCAGGACGCCGAGCGGGCCGGTGTCGCGGCGCAGCAGCATGCCCACTTCGCGGGGGAGCTCGACGAGTTCGCCGTCCGGCCGGGGGGCCCGGCCGGCCTCCGAGACGGGCACCAGCACGTGCTGGTCGACCAGCCAGCGGACCGGCTCGGCGACGGACTCCCGGTTGAGCGCCCCGACCGGGGGACCGGCGGCCAGCCGGTCCAGCACGGCACGGGCGCCGGGCGGCGCGGCCAGCACGGTGCGGCGCAGTTTGGCGCGGTCGGCGCAGAGGGCGGCGGCCCGGGGGTCGAGGAAGTCGGCGGGCCGGCCGAGCCCGGCCGGGTAGGGCGAGGTGACCTCGTCGACGGCGCCGGTGACGTGCAGCGCCCCGGCCGGGCCGTACAGCAGGAACCGGGCGCGCAGGCGGTCGATCGCCGCGTGCACACCGTCGGTGGCGGCGAGTTCGGCGATGGCGTCGACCGAGGTCAGGGCGGTGTCGGCGGCCCGGCTGAGGCGGGCCGCGTCGAGGACGGTGAGGGTGAACTCGTCGAGGCCGTCGAGACAGCGGGCGACGGAGTTGCGGGACTGGGCGCGTACGGCGAGGGCCGAGATGTCGGCGGGCACCGGCACGACGAGGTCGGGGCGCAGCTGTATGAGCGCGCCCAGAGCCTCGTCGGTCAGCGACCGGAGTTGATCGGCGAATGTGGTGGCCATCGTCTTCAACGCTAACGTTCATGGGACGATGGTGTCGGGTCCGGGCGTGGCCGGACCTCGATCTGAGGAGGACCGAAAGTGGCGAAGCCCAAGACGGCCGGAAGCTCGACGCCGGCGAACGAGCAGACCGGGCTGCGCGGAGTGGACATGAAGGGCAAGATGCACGTCTCCGAGCTCATCTCGGACCGCGCCGCCGCCCCGTCCCCCTTCGGTGACGATCAGACGTTCCCTCTTCCGGTGGAGACCCTGAGCTACCGGGCGTCCAGCCGGCACCCGTGAAAGCTGTCCCGGTCCTGGTGATCTGACCGGTTCCCCCGCTTTTCCTCAATGAGATTGCAGTTGGGTCCGGGCCGTCCGCTGGATAGCCTTGGCGTGAGCGGTTGTGTCCATTGAGTGAAGTTGAGGTCAGCGGTGCCCACGGGTCGAGTGAAGTGGTACGACGCTACGAAGGGCTTCGGATTCGTCACCAGTGACGAGGGCGGAGACGTTTTCCTTCCGAAGGGTGCGCTGCCGGCGGGGGTCACGGAACTGAAAACGGGTCAGCGGGTCGAGTTCGGCGTGGTCGACAGCCGGAAGGGCGCGCAGGCCATGGGTGTGAAGCTCCTGGACGCTCCACCGTCCCTGGCCGAGTTGCGCCGCCGTCCGGCGGACGAGCTGGCCAGCATGATCGAAGACATGATCAAGGTCTTGGAGAGCTCGGTGCAGCCGCAACTGCAGCGGGGTCGCTACCCAGACAAGAAGACCTCGCTGAAGATCGCGCAGCTGGTGCACGCGGTCGCCCGCGAGTTCGAGATCTGAGTGATAAGCGGTTTTATAGCAACGACGGCACAGCAGGAGTCAAACCCGCCGCCGCCGCGCGCCCCAACAGGGCGTCGGCGGCGGCGAGTCCGTCTTCGCCCAGCTCCAGGGTGAACTCGTTGACGTAGAGCTCGATGTGCTGTTTCACCACCGCGGGCTCCATCTCCTGCGCGTTGGCGAGCACGAATTCCTGGCTGGCGGCCGGGTCGCGCCAGCCGTGCCGCAGCGACTCGCGGATCCACTCGGTGGCGGCGGCAGGGTCGACGGTGCCGCGTTTGGCGAGGATCGCGCCGAGCGGGATCGGCAGGCCGGTGTCGCTCTCCCACCACTCGCCGAGGTCGACGAGGGCGGTCAGGCCGAACCGGGGGTACGTGAAACGGGCCTCGTGGATGACCAGTCCGGCGTCGAAGCGGCCGTCGGCGACCCCGGGCATGATCTCGTGGAACGGGACCACCTCGATGCGGGCCGGGCTCTGCTCGGCGGCCCAGAGGCGGAACAGGAGATAGGCGGTGGTCCGGTCGCCGGGGACGGCGACCGTCGCGCCGTTCAGATCGGTGCGGTCGCGGGTCAGCACGAGCGGGCCGCAGCCCCGGCCGAGCGCGCCCCCGCAGTGCAGCAGCTGGTAGTCGCCGAGCAGCCAGGGCAGAGCCGCGTAACTCACCTTGACCAGGTCGAACCGGCCGTCGAGGGCGGCCGTGTTGGTGACGTCGACGTCGGCGAAGGTCAGGTCGACGGGCGGGGCGCCGGGCACCAGCCCGTGCACTAGCGCGTGGAAAACGAAGGTGTCGTTGGGGCACGGGGAAACCGCCAGGGAAAGCGCCACGACCCCCACGCTAGTCCTGTCAAGTAACAAGTGCCCGGACACGCGGACCAGATCACAGGTTGACTCAGGGAAAAAATATTCATGTCCACCTCTGGTCTCCGAGGTGTGGTCTTTCTTACACTCCGCTTTGTTGGATCAAGTGATCGACCAAAGGGGGTGCCGCGTGACACGTTCGCTGGTCGCGGGCGTCCTGGTGATCGGCCTCGTCGGTGGGCTTCCCTCGCCCGTCAACGCCGCCGCTAACTGGACGCCGGCCCACAATCTGGAGGGCGCGTGCGTCACCCTCCAGGCCTTCAACGGTTCGACCTCGCTCGGCTATGTCTGGAAGGACTCGGTCGGATACGGCTTCAAGAGCGCTGTGGCCGGCGCCGAGCCATTCCGGCTGGAGGCCACCCAGCTCGGGCGATACCTGCTCCGCGACGGTGACGGAGCACCCCCGTACCAGAGCGTGGTCAACTGGGTGTGGGCCGGCGCCGAATACGGCGGCCGGGCCGACTGGACGATCACCACCGACGGCACCAGCCACAAGTTCGTGAACACCGAGACCGGCCAGCAGATGGGCTCCTACCTGGGTGGGCTCGGCACCGGCGGGGCCACCTTCAAGCTCGCGCCGACCACCGGATGCGCCGCCGTCCCGGACATCGCCACCGGTGTCAGCGGCACCCCCGCCCCCGGCGTCGACGCCAACGGCAAGCTGGCCGGCTGGATCGACGCGCACGCGCACATCACCGCGGGCGAGGCGTTCGGCGGTGCGCTGCACTGCGGTGACGCGTACGCCCCCGGCGGTGTCGCGGTCGCGCTCAAGGGCTGTGCCTCGCACGGCACCCTCGGCTGGGGCGCCCTGCTCGAAGCCATCATCTCCGGCACCGACCCGATCGACTCGGCCGAGGACGGCTGGCCCACCTTCAACGACTGGCCGCAGTACGACACCCTGCTGCACCAGGCGTCGTACTTCCGCAGCCTGGAGCGGGCCTGGAAATCCGGCCAGCGGGTGCTCAACGTGCTGCTGGTGGCCAACCGGGTGATCTGCGAGCTGACCCCCGAGCACACCTCCTGCGACGAGATGGACCAGATCCGCGCGCAGGCCGTCTACCTGCAGAAGATGCAGGACTACATCGACGCCCGCAGTGGCGGCCCGGGTAAGGGCTTCTTCCGGCTGGCCAAGACCCCGGCCGAGGTACGGGCCATCGCCGCCCAGGGCAAACTGGCCGTCACCATCGGTGTGGAGAACAGCGAGCTGTTCGGCTGCCGGGAGATCAAGGGCGTCGCCCAGTGCACCACCGCCGACATCGACGCCGGGCTCGACGAGCTGCAGGCGCTCGGGGTCAGCGGAATGTACCCGGTGCACAAGTTCGACAACGCGTTCGGCGGCACCCGCTTCGACGAGGGCGTCACCGGCGCCGCGATCAACGTCGGCAACCTGATCTCCACCGGCCACTGGTGGCAGGCGACCAGCTGCACCGGGCCGTCCGACAACGAGCAGCCGCTGGTCAACGACGACATCGCTCGTCTGCTCCAGCTCGGCGTCAACCTGCCGGCCGGCACGATCCTTCCGGTCTACCCGAGCGGGCCCATCTGCAACACCCGGGGATTGACCTCGCTGGGCACGTACCTCATCAATCAGATGATCGACCGCGGGATGATCATCCACCTGGACCACATGGGGGTGAAGACCGCGTCGGCGGTCCTCGACATCGCCGCGCAGCAGAACTACCCGGGTGTCGCCTCGGTGCACACCTGGTCCGACCCCGCCCTGATCAACCGGATGCTCGGCCTCGGCGGCTTCGTCGCCAGCTACGCGTTCTCCGCCCACGACGACGGCCAGGGCACCCCGACGTTCCTGGACGAGTGGCGGACCCATCGCGGTCTGGCCAACGGTTCCAAGATCACCGGGTACGGGGTCGGCACCGACGTGAACGGGCTGGGCCCGCAGGCCGCCCCCCGCCTCAACGCCGGGTCCAGCCCGCTCACCTACCCGTTCACCGCCACCAACGGCACCACCGTGAACAAGCAGGTGATGGGGACACGCACGTTCAACCTCAACACCGACGGCGTCGCACAGTACGGGCTCTACGCCGACTGGATCACCGACCTGATCAACCAAGCCGGCACCGACGGCCCGGCTCTGAAGAAGCAGCTGCTCAGTGGTGCTGAGGCGTACACCGTGATGTGGGAAAGGGCGCGTGGGTGACAACCGTCTCCCTGACGCCGGTCCGCCGGAAGTGGATGACCGCTTACGCGCTGGCCATGATCGGCGTCGCCGCCGGCTGGTTCGGGCCGATTCAGATCCTGCTCCCCGAGCAGGCGGCCCGGCTGGCCGGCGACGGCGGTAAAGAAGCGCTGCTCGCCCTGGTCACCGCCTGGGGCGCGGCAGCGTCCATGGTGGCCAATCCGCTGTGGGGAGCCCTGTCCGACCGGCTGGGCTCCCGCCGCCCGATCTTCGTGGCCGGCACCGTGGTCGGTGTGGCCGGCCTGCTCACCCTGTCCGCCGCGGACACCACACCGATCATGGTGACCGGCTGGATCCTGGTGCAGGCCGGGCTCAACGGGCCGCTCGCCGCGCTGGCCGCGATGATCGGCGACCGGGTGCCGGAACAGCAGCGGGGTACGGTCGGGGCGCTCTTCGGCGTCGCCCAGATCGTCGGTGTCATCCTCGGCACCGCGGTGGCGGTCGCCGCCGGTGACGAGACCATCGGATATATCGCGGTGGCCGTGGCGGTGCCCGCCCTCGGCGCCACCATCCTGATCATCAACCGGGAGAGCGCGATCGTCAGATCGCCCTCATCAAGGCTGCGCTGGCCGGGTGGGCAGTTCGCCTGGGCCTGGGTGATCCGGTTCCTGCTCAACCTGGTCAACGCCCTGGTCCTGGTCTATCTCCTCTACTACCTGTCGGATCGGGTGGGCGTCGACGACGCGGCGACCTGGGTGCTGGTGCTGACCGTGGTGAACGTGCTGTTCGCCGGCATCTGCGGCTTCGCCGGCGGCATGCTGTCCGACCGCTGGGAACGGCGGAAGGTCTTCGTGGCCGCCGGGGCGATCATCCTGGCCGCCGGCACCACCCTGATGGCGCTGGTCCCGACCGTACCGGTGGCGCTGATGGCCTCGATGTTGATCGGTATCGGCTGGGGCGCCTACATCGCCGTCGACATGGCCGTCATCACCCAGGTCCTGCCCGATCCGGAAACCCGGGCCACCATGCTCGGCGTCGCCAACATCGCCGGAACACTGCCCCAGCTGCTCGCCCCGGTACTCGCCGCGCCGATCGTCACCATGCTCGGCGGCTACCGGACGCTCTACCTGGTCACGGCGGGTTTTGCGCTTGTCGCGCTGGCTCTCCTGCCGCGCCTACGCTCGCTCCACTGAAAGGATCCACTGTGCACCCCCAGTTCCCACCCGGCTTCCGCTTCGGCATGTCGACCTCGGCCTACCAGATCGAAGGCGCCGCGGATTCCAAAGGACCGAGCATCTGGGACACCTTCACCGCGGCCGGCGGCACGGTCCGGCACGGGCAGGACGGCCGGGTGGCGATCGACCACTACCACCGGTACGCCGAAGACATCCAGCTCATCGCCGACGCCGGGGTGCAGGACTACCGGTTCTCGTTCTCCTGGCCCCGGGTGCTCGCCGGAGATGTCGGGTTCTACGACCGGCTCGTCGACACGATCATCGGGGCCGGGCTGCGGCCGGTGCCCACCCTCTACCACTGGGACCTGCCGCAAGAGCTGGAGGACGCCGGCGGCTGGATGAACCGGGACACCGCACACCGGCTCGCCGACTACACCGGCACCCTGGTGTCCCGCCTCGGTGACCGGGTCCGGGACTGGATCACCATGAACGAGATGAACGTGCACACCCTGTACGGGTATGCGCTCGCCGATCACGCGCCGGCTCGTGGTCTCGGACTCGGGGCGCTTCCGGCCGGACATCACCAGCTGCTCGCCCACGGGCTGGCGGTGCAGGTGTTGCGTACCCACGGCGCTCGCAGCGTGGGAGTCGCCAGCCAGCACTTCCCGGTGACGCCGGCCACCGAAACGCCTGAGGACGTCGCCGCGGCGACCCTGTTCTCCGACCTGACCAACTGGACCTTCTCCGACCCGATCCTGCTCGGCGACTATCCCAGCGAGATGATCCGGGCCGGCGCCGGCACCCCGGACGCCCAGCTGGACCGCGACCTGGAACTGATCAAGGCCCCGCTCGACTTCTACGGGGTCAACTACTACGAGCCGACGATGATCGAGGCGCCGCGGGCCGGGAAGGACTACAGCGGAGTGCTCGAAGTGGACATTCCGGACGGCATGCCGTTCTCGCCGGTGCCGGTGAAGAGCGATGAGCGCACCGACTTCGGATGGGCGATCGTGCCGTCCGGGCTCACCGAGATCCTGGTCACCTTGCGGGACCGCTACCCCACGCTACCGCCGGTGATCATCACGGAGAACGGGGCGTCGTTCCACGACGCCGACCCCGGCCCCGACGGGCGGGTCCACGACGAGCGGCGCATCGCCTACCTGGACGCTCACCTGCGGGCGGTGGCCGACGCCATTACCGCGGGTGTACGGGTGGACGGCTACTACGTATGGTCAGCCCTGGACAACTTCGAGTGGGCGGCCGGCTTCGACGAGCGTTTCGGCCTCATCCACGTCGACTTCGACACCCTTCAGCGGACGCCGAAGGACTCGTACTACTGGTACCGGGACCTGATCGCCGCCCAGCCACCCCAAAACTGACATTGCCGAGGGTGCGGCCGGTCGCGGTCGCACCCTCAAAGAAGCTGCACCAGCGTCCTCACCAGGTAGAACAGGCCGCCGGCAACGATTGCTGGTTCATCCATCGCCAGTCCGGCGGGCCGCCGCACTGGCGACGATCAGCCCACCGGCGGTGTCACCCACGGCGAACAGGACTCCGGCGAGGGGGAACACCGAGGTGACACCGACGGTCAGCGCGACGGCCGCCACGGCGATGATCACCGCGCCCAGCCGTAACCAGGAAAGATTGACCACGGCCCGGGCGAGACCATGGCCTGCCCGGCCACGCAACAGAGCGGCCATCGCCAGCAGCGCCAGGACGACACCGACGGCACCGGACATCCCCGCCACAGTGAACGGTAGAGCCTCCTCCACGGTGAAACCACCTCTCCGATGGTCGGACCATGCCACCACGCCCAGTGCGGCGACCAATCCGTCAGCCGATGCCGCGACACCGATCAGCATGGCGAGCAGCGTGTTGCCGCCGTGTTCGGTGCGGGAGGCGGTCATGCCGTGCCCGCCGGTGGCCAGTGACCCCGGAAGAATCCGCTCCTGTCGAACTTCTGTCGCAGGGCGTTGTTCGCCGTCGTACAGGCGTGTTCGAGGGTTTCGCATCCGACGATCAACGACATCGAGGCGGTCAGCGCGGCGCCGGCCGCGATGACCGGTGCCGCCGGCAGACCGAGGATCGTGGCGCTGGAGGCGACCGCGCTGACGAGGCCCACGGCCAGCGATACCAACGCCCCGATCAGGCCAGCCCAGAACAGGAAGATCCCGTTGCGAGCCTGGTCCAAGGCAGTCGCCATGCCGTCCGTGATCGTCGTTTTGATCTTCTCCAGTGCTGACTTCTGCAACGGCAACATCTGCCGGTACGCGTCCGCCGCGTCACCGTCCCAGTTGTCGTCGACGGTCAGCAGCCCGGCATCGGCAGCCTGTACCTGGCCACTGACCGGCACGCCAACCCGGTCACTCCATGCTTGAGCCGCATCCGACAGAGCTGAGGGTGAGCCCATGTTGGACAGGATTATCTGAAGGTTCTCCCAGATCCGGCCCATGAAAGCGCAGAAGTCGTCCCAGCTCTGCCGGATCGACGACTGTACCGGCTCGGGGATGAAACCCAGCTTGCTGCTGATCGAATTCTGTAGTTCGACGGTCTTGCCGTCGATGCGGTTGATGGTCGAGTTGATGCGTGCCAGCAGGACGGCCTCGGTGTCACTCACGAGGTTCCCACACTCCCTCGAGTTCTCGGGCGGCCAGATCATCATTGGTCTCGTACCGATAGGCGACCTGGTCCAGCTTCAGGCTCAGCCCGCCGTAGACCTCACTCGCCTCCTCCAGCAGAGTCACGGCCGTATGTTGCAGTTCGGCGTACGTATCCAACAGTCCGCTCGGCAGGGCCGCCCACGAAAGCTCGTTCGCTCCCAGAGACAACCGGTTCGCCTCCATCGCGGCCCGCCGGGTCACCGCAGCCACCTGCTCCCACGAGGCGGCATCGCTACGAAGTGCCTCCAACGCGGCTTGCAGAGTCATCAGACCACCAACCCGGCACGCCGCACGATCCCGAGCGGACTGTCCGCGATCAACTTCTCCACACCATGCAGAGCGACTTTCTCGTACGCCGCCCGAAAAGCGGCCGCGAGCTGCCGGTTCAGATTGGCGTCGTGCGCGTCCCGCAGCCACCGCCGGTCGAACCGTACGGCCACGACCTCACCACCGCCGGTCACCTCCACGATCACCTCGTGACGGCGACTACGCCCGGTGTGTATAGCCTCCACGGTCTGTCGCAGTTTGCCGGACACCTCATCAAGACCCCGCTCGATCGACTCGACCATTTCGAGTAGCGTCACCAGCGCTGCCTCACAGTCTCTGCCGGACATCGTTGCCGAGGTGATCGCCTCGATCTGCTGATGTGCGGCGTGGGCAGTCGGAGCCGGCTGAACGGAGCGTTCGGAGTAAGCCTCTCCCCACGCGGCCAGGCGACGAACCGCAGCTTCCCGAATCGCGTCGACCACGGCAGAGCCCAAGCGTTCCGCCGAAAGTCGTGAGCGCCAGTCGCCCGCCACGGTCACTGCGGCGACACGGCCGTTCTCGTCCAACGCTGCCGACACCGAACCAGTCGAATCCGACCCGGATTCCCCGGTCACGCCGGCCGCGACCCGCGCCCGTTGAAGCAGCGCCGCACCGTCATCTCGTAACTCGGCCAAAGCCGCTAGTCGATCATCGAACACCGGTCAGCAGCCCCCTTCGGCTATCCACGTCTTTCGAACTGTCGCAATCCTGGATACCCCGCTCAGCACCAGCGGGTTCAATCCATGAGGCTGAACAGCTCGCGGCGCTCGTTCGTAGTCGAACCGACCCAGGCAGAGCCTGAGGCTGCGGCATGGTTGCGGGCGCCGACGGCGAACATGATCGGGATAGATGACTCGACGAGACGCTGCCGACAGTTACGTTCCCGGGTGGGTTCAACGGACTCGGGAACCGTGGTCGGGAGTTTGGTCAGCTCACATCGCCGCTCCGGCTGGGGCCGTGTGTCACATAACCGGTGACACCGGCGAGCGTGAGGACCGCGGCGGCGGCGAACGCTGTGCGGCTGTCGGCCTGCTGGCCCGCCCAGGTGAGCAGGTGCAGCGCGAACGGCTCCGGGACGGCCGGGATGCCGGCGGACACGCAGCCGGTCACCACCGGCAGGGTCCAGGCCAGCCGGCGGCCGAGCAATGTCGCTGCCAGGGCGGCGAGCCCGGTGAAACCGGCCGCGTCCCGGAGGATGACGCCGGCTGGGGCGGGGCTCACGGCTGTCACCACCGAGGCCGCGACCACGAAGATCGTGGCCAGGTGCAGTGCGCGGCGGGGCACCCAGCGGATCGCCGCTGTCCGGTCCAGGGTGCTGTCCGGGCCGCCCAGACTGTGGCCGACGACGGCGACGCCCAACGCCAGGGCCAGTGCGGCAGTGGTGACGGCGTGTGGGGAATCGCCGGTGCCGAACCAGGCGACGGCCGTCATGGCCGCTACCGCCCACAGGACGCCGGCCGGTATCTCCCGGGAGCGCACGAACAACACGACAGCGGTCACCGGCCGGCTCCGATGCCCAGGGCGGCGGCCTGGTCGCCGCAGTCCAGCCCGGCGGCACGTACCGCGGTGATCCGGCGTTCCTGCTCGGCGGTGGGCAGGGCGACGAGTGCCGTCCACATCGTGTCGCGGTGGGTCTGTTCCTCGGTGGTGAGGACGGTGCCGGGCGCCGGATGGCTGCCGTGGAGCCAGGCCGCGGTGATGGCCCGGGCCCGCAGCACCTCCAGGTAGTCGTCGTCCTCGTTGGAGACGCAGATCGGGGTGCCGGCGCCGGCCAGGATCCGGGCGGTCAGTTCGGTGGAGCCGAGATTGTCGGGGTCCAGCCACGCCTCGGTGGCCGGCTGCGGGCGGCCGGCGCCGGGTGCCGCCTCGTGGACCGATACCGGCGCGTTCGGCAGTTTGGCGAGCAGGAGCAGCGCCTCGCGGGCCGGGCCCACGAGGGTGGGGAGCCGCCGGCTGTGGGCGGCGGTGACGCAGACCTTCGGCCCGCTGTCGGTGGTGCAGACTTCGGCGACCGCGGCCGGATCGATCGGGAACGCGGGCACGGTCAGCATCGGGGTGGCCAGTGCGAGCCCGAGCGCCGGCGGGACGACGGCGAGCAGCCGGACGAGGCGGTTCGATGCGAGGAACAGCACCAGCCCGCCGGCGGCCAGTCCACCGAACCACCAGGCCTGACCGGCGCTGACCGCCCCGTCGACGGTCTGGAAGTCGGAGATCGTGCTGGTGAAGTAGGGAAGCAGCAGGGCCGCTCCGGGCTTGCCGGGATCACCGAATCTGGTCAGCTCGATCGCGGCGAGCAGCCCGGCGAGGCTGCCCACCCCGAGCACGGCTGGGGTGTACGCGTACGGCAGCAGCCGACCCACCCCGAGTCCCAACAGCCCGGCCGCGGCCAGGGCCAGCGCGCCGACGGCGGTCACCGCCCACCAGCCGGTCCCGGGATGGCCGGCGGCGGTCGCGACCTTCGCCGACCCGGCGGCCAGCACCAGCAGATAGCCGGCGGCCAGGCTGAGGGCGGCGGCCAGGGCTCCCGGCCACAGCCGCCGCCGATCCGGGGCGGGTGTGGTGCCGAGCAACTCCTCGATCCGGTCGCGCCGGTCCCGGCCGGCCTGCCAGGCGCCGGCGGCCAGGGCCAGCGGCCAGAGGAGGACCAGCATGATGCGCTGGAAGACGGCGAGCAGACTCCACTGCTGATCCCACAGGGCGGTCTGCCCGGTGAACCCGAGCACGTAGAGGCCGGCGACACCGAGCACCGCGGTCACCGCCCCGGCGAGCAGTGCGCTGGAACGGCGCAGTTCGATCCCGAGGATGCCGGTCATCGCGCCACCGCCCGGTGCCGTTCGATCAGGGCGGAGTAGCCGCGTTCGATCGGGCTGTCCCCGGCGTCGGTGGAGCTGCCGGCCGCGGCGATGTCGTTCGGCGTGCCGTGGAACACGATCCGGCCGGCGTCGGCCAGCACCACGCTGGTGCAGGCGGCCGCCACGTCCTCGACCAGGTGGGTGGAGACGATGACGCAGGAGCGGGTGCCGAGGTCGCGCAGCAGTGCCCGGAAGTCGAGTCGCTGCTGCGGGTCGAGGCCCACCGTCGGCTCGTCGAGCAGCAGCAGTTCCGGCTCGTTCACGATGGCCTGGGCGATGCCGGCCCGGCGCAGCATGCCCCCGGAGAGAGCCTTCATCCGGGAGCCGGCCCGGTCGGCCAGGCCCACCCGGTCGATCGCGTTCCGGACCGCCCGGCGGCGTCCGGTGGCGGGCACCTCTTTGAGCCAGGCCATGTACTCGACGAATTCGGCAACGGTGAACCGCGGGTGGTAGCCGAACTCCTGCGGCAGGTAGCCGAGCGCCCGCCGTACCGCCCGCAGATCGCGGCCGTCCAGCAGCCGAAGCTCGCCCTGGTACGGCTTCAGCACGGTGGCCAGCGCCCGGATCAGGGTGGTCTTGCCGGCGCCGTTCGGGCCGAGCAGGCCGTGCACCCCACTGCCCAGGCTCAGGTCGACGCCGTCGACGGCCAGGTGCCGTCCCGTTCTCACCCGCAGGCCCACGGCCCGCACTGTCGTACCCACGATCATCTCCGCTCGTCGTCCGGTGCGGCTTCGATCCTGTGGCGATCCGGCCGGGGCCGCCTCAGCCGTGTTACCGAGCGGTCGCGTGATCGGTCGGCCGAAAGAACCAGGCCGCCCGGGTACGGGTGTCGTAGCGTGGCCTCCTGTGTTGATCAGGGGACTGCGGCGGGTGACGGCCGGTCTGTTCGCCGTCGTCGTCGCGGCACTTGTCGTCGTCGAAGGGCTGGACGGCCCCACGCTGCCGGCCCGGGTCGGCCTCGTCGTCAGCGGACTGTGCGCGGTGGCCGTGGTGCTGCTGGCCGAGGCCCGCCCGTCCGCTGTCGCCGGAGCCGCGGCGACCTCGGTCACGGTCACGCTGCTCTGTGGGCTGGTGCCGTCGCTGCGCCCGGAGCACACGTTCGGCATCGTGGAGTTCGGCGCGCTGTCGGTGGCGGTGATCCGGGTGTTCATGCAGCATCCGGTGACCAGGGCGGTGGGGCCGGCCGTACTGGCGATCCTGGCGATCGGGCTGCTGCCGACCAGGGTTCTTCTGCATCCGGTCAACGCACCGGTCCTGTCCCGGGACGGTGGCATGGCCGGTGTCGTACTCACCGGGTGGGTTCTGTTTCTCGCCATGCTCGGCCTGTACCTGCGCCTGCTGGAGCGCCGCCGGGCCGACGCCGACCGGCTGGCCCGGCAGGCCGAACGGCTGGATCATGCCCGGGACCTGCACGACCACGTGGCCCATCACATGACCGCGATCGTCGCCCAGGTGCAGGCCATCAGGTTCGTCACGGGCTCCGGGGCCGCGCCCTCGCCGGCGGAGCTGGACACCCTGCTGGCCGGTATCGAGAAGGTCGGTGGCCAGGCGCTGACCTCGATGCGTACGCTCGTCGGCATCCTGCGTGACGGGACGCCCGCCCCCGGCGCCCACCGCACACTGGACGAGATGCTGGCCGCTGTCACCGCAACCCTGCCGCCCGGCTATCCCGCACCGGAGGTCGCCGTCGACGAGTCGCTGGCCCACCGGCCGCTGCCCGCCGCCACCCTGGACGCGGCACATCACACCGTTCTGGAGGCGCTGACCAACGTGCTGCGGCACACCACCGGGACGACCCGGATCGACATCCGGATCCGGGCCCACCCGGAGCGGACGGGGCTGGCCGAGGTCTCGGTCCGCAACGACGGCGGTGCCGTACGGTCGTCGCTGCCCGCCGGCGGTTTCGGCCTGACCGGTCTCAGCGAGCGGGTGCGTGCCGCGGGCGGCGAGTTCTCGGCCGGCCCGGCCGGATCAGGCTGGCAGGTCACCGCGATCCTGCCGGTCTCGGAACGGGTGTGAGGGGACAGCGATGACGATTCGGCTTCTGCTCGCCGACGACCAGGACATGATCCGGACAGCGTTCCGGATGATCCTCGGCACCCAGCCGGACATCGAGGTGGTGGCCGAGGCGGCCGACGGCGAGGCCGCTGTGGAGCAGGCCCGCCGGCTCCGCCCCGACGTCTGCCTGCTCGACATCCGGATGCCGAGACTCGACGGTCTGGAAGCCACCCGGCTGCTGGCCGGACCGGCCGTTCGAGATCCGCTCAACGTTCTCATCGTCACGACCTTCGACCTTGACGAGTACGTCTACCGGGCGCTGCGCAACGGCGCCTGCGGCTTCCTGCTCAAGGACACGTCACCGAACCTGCTGGTGGAGGCGGTGCGTGCGGCTGCCGCCGGGAACACGCTGATCTCTCCGGCGGTGACCGTTCGCCTGCTGGCGCACCTGGCGCCCCGCCGCGGCGAACCCGGGCCGCCGGAGCCCCCGCCGACCGAGCCGCTCACCGACCGGGAACTCGCGGTGGTCCGGCTGGTGGCGCATGGTCACACCAACGACGAGATCGCCGGGCGGCTGTACGTGACACTGTCGACGGTCAAGACCCATCTGGCGAACGTGCAGCGTAAACTCGCCGCCCGGAACCGGGTCGAGATCGCCGCCTGGGCGTGGCGCAACGACGTCTGCTCGTCACCCTGAGACGCGCAGCTGGTCGGTGAACTGGTCGGCCAGCCGGGACAGCCGCTCCGCCCGGCCTTCGAGGGCCCATCCGTCCACCAGGCTCAGCAGGGTGCTGCCCTCGACCAGGATGATGAAGTCGTCGATCACGATGTCGTCGTCCACACCCGGCCGGAGTTCGCCCAGTTCCCGGGCCTCGCGCAGACAGTTCAGCAGGTGATCCCTTATCGACCGGTGCGAGTCCCGGCGGGACTCGGCCAGCCGGGGGTGGGACAGGGCGGCACCGGCGAACGCCACGTTCACGTGCGCGTCGGCGGCCCGTTCCTCGTCCAGCGGCAGCACCGCCTCCAGGGCGGCCCGCAGGCCGTCCAGGCCGAACAGGTCGCCGCCGATCTCGAACGCCCGCTCGACGATCCGGTCGTAGACCGCCTTCTGCGCGGCCACCAGGATGTCGTCCTTGCCGCCCAGAAAATGCGCCAGCACGCTCAGCGAACAGCCCGCCTCGTCGGCGATCGCCCTGGTGGTGGTGCCTTCGACACCTCGGGTCCGGACCACCCGCCAGGCGGCTGACAGCAGCTCCGCCCGTCTTTCGTCGTGGTCCACCAGCCTCGGCACGGCCACAGCTTAGCCACCGTCAGCCAGCTCAACCGGCGGCCGGCTGTGGATGGAACCGGAGATCACGCAGGCGGCGGGCCAGCGGCAGCGTCACGATCACCGCCACCACCGGGATCAGGAACGCCCACCGCAGCCCGACCGGCTCGGACAGCGCGCCGAGCAGCACCGCGCCGAGCAGCGCCCCACCGTAGTTGAACAGGTTCACCTTGGCGATCACCTCGTCGCTGCTGTCCAGGGCCGCCTCGCCGGCCGCGCTGAACGCCAGCGGGACCAGCACGCCGACCCCGATCCCGGCGATGGTGAATCCGGCCATCGCGGCCCAGATCGCCGGCAGTGTCACCACCAGGGCGCAGCCCACACCGCACACGATCAGCGAGGCGATGGCGACCGGCAGCCGTCCGGCCCGCGGCACCACATGGTCGGCGACGAGACGGCTGACCAGCACGGCGCCCTGGTACGCGGCGTAGCCGAGCGGCGCCACCGAGGCCGCCGCGGACAGCGAGTCGTGCAGGTAGACCGAACTCCACGTGCTGATCGCCGAGTCCACCAGGAACGCCGTGAAGATCAACATCCCGCAGACCAGGACGATCGGTCGTACGGAACGGTTACCGCCGGCATGTGCCACATTCGATCTTTCGGTACGTTCTGGCACGAACATCCGCCAGCCCACCACTCCGACCAGCACCGCGTAAACAGCCGCCACCCCCACCGCCACCGCGGCGCCCGCCCCCGTCTCCAGCGCCCCCGACATCAGCAGCGCGGCGGCGATCGCGGCGGCCGTGTACGCGGCGAACAGCCGGCTCATCACACTGCGCCCCAGCCGGGACTGCACCAGCACACCCTGCATGCTGAGCGAGGCGTCGACCGCGCCCAGCCCGATCCCGTACGCCAGAAAGATCGCCGCGAAGACCGCGTTCGGTGTCCAGAAAGTGGTGCCGGCCAGCCCCGCACCCACCAGGAACAGGCCGGAGGAGAGGGCGTACCGGCTGCCCCAGCGGGCGGCCACCTGATCGGCCAGCACCGAACCGCCGGCCGCCGCCACGACCACCAGCAGCAGGATCACCGAGACGAACGTGTCGTCGATGCCCTGCCGCTCCTTGAACGCCGGCAGCGCGGTGACCACCGCCGCATAGCCGAGGCCCTGAGCCGCATAACCCGCGCCGATCAGCCGTGCACGGGTGCCGGTGCTCACGTCCGCCATCGATGCCTCGCTCCGGAGTAGGCGGTGAAAGGTGGCGCCGATCACACGCGTTCAGCGCAGCATGACGCCCTGGATCCCCAACAGCAACAGCTTCGGTGTAAACATCTCCACGCAGCGGTCAGCCGCGATTCCCGTGCCGCGTTGCGGTGCGTTCCGGACCGCAGCGCGGCACGCAGCGCGCGGGCCCGGTCCCGTGTGCCGTGTGCCGTGTGGTGGTGCGTTTCGGGCCGAAATGCGGCACGTGGCGGGTGGGCCTGGTTCGTGTGCCGCGTTGCGGTGGGTTACCAGGTGGTGGGGAGGGCGTTCAGGGCGGGGGCCGCGGCCCGGAGCGCGGCGAACGCGTCGGCCATGCGCCAGGCGGCCCGGTCGCGGGGGCCTACCGGGTTGGAGATCGCGCGGAGTTCGGCGAACGGGACGGCGGCGCCCTCGGCGGCCACCGCCACGCCGTACCCCTCCATCGCCTCGGCGGCCGCCTGCGGGAAGCGTGCCGCCAGCCGGTCCGCGGTCGGGGCCGTGCCGGTGACCGTGGCCAGGGTCAGGACGTCGCCGGGCACCGCGTGGGGCAGTGCCTCCCGCAGGGCTTTGACCAGCACCGGGTCGGCGGAAAGGACACTGCTGCCGAAGCCGAGTTCCTCGATCGGCAGGAAACCGCCGGGAGATTCCGCACCCAGGTCGGCGGCGATGCTGCGGGTGGCGATCACCAGGCCGCCGATCTCGGTGCGTCCGGGGAAACCGCCGGCGATCCCGGCGCTGATCACCGCGCGGTAGGGGCGGGAGGCGAGCAGCCGCGCGGTTCCGGCGGCGGCCGCGGCGGGCCCGACGCCGACGGCCTCGACCACGATTCGCTCCGGGTCCAGGTGGTCCCGGAAGGATTCGGCTTCCGCGCTCACCGCGGTCACCACCAGAATCGGGTACGCGTTCACGAGTCCTCACCGTTCGCGGAGTCACTGTCGGCGGAGGACGGCCGGTACACGTGATATCCGGGTGGTGCCGCCGGATGCGCGGTCCCGCCGTCCGCATCGGAGCCCCGGCCGGAGTGTCGTCGAGTGGTCGGCTCGGTGGGATCCAGCCGGGTGGTCGCCTCGTCGCCGGGTTCGCGTTTCTGCTGCGGTGCCGGATCGGTGGTGGCTTTCCGCCTGCCCTGCCACCAGCGTCTTCCAGCGGGCGCGGGATCGAGGTCCAACTGCCGGGTACGGCCGTCCCGGGAGGTGTCCCGGCTCGTGGGGGCGCGCTCGGGCCCGGTGGCGCTGTCGGTTCGGAAGTCGTCCTCGAACTCGTCGAAGGGGTCACGGGCCTCGGATGGGGACGGGTGGGCCTCACCCGTACCGGCGCGAGGGTTTGATCTTGATGGGTCGTCCAGCTCGTCGGAGAACAACGCGTCGGTGTCGTCGCTGACCGGCACGCCCGGCCGGCCGGCCAGGCGCTCGTTGCGCAGGCGGGTGGCGGACCAGACCGCCCGCGCCGCAGCCAGCACCGCCAGCAGGGCCGCGAACCCGATGCCGAGCCGCCCGGCCACCGGGATCAGGCCCAGACCGCCGCCGGCCACCCAGGCCAGCATCAGAGCCGTCTCCGAGTGGGCGAACGCGGTGGCCCGCTGCCGTTCGACGACACGCTCCTGGATGCTGGCGTCGACGGCCAGCTTGGCGATGCCGCTGAAGATCGCGGTCAGCAGGGCCAGCAGGGTCACTATGGCCAGGTTGAAGAAGATCGTGGTGAGGACCGCCATCGTCGCGGTGATCACCAGGCCGCTGGACTGCAGGGCGAGCGGGCGCCGGATGCGCAGTCCGGTGCCGGCCGCGGTGGACAGGAAGGTGCCGAGAGCGAGCGCGCCGCCGACCAGGCCGACCGCGGTGCCCCGGCCCAGCTCCCAGCCGGCCAGCGAGGTGTCCACCTGGCCGCCCATGATCGCGAAGGTGAGGAAGAGCAGCAGGAAGCCGTAGAGCAGCCGCAGGCTGGTGCTGCCGATCAGGGTGGCGACGACCAGCTTGCCGGAGAGCGGGCGCTCGGTCCCGCGGCCGATGCCGAGCACGGCACGCCAGGCCCGGGGGAGCGCCTCGGGTGGGTCGGAGTCGGCGCGGGGTGGCAGGCGGAGCGCGACGACCATGCCGGCGATGAAGATCAGGGCGGCCACCCGCAGTGGCCACTGTGGGCCGAACGTGAAGGCGAGCAGGCCGATCGGGGCGACCAGGATGCCGGCGAACGTCCCGTACACACTGGCGCGTGCGCCCACCTGGGACAGCCCGACACCCTCCGGGAGCAGCCGGGGGACGGCGGCGGAGCGGGCCACCCCGTACGCCCGGGAGAGCGCCAGCACCCCGAACGCCGCCGGATAGAGCCCCCAGCCGAGCAGGTTGTCGGACATCACGTAGGCCAGGAAGGCCCGGCCCAGGAAGGTGGTGGCCAGGGCGTACCGCCGGCCGTGCCGGAAATGGTCGAGCAGCGGGCCGACCACCGGCGCCAGCAGCGCGAACGGCACCATCGTGATGAGCAGGTAGAGGGCGACCTTGCTGCGGGCCTCGCCGAGCGGGACGCTGAAGATCGTCCCGGCCAGACCGATCGCGATCAGGGCGTCACCGGCGCAGGAGACCGCGTGCAGATCGAAGAGCCGGATCATGCCGGTCTCGCCGGCGGCGCCGCGGGCGCGTGCCGATCCGACCCGGCGGGTGGCCCAGGCGCCGCCGCGCACCGATCCACGCACCAGCAGCCGGGCGGCTTTGACGCCGGTGCCGACGGTGCGTCCGAGCGTGGGAAGCAGCGGCATGGAACCATCCTGACTGATGTGGGCGACCCGCGTCCCGTTCCGGTGCCCGGCGATCCGCAAGGCCCTCGCTGTCCGGGTATCTGGGGAGTCGTTGCGGGCTCCGGGGTTCGGTAGGCAACAATGGGCGGGTGACCTCCAGGACCACCTCCCGCGCCGCCCGACTCGACCAGGTCTGTGCCGATGCCGTCGGGGTGGCACGTGGTGCCATCACCGAAGTGGACCCGGCCGACATCGGCGATCATCTCGACGCTGTCGCCGAGGGCGACCGTGTTGTAACTCACTTCTTCGAGAGTCATCTCGACGGATACAAGGGCTGGCGGTGGGCGGTCACGGTGACCCGTGTGCCGCGGAGCCGGCACGTCACGGTCTGCGAGACGGTTCTGCTGCCCGGCCCGGACGCGCTGCTCGCCCCCGGCTGGGTGCCGTGGAACGAGCGGGTCCAGCCCGGCGACCTCGGTGTCGGCGACCTGATGCCGACCGCCCCCGACGACGACCGGCTGTCCCCGGGCTACGTGCTCAGCGACGACGCCGCGGTCGAGCAGGTCTCCTGGGAGCTGGGCCTGGGCCGGTCCCGGGTGATGTCCCAGGAGGGCCGGATGGAGACGGCCCAGCGGTGGTATGACGGTGACGCCGGCCCGGAGGCCCCGATCTCGTCCGCCGCCCCGCGGAACGCGCGCTGCGGCACCTGCGGTTTCTACCTGCCGCTGGCCGGTTCGATGCGGATGATGTTCGGCGTCTGCGGCAACCTGTACGCGCCTGACGACGGCCGCGCGGTCGCCGCCGACCACGGTTGTGGCGCCCACTCCGAGGCCCTGCTCAGCGCGTCCGAGCAGCCGGTCGACGAGCTGCCCACGGTCTACGACGACAGTGAGGTCGAGGCGGTGGCGGTGAGCCGCGGCCACGGTTCGGTCGAGGCGGGCGAGCCGGCCGAGGATTACGGCCACAGCTAGGCCTCAGGCCGTCCGCTGCTCCTCCACCACCCGGACCTCCGGGTGGGTCAGCGCCCTGCGCCGCTTGCGGCCCCGGTCGTGCACCACCATGGTCAGCGTGCCCGGGATGCCCCACAGCAGCCCGGCCAGGCACACCTGGACCACGTGCGCGGGCGCGCCGGCCAGCCAGGTGCCCAGCAGGGCGATCGCGAAAGCGGCCACACCGGCCAGCGCGAACGGGACCATCGGTGGGTCCAGCGGTGCGGGCCGAGGTTTCGTCCCGGTCACCACGGAGAGAGCCGACAGCGGGCCGTCGGTGCGCGTGGCGGGAGACAGATCACTCACTCTGTCAGGGTACGGCCACTACGCATCGCATCCGCGCAGCACGTGAGAGTTGTAACATCGCTCGGTTTTTGTCGCCGAAACGCAGGTCTGACAACATGCGCGCGTCCCTCGCGCATACCGAAAGAGTCTCATGAATGCCTTCGACAGGTTTTTCGAGATAACCCAGCGCGGCTCGACGTTGAGCCGCGAGATCCGTGGCGGTGTCGTCACCTTCTTCACGATGGCCTACATCGTCGTCCTCAACCCGCTGATCCTGGCCGGCGGTGTGGACAAGGACGGCGCCCAGCTGCCGATCACCGCCCTGGCCGCCGGGACCGCGCTGGTCGCCGGCCTGATGACGATCCTGATGGGGGTGGTGGGCCGGTTCCCGCTGGCCCTGGCCGCCGGCCTCGGGGTCAACGCGCTCGTCGCGTACGAGATCGCGCCCGAGATGACCTGGGCGGACGCGATGGGCCTGGTCGTCATCGAGGGTGTGCTGATCGCCATCCTGGTGCTGACCGGGTTGCGTACGGCCGTCTTCAAGGCGGTGCCGACCCAGCTGAAGACCGCGATCGGCGTCGGCATCGGCCTCTTCCTGATGATCATCGGGCTGGTCGACGCGGGCTTCGTGCACCGCGTGCCGGACGCCGCCAACACCACCGTCCCGGTCGAGCTGGGCACCGGCGGCAAGCTGATGACCTGGCCGATCGTGGTGTTCGTGATCGGTCTGCTGATCACGCTGGTGCTCTTCGTCCGCAAGGTCAAGGGCGCCATCCTGATCGGCATCCTCGGCACCACCGCGATCGCGATCGTGGTCGAGGCGATCGCGAAGCCGGGCGGCTGGTCGCTGAACACGCCGGCGCTGCCCGAGCAGATCATCGACACCCCCGACCTGTCGCTGCTCGGCCAGTTCAACGTGCTCGACTCGTGGACCACGGCCGGCCCGCTGGTCGTGCTGATGTTCATCTTCACGCTGCTGGTGACCGACTTCTTCGACACCATGGGCACGATGGTCGCGGTCGGGCAGGAGGGTGAGCTGCTCGACGCCGAGGGCATGCCGCCGCGTACCAAGGAGATCCTGCTCGTCGACTCGGTCGCCGCGGCGGCCGGCGGTGTGGCCAGTGTGTCGAGCAACACGTCGTACGTGGAGAGCGCCTCCGGTGTCGGCGAGGGTGCCCGGACCGGTGTCGCCAGCCTGGTGACCGGCGCGCTGTTCCTGGTGGCGATGTTCTTCGCGCCGCTGGTGAAGGTGGTGCCGTTCGAGGCGGCGTCGACCGCCCTGGTGGTGGTCGGCTTCCTGATGATCACCACGGTGCGGCAGATCGACTGGTCGGACTACACGATCGCGGTGCCGGCGTTCCTGACCGTCACGCTGATGCCGTTCACGTACTCGATCTCCAACGGCATCGGCGCCGGGATCATCACGTACGTCCTGCTGAAGGCCGCGACAGGCCGCATCAAGGAGATCCACCCCCTGATGTACGGCATCGCCGCCCTGTTCGTCCTGTACTTCGCCCGGGGTCCCCTGGAATCCTGGATCCTCTGAGTTTCTTCCAGCCGTCACCGGGCGCTCCTGCCCGGTGACGGCTGTCATACGGGTTAACGGATGTCGTTAGCAATGCTCATTAGCTAAGCTAAAGACCGTGACGGAGCGGGTGATGACTACGGAGCGCACCACGGCCGAGATACTGGCCAAGACGCTGCGGGATGCGATCATCCGGTTCAGCCGGCGAGTCCGGCAAGCCCGCCCGGTGGGCGATCTGACGTTCAGTCAGCTCTCCGCGCTGACCAGCCTCCAACTGGCCGGTGCGCTGACTCCTCGTGAGCTCGCCGACATGGAGCGGGTCCAGCCCCCGACGATGACGAAGATCGTCGGCAAGCTGGAGGAGCGTGGGCTCGTCGCGCGGACACCCCACCCCACCGATGGCCGCCAGGTGATCCTGGCCCCCACCGACGAGGGCCGGGCGGTCTACGCGTTCCACGAGCGAGCCCGCAACGAGTGGCTGGCGGTCCAGTTGGACCAGCTCACTCCGGAGGAACGGGAAACCCTCGCGGCTGCTGCGGAGATCCTGCAGCGGGTCGCCCGCGGCTGACAGCAGGCCCCAGGTCGTTCCGCTTCGTCACCTGACGATGACGCGTACGACGAACAGGGGCTGTCTTGGGCACCACCTTCCGATCCCTAGGGGTTCCGAACTACCGGCTCTTCACGATCGGGCAGCTGGTGAAGCTGGTCGGCGTGTGGATGATGTTCACCGCCCAGGACTGGCTGGTCCTCGAACTCTCCGACAACTCCCCGGGCGCGCTGGGCATCGTCACCGCACTGCAGTTCGTCCCGGTGATGCTGCTGACCCTCTGGTCCGGCCGGCTCGCCGACCGCTACGACAAACGCAAGATCCTGATCGTGGCCAACGCCGCGTTCGCGTTCTTCGCCGTGGTCTTCGCGATCCTGGTCGCCTCCGGGGTGGTCGAACTGTGGCACGTGTTCGTGTCCGCGCTGTTCCTCGGCATCGCCAACGCGGTGGAGACCCCGGTCCGGCAGTCCTTCGTCTCCGAACTGGTCGAATTGCACCTGCTGCCCAACGCCCTGGCCCTGTCCGCGGCCACCTTCAACGTCGCCCGGATCAGCGGCCCGGCCCTGGCCGGTGTGCTGCTCGCACTGCTCAACACGCCGGCGGTGTTCCTGATCTCGACCGCGCTGGCGATCGCCCCGGTCTTCACCTACCTGCGGATGCGCCCCGCCGACCTGTACCGCACCGAACGCAAGGACCGCGGCAACGCCCGGGTCAGCGACGGCCTGCGGTATGTCGGCAAGCGCCATGACCTACTGCTGCCGATCTTCATGATGTTCGTCATCGGCATGATCGGCTTCAACTTCCCGGTCACCCTGGCCGCCCTCGCGAAGATCGAATACGACGCCGGCCCGTCCACGTTCGGCCTGCTCACCACCTGCCTGGCCATCGGATCGCTGGGCGGCGCACTGGCCGGCAGCCGGCGAACCGCCCGCCCCAGCGCCTACCTGATCATCGCGGCCGGCCTGCTCTTCGGGATCTTCGAGATCGCCGTCGGCTTCGCTCCCAACTTCGTGACCGCGGCCCTGCTGCTCGTCCCCACCGGCTTCTTCTCGATCTACCTGGCCCAAGGCTGCAACCACCGCGTCCAGATGGGCGTCGACCCGGAATTCCGCGGCCGGGTGATGGCCCTCTACGTGCTGGTCTTCCTCGGCACCACACCGATCGGGGCGTCGCTGTCCGGCTGGTGGGGCGAACACTTCGGGGTACCGTCCAGCATCTGGGCGGCCGGCGTGGTCAGCTTCCTGGCCGCGGCCGCCGCGCTGGTCTGGGAGCTGAAGACGAGCGGAGACCGGATTTCGGTACGCCTACGCCCTCGACCCCGTCTCCACCTGATCAGCCCGCCCGCCCCGGTCGTCACCACCGAGGTGGACGTGCCGGTCGAGTCCGCGACGATTCCGGTGGACGTCCCACGCGCCCGAACCGGCTCCGGGGTAAAGGTCTAGAGGGTCACCAGGCCCGTTTCGGCCCGCCCGGGTCTGGCCCGGTTTCGCTTTGCGGTACCGAACGTTCTTGCTGCCTGGGGTACGCCGGGTCCGGCCCGGTTTCGCTTCGCGGTACCGAACGTTCTTGCTACTTGCGGCCCGCCCGGCCCGTCCTGCCTCCGTCTGGCCCGGGTCTGGTTCGGTTCCGCTTTCCGGTACCGAACGTTCTTGCTACCGGCTGCCGCCCGCCGGGTCCGGCCCAGATCTGCTCTGCGATACCGAACGTTCTTTCTTGCGTTCGGCGTCCCCGGTTCGGCGCCGGTCCGGGATTCCGTCCAGCGGATGCGTTTCGGCCCGGCCCGTCGTCGCGCCTTGCGTGCCCGCTCGCCCAAGCGCCTTGCGTGCCCGCTCGCCCAAGCGCCTTGTGCGCCCGGCCGCCTGCTCGGCTTGTGCGCCCGACCGCCCGCTCGCCTTGCGCGCCGGAATCCGGGGAAAGGCGGGAAGATCCGTCCATCGCTCAAGATCACTTTTTGAGATGCCGTATTCCGAGGTCAACGCGGGTGAGGTTGGCACGATCGACTCCTCCGAACGGGTATTCCGGACTGGCCGGTCAGGGCCTAGCGTCGAACCGTGGCGATCGCGCACATTGCTGTGCTCTCGGCGGCGCTCTCAGCGCTGCTGATATTTCCGTGTGCCGCAACGATCCTTCTCAGCGGCAAACCGTCCGACCTCCGCCGCATCCTCACCCGGGACGGCCGGAAGGAGTTGAGGGCCCGCGACCTCCGTGAGCGGTCCGGTTCCCGGCACCTGGCCCGCCGCCGCCGGCGCATCGACCGGGGGCCACGCAGTCGTGGCGACCGGACCACCATTCGACGGCTGGACCGTGGCCTGCGTTCCTGGGATCAGGCCCGCCTGGCCGCGCTCAGGCCGCCGGCCATCGAGCAGATCGCGTTCGACCTGCGCCGTCTGGACCATCAGCGCCGCAATCCGCCGTTCCACTCCGAGGTGCTGCTGGTCGCGACGATGCGCAGCTATGACGCCCGCTTGCGGCTGGCCTGCGGCTGCCTCGGCATCGAGGAGTTCCTGGAACCGCTGGACGGCATCGAGCGGGACATCGAGCGGGCCCGGATCGAGCTCGAACTGGCCGCGGCCGGCCTGGTGTTCCGGCACGACCCGGGCCCGCCCACCTGACCTCGGTCCAAGCCGATCCAGCGCCGTCCCGCCTGACCTGGCCAGGACGGTCCGATCCAGCCTGACCAGGCAAGACCCATCCAGTCCAGCATGATCCAGTCAGGCAAGATCCGGCCTGACCTGGTCTGGGGTGGCCTGGTTGCCACAGCGCCTACGGCGGCTCGGCTCGCGTCGGGTCGCTGGCCAGTAAGAACCACCAGACTCCGGCAACACCCCGAGGAACGACGGCTGCTTGCGACCTCAGATCGCTGGGCAGCTGGTACCTGGGCGTGGGGTGCGCACGTTGATCAGGTACCGCTCGGTCGCCTTGCGGATGCAGGCGCTGTCGAATGAGTTGACCGCGTGGCCGGTGCCCTCATAGGTGAGCAGGGTCGCGCCGGTCTGGCGGGCCACGTTGCGCGCCCACTCGTGCGGGGTCGCGGCGTCGAAACGGCTGTTCAGCAGGAGAACCGGCGGCACGCCCTTCCACACCAGCGGGCCCTGCGGGTTGCGGACCTCGGCGGTGTGGCCGACACAGCTGAGGACCGCGGCCCACGCCTGCGTGTTGAGTTTCATGTCGGGCGCCACGCGCGCCAGCTTCTTGCGGTACGCCCGCACTTCGGCCACATCGCGAACCGGAAGCCGCCAGTCGGAGCAGAAGATGCCGTTGATGTCCTCGATCGGCTCCACGGTCGCGGCCGCTTCTGCTGTCGGGTCCGGGGACGGCTCCGCGGCGGACAAGTCGGTGAGCCGGTCGGCCAGCTCCGGCCAGTACGGTCCGCCGAACATGCTCTGGATGTCGTCGAGCAGGGTGAGCGGGTCGGTCTCGCCCAGCTCGCCCGCCTCAGCGCGTGCGTGCAGGTCGGCGACGACCTTGCGGACGTCCTTGCCGTGCAATGCGCACTCGTCGGTCCCGGCACACCACTCGACGAAGCGGTCGAACACCTGCTGTGCGGCGACTGTCTCGCTGCGCAGGAAGTCCCAGGTCGTGGCGCGGCTGTGGTCCATGTTGCTGTCGAGCACCAACGCCCGCACCCGGTCGGGGAACACCTGGGCGTACTGCTGGCCCATCATGCTGCCGTACGAGATGCCGTAGAACGTCAGTTTCTTGTCGCCGACCGCCGCGCGCACCGCGTCGATGTCTCGCACGACGCTCAGGTTGTCGAGGAACCCGGCCAGCGGCCCGCTGATCTCATGGCAGCTCTCGGCCGCGGCCCGGTTGCCGGCTCGCAGCTCGTCGAACTGTGCGGCGGTGGTGGGCAGGTAGTGCGCCGCGGTGAGATCGCTGGGCAGGCATCGCATCTGCCCACTGCCGGCGACGCCGCGAGGATCGAAACCCACCAGGTCGAACCGGCGGAGCACCTCGGCCGGCAGGTGGTCGGCGAACCCGCCCTTCACCGAGGCGACACCGGAGCCGCCGGGCCCGCCGGGATTGATCACCAGAGTGCCGATGCGGGCCCGGGGATCGCCGGCCGGCCGTCGGGCCAGCGCGATGTCGAGCGTCGCACCACCGGGCTTGGACCAGTCGATCGGGACGGTCACACTGCCGCATTGGACCTCGGCCCGGTCGTCGCAGGTCGCCCATGTGATCGCCGGGGTTGCGGCCTGAGCGGCGGTCGGAGCCGCGCCCAGTGTGATGACGGTGGCCAGCGCGGTGATGGCGGCGCTGGCGAGGCTGGGTTGTCTCATCTGTGTCCTCGCTCTCGTCTCGAACTCGTTATGCGCTCCATGTATACACCGGGTTTATAGTTGTCGTCAGGCGAGGGGCAGGGCTGGTCGAAGGAGGGCGGATGTCGATGTCGACCGATCATGGGCACGTCGAGCTGGTCGTGATGGCGTTTCGTTGCCGGCACTGGCATCGGCACCCGGTTGCCGGGCGCGATGACCGGGCTCGTCGGCGAGCTGACGCCTGTGGCGGGCTCGGGCGAGCAGTGCAGGCCGCGAGGTGTGACGTGGGCGCCGAGTTCCTCCGGGGCCGCACGTCGAACCACTTCCGCACCGGTCAGCGACGTCTGTTCCCACGCCCTGGCGGCATCAGGGCCGGATTGCGCGGCAGAGCGGGGCGACGGGTGCCGGAGCTGATCGATGGTCCGGCCAGGCGGCGGCGAGGGCGGCGCCGGTCAGGGCACGGCGGTGACGATCTCGCAGTTCGCGGTGGTGTCGTTCGGGCGGACCTCGGCGGTGTCGCCGGTCGTGTGCGCGCCGCCGTCGAGGCTGTCGGCCGCGGTGTCGTAGTCCGAGCCGCCGGCCCGGTCTACCGAACCGTTCAGCAGGTCGTCGCCGTCGTCGCCGAAGAGCCGGTCGGCGCCGGTGCCGCCGTGGAGCCGATCGTCGCCCTCGGCGCCGTAAAGGGAGTCCGCGCCGGGACCGCCGGAGACCCGGTCGTCGCCGAACCCGGCGTCGACGGTGTCGTTCCCTTCGGCGTCGAGGATCGTGTCGTCGCCGTCTCCGGCCCAGGTGAAGTCCTTGCCGGCGCCAGGGAAGACCAGGTCGTCGCCGTCGCCGCCGTTCAGGTGATCGTCACCGGAGCTGCCGAGCAGGGTGTCGTCGCCGATCCCGCCCTGCAGCAAGTCGCCGCCCGGCAGTGCGCCTCCCCGCAGGAAGTCGTCACCCTCCCCGCCGTAGATCTTGTCGGCGCCCTGATCGCCGTTGAGGGAGTCGGTGCCGGTGCCGCCGTAGAGCCGATCCCGGCCGGTGCCACCGCGCACGTCGGCGTAGAGCGCGGTCTTGTTGGCGAAGACGTCGTTCCGGTCGCCGAGCCGGACGTCGACGGTCACCTGACCGGTCGAGCGGATCGCGCAGCGCACCTTCGTCACGTCGCCCTTGACTGCTGTGCAGCCCTTGCCGGTGCGGATCCGGTGCCGGTCGTCAACGGTGACCGTGTTGCCGGAGCGGAAGATCTCCACCTGGTTGGCCTTGCCCGTCCCGGCGACGAACTCGACGTGCTGGGCGTCGCCGGAGACGAACACCCGGGCCCGGCCGGAGGTGGCGGCCATCGCGGGCGTGCCGGTGGCGAGGACCGCGACGGTGACCGCGACCGCCGTCAGGAGGCGGGACGACAGGGTGGCACGTGCCATCGGACCTCCCGGAAAGTCACTGCAGGTATCCGTTCCAGAGCCGATGGTATTCCCCGCCCGCGCTGCTGACCAGGGAGAACTCCTCGACCGTCCAGGCTGGCCCGGTGTAGTCGGCCAAGGCGTCGGCAATCCGTTGGTCGAACCGGTAGGAGACCGTCAGATGCGGACTGAAGGGCCGTGGATCGGCAGGGAGGCCGACGGCGGTCAATGAGGAGCGCACCGTCGCCTGGAAGTTGTGCAGTGCCGGGCCGTCGCTCGCCACACCGGCCCAGACGACCGGGCCGAACCGTCCGGCCCCGGACAGTCGAAGACGGAACGGCGTGATCAGGGGCATCGCACTCAACGCGCGCATCACCGTCGCGCGGTCCGGTATGCCGCTTTCACTAGGGGAATATCTTTCGCGTGGAGTACCGCCCTTGTCCGGTATCTCCCCGAGGAAGAGCAGCGTGATGTGCCACTTCGCGGCCTGGCGCGCGGAGGCGGAGAGGTGGGCGGAGGCGGAGAGGTGGGCGGAATCCGAGAGATGGGCGGAAGCGGAGAGGTGGGCGGAGGTAGTGCGGTTGGTGGACGCGGTGTAGTTGCTGGAGGTAGCGCGGTGGATGGAATCAGCGCGGCGCGCGGAGGCGGCCTGATGTGCGGGGGCGCCGTGGCGGGTGGAGGTGTCGTGGTTCGCGGGGGCGGCCTGATGTGCGGGGGCGCCGTGGCGGGTGGAGGTGTCGTGGTTCGCGGGGGCGGCCTGGTGCGCGGGGGCGCCGTGGGGCGGGGCGGGGCTGGACTCCGGCGCGGACGCTGCTGGTAGGTGGTGGCGCAGGTGTTCGCGGGCTTCCTCGGACGGGAAGAGCGCGACGAAGAGGCGGCTCAGGAGGACTCGCGGGCCGCCGGGCCGCCGCCGAACAGGACGTCGTCCCAGCTCGGCAGGCGCTTGCGCGGCTTGTTGCTCTCCTCCGACTCGGTGCCTGCCGGCGACGGGGCCTGGCCGACCGTGCGGCGGGGGCGCAGCACCGCCAGCGACGGCACCGCCGGGACCTCCTTGGGCAGGTCGGAGTCGTCGTCGAAGGCCGAGCCGGAACCGCCGCCCATCAGGGCCGCGGCGCCCCCGCCGACCGGGCGGCGGGCCGCAGTGTCCAGGCCGCGGCCGGACGAGCCCTCCAACGGCCGGTCCAGTGAGGCGAGCAGGGCGTCCCGGCTGGCGCGGATCGAGTCGCGGGTGCCGGCCCGGGCGGCCGGGTCGGCGCTGGGCAGGCCGTGGCCACCACGGCTCGGCTCACTGCTGCGGGCCGGGCCGGGCAGGCCGTGGCCGCCCCGCTCCGGTGCCGGCTCCTGGCCGAGGATCTGGGTGGGGCGCTCGGCGCACAGATACTGCGCCATGTCGTCGTGCGGCGAGACCACCTGGCGGCCCTTGTCGAGGTCCCAGATGGCCTGCGCGGTGGCTTTGCCGGACGGCCAGGTGGCGATGATGCGCCAGGTGCCGTCGTCGCGGCGGAACGCGTCCCAGGAGATCTTCTCAGTGTCGATGCCGTGCTGGGCGAGACGGCTGTCGACCACCTCGGCGAGCGGCTGACCGGAATCGGACGTCTTCAGCCGGGTGCGGCGGGCGTGCTGCGCCAGCATGGCGCGCTCCTGAAGGACCGGGCCGGCGTAGCGCAGGACCCGGTCGACGGGCACACCGGCGATCCGGGCGACCTCCTCGGCGGAGTCACCGGAGCGGATCCGGGCCTGGATGTCACGCGGGGAGAGGGAGGGCGTCGCATTCTCGGTGAGCACGGCGACGGCGGTGCCGGGGGCGGCGGGGCCCTCGGTCAGGACTCCGGAGACCCGATCGTCGATGGGTAGTGCGAGAAGGCGCCCGACCTCATCGGCGAGCACGAGAGCCTGTCCGTCCTCGGAGAGGGCGACGAAGCGTACCGGCCGCATGCGTTGCCTCCGTCTCGTCGCGTTGGCCTGTGCTCCCGAGAGTCATTCACGGGGGCGCGTTTCGGAACACGGTACGCGCCCCGGTCACCCAATGGGGGTATGCCACGCCGTCAAACTGCTGACCAGCGGAGATGATCTTCGCTGTCGTCATCGGTCATGAATACCCCCAGCCAACTATTCGTACCATCCCGATCGGAAGTCCGCGATCAGAGACGCTCGACGACATAGTCGATACAGGTGGTGAGAGCGGCCACATCGGTCGGGTCGACGGTCGGGTAGAGCGCCACCCGGAGCTGGTTGCGGCCGAGCTTGCGGTACGGCTCGGTGTCCACCACGTCGTTGGCCCGCAGCACCTTGGCGATCGCGGTGGCGTCCACACCCTCGGCGAAGTCGATGGTGGCGACCGCCGCCGACCGCAGCGCCGGATCGGTGACGAACGGCTCGGCGAACGACGACCGGTCGGCCCAGCCGTAGATCGCGGCCGCGCTCTCCGCACTGCGCTTGACCGCCCAGGAGAGTCCTCCCTGCGCGTTCATCCAGTCCACCTGCTCGGCGGCCAGGAAGATGGTGGCCAGGGCGGGCGTGTTGTACGTCTGGTCCAGCCGGGACTGCTCGATCGCGGTGACCAGGTCGAGGAACTGCGGGATGTACCGCTTGGACGCCTTGATCGTGAACGCCCGCTCGATCGCGGCCGGCGACATCAGGGCCAGCCAGACACCTCCGTCCGAGCCGAGCGCCTTCTGCGGGGCCAGGTAGTAGACGTCGGTCTCGCGCAGGTCGACGTCGAGGCTGCCACCGCCCGAGGTGGCGTCGGTGAGCACCAGCGCGCCCGGGTCGGCGCCGGCCACCCGGCGGACCGGCACGGCCACCCCGGTGGACGTCTCGTTCTGCACCGAGGCGTAGACGTCGACTCCGGCCTCGGCGGTCAGATAGGCCGCCTGGCCGCCCGGCGCCCGGTGCACGGTCGGCTCGGCCAGGAACGGCGCGGTGGCGACCGCCTGCACGAACTTGGCGCCGAACTCGCCGAACTCGGCGAACTGCGCTTTCTCGCGGACCAGGCCGAACGTCGCGATCTCCCAGAACGCGCTGGTGCCGCCGTTGGCGAGGACCACCTCGTAGCCGTCCGGCGCGGCGAAGAACTCGGCCAGGCCCCGGCGCAGGCGGGCCACCTGGTCCTTCACCGTGCTCTGCCGGTGGGAGGTGCCCATGAACGTGCGGGACACCGCGGAGAGCGCCTCGACGCCTTCGGGACGGACCTTGCTCGGCCCGGAGCCGAACCGTCCGTCGACGGGCTTGATCGCGTCAGGGATCCGGATGTCAGTCACGGTCACACATTATGCGGGAGCTGATCCCAGCCCTCGACCTCCTGCGGCTTCCGCGGCCCTGGTCCCACATAGTGGAGGCCGGGGCGCAGGATCCGGTTGAGCCGCTTCTGCTCCAGGATGTGCGCGCTCCAGCCGGCCACCCGGGCGCAGGTGAATATCGACGTGAACATGTGCGCCGGGACCTCGGCGAAGTCGAGCAGCACCGCGGCCCAGAACTCGACGTTGGTGAACAGGTCCTTGTCCGGCTTGCGCTCCCGCAACTCGGCCAGGGCGGCGGTCTCCAGGGCGGCTGCCACCTCGTATCGCGGGGCGTTGAGATCCTTGGCGATCCGGCGGAGCACCTTGGCCCGCGGGTCGACCGCGCGGTAGACCCGGTGGCCGAAACCCATCAGGCGCTCGCCACGGTCCAGGTAGTCCTTCACATAGGCCTCGGCGTCGCCGGCCCGCTCCACCTCCTCCAGCATCTGCAGCACCCGGGTCGGTGCGCCGCCGTGCAGCGGGCCGGAGAGCGCGCCGATCCCGGAGGAGATGCAGGCGGCCGCGTCGGCGCCGGTGGAGGCGACGATGCGGGCGGTGAAGGTGGAGGCGTTCAGGCCGTGCTCGCAGGCGGCGATGAAGTAGGCGTCGACGGCCTTGACGTGACGCGGGTCCGGCTCGCCGCGCCACCGGCGCATGAACCGCTCCACGATGGTCTCGGCCTTGTCGATGTCCTTCTGCGGGACGGCCGGCAGGCCGAGGCCGCGGGCCGCCTGGGCGACGAAGGAGAGCGCGGTCACCGAGACCCGGGCCAGATCCTTGCGGGCCTGCTCGTCGGAGATGTCGAAGAGCTGGGACAGCCCCCAGTAGGGCGCCAGCATGGCCACCGCGGACTGCACGTCGACGCGGATGTCCCCGGAGTGCACCGGCACCGGGAACGGCTCGGCCGGTGGCAGGCCCGGCCCGAACCTCCCGTCGACCAGCAGGCCCCAGACGTTGCCGAAGGAGACCTGTCCGATCAGGTCCTCGATGTCGACGCCGCGGTATCGCAGCGCGCCACCGTCACGATCGGGCTCGGCGATCTCGGTCTCGAACGCGATGACGCCCTCGAGCCCCGGCTTGAAGTCGGTCACGGCACTCCCTGTGGAACCGAACTGCGGTGGGTGATTCATCTTGCCCGCCGGGTAACCGCCCGGTCGACCCGCCGCGATTGTGCTCTCGATGACACCCATCCTGATTCACCTGACGTTTGATGGCGGGGGACTTAGCGTCGTTTCCGTCCCTGGGGCGAGTGGAGGAGCTGCCGTGGTCACCGAACCGCCGTCACCGGCCGGGATGCGCCGGGACTACACCGAGTGGCCGCCACTGACCGAGAGCGGACTGGCGGCGACGTGGCCGGAGCAGTTCGCGAGCTGGTTCGCCGACGCGACCGCCGCCGGGCTGCCGGAGCCGAACGCGATGATCGTGGCGACCGCCGACTCGCGGGCCCGGCCGTCGGCACGGACGGTGCTGCTCAAGGCGTACGACGGCGATGGTTTTGTGTTCTTCACCAACTACCGGTCGCGCAAGGGCGCGGAGGCGAGCGAGAACCCGTACGCCAGTCTGGTCTTTCCGTGGTTTCCCATGCAGCGCCAGGTGATCGTGGCCGGGGCGGTGGAACGGGTGGGCCGGGCCGAGACCGAGGAGTACTTCGCGTCCCGTCCCCGGGGTTCCCAGCTGGGCGCCTGGGCCAGCCCGCAGTCGACGGTGCTGCCCGGTGCGGAGTCACTGGACGCGGGGCTCGCGGCGGCCGCCGAGCGATTCGACGGTCAGCCGGTTCCGCCTCCACCGCATTGGGGCGGATTGCGGGTACGCCCGGACACGGTGGAGTTCTGGCAGGGCCGCAGCAGCCGCTTGCACGACCGGCTGCGATTCCGGCGTACCGGCGACGACTGGGTGGTCGAGAGGCTCGCGCCTTGAGCGAGGGCGCCACCGAGCCCCGGTCCTGGATGATCGACACCCGGCCGCTGAGTGTGCCGACCTTCCGGCGGACCTGGATCGGGAACAGCGCGGCCTATTTCGGCTTCCAGTTCACCGCGGTGGCGGTGCCGGTGCAGATGTTCGCGATCACCGGGTCGGCCACCTGGGTCGGGCTGCTGGGCGTGGCCGGGCTGGTCCCGCTGCTGATCTTCGGGCTCTGGGGTGGTGCCGCCGCCGACGTGGTGGACCGCCGCAGACTGCTGCTGTTCAGCTCGGTGGTGACCTGGGTGACCACGGTGCTGCTGCTGGTCCAGGCGGTGCTCGGGGTGCGCAGCGGGCATCTGCTGCTGGCGCTGATGGCGGTGCAGTCGGCCGGGTTCGCGGTGAGTTCGCCGGCCCGGCAGGCGATCGTGCCGCGGATCGTGCCGGAGCCGCTGGTCCCGGCGGCGAACACGCTGAACTACACGGCCACCACGGCCGGCGGGGTGCTCGGGCCGCTGGCCGCCGGGCTGATCATGGGCATCTGGTCGACGGACAGCGGGATCGTCGTCGCCTATGCCTTCGACGCGCTGCTGTTCACCGTCACGTTCTGGGCGACCTGGAAACTTCCCGACATTCCCCCTGGTGTACGGGTGGGGGAGGCCGAGAAACCGAGTGCCGGCCTGCGCGGCATCGTGATCGGGCTGAAGTTCCTGGTCACCCAGCCGGTGCTGCTGCTCTCCTTCGCGGTCGACCTGGTCGCGATGGTGTTCGCGATGCCCCGGGCGCTGTTCCCGGCGGTGGCCGAGGAGCAGTTCGGCGGGGGAGCGGCGGTCGGCTGGCTGTACAGCGCGATCGCCATCGGCGCGATGGTCGGCGGGCTCACCTCCGGCTGGATCGGCCGGGTGCGGCGGCAGGGGCTGGCGCTGATCGTCGCGGTGGTCGGCTGGGGTCTGGCGATCGGGCTGGCCGGGATGGCCACCAGCCTGTGGCTGATGGTGCTGCTGCTCGCCGTGGCCGGGATGGCCGACCTGGTCAGCGCGGTCTACCGGCAGACGATCATGCAGACGTTCGCGCCCGATCACCTGCGCGGGCGGCTGCAGGGGGTGTTCACCGTGGTGGTGGCCGGCGGGCCGCGCCTCGGCGACCTGCGGGCCGGTGCGACAGCCGACCTGACCAGCGTCGGCACCTCCTGGGTGGGCGGCGGTCTGGTGGCCGCCGGGCTGGCCGTGGTGCTCGGTCTCAGCTCACCGGCGCTGATCCGCTACCGGCCCGAGCGGGACGGGGTGGCCGACCGATAGTGTCGCGGGTATGAGCGCAGAGTCAACCGCCAAGTCCGGCGTCCAGTGGTCGATCGAGGCGGGCGGGCACCGGGCCGTCCTGGCGGAGGTCGGCGGGACGCTCCGGTCGTATTCGGTCGGCGGTGTCGACATCCTGGACGGGTTCACCACCGAGGAGATCTCCCCCGGTTCGGCCGGGCAGATCCTCGCGCCGTGGCCCAACCGGATCCGGGACGGGAAGTACGAGTTCGAGGGCACCGCCTATCAACTCGCGCTGACCGAGCCGGCCCGCAGCAACGCCATCCACGGCCTGGTCAACTGGTCCCGCTGGCGGCTGGTGTCGCAGGCGGCGGACGCGGTGACGCTGGAGTTCGACCTGCCCGGCCAGGTCGGCTACCCGTGGTCGCTGGTGCTGCGCGCGCACTGGTCGGTCTCGGCCGACGGGCTCAAGTGTGTGCAGGAGGTCGTCAACACGGCCGACACGAACGCCCCGTGGGGTTACTCGGTTCACCCGTACCTGCGTCTGCCCGGCCTGACCGTGGACGAGACGGTGCTGCACGTGCCGGCCGGCTCCCGGATCATGGCCGACAGCCGGCTGCTGCCGATCGGCGCCACCAAGATCGCCGGGACCGAGTTCGACTTCACCGAGCCGCGCCGGATCGGTGACCTGGTGCTGGACACCACCTTCGGCGACATCGACTTCGACGCCGACGGGATCACCTCGGTCACCCTCGCGGACGCCGGCTCGGACCGGCGCATCGTGGTGTGGGCCGACGGCAGGTTCCGCTACTGGCAGGTCTTCACCGCCGACACGCTGCACGGCGAGCGGTTCCGCCGGTCCATCGCGGTGGAGCCGATGACCTGCCCGCCGGACTCCTTCCGGACCGGCCGGGACCTGGTCGTCCTCGCTCCGGGCGAGACCTGGTCGGCCTCCTGGGGCATCCGCTTTTAATGGACTTCGACGAGGTGGTCCGCCGGCGGCGGATGGTGCGGGGGTACGACCCGGACCGCCCGATCCCACCCGAGCTGGTCGACAAGATCGTCCGGCACGGGCTGCGGGCGCCGTCGGCGGGCTTCTCTCAGGGCTGGGCCTTCCTGGTGCTGACCGAGCCGGCCGACCGCGAGCGGTACTGGGCGAGCACCGCTGGTGACGGCCCGGCGGACGGCTGGCTGACCCGGATGCGGACCGCGCCACTGATCATCGTGGCGCTGTCCAACAAATCTGCATATATTGATCGATACGCGGATGCCGACAAGGGCTGGACGGACCGGGACGAGTCACGCTGGTCGGCGCCGTTCTGGGACATCGACACCGGGTTCGCCGCCCTGCTCATGCACCTGACCGCGGTCAACGAGGACCTCGGCTCCTGCTTCATCGGCCTGCCCGCGGCCCGGGTGGGTTCGTTCAAGGAGGCGTTCGGGGTGCCGGCCGAGTTCAGCCCGGTCGGGACACTCACGATCGGCTATCGGGGTGCCGACAAGAGGTCACCGTCACTACGGCGCGGCCACCGGCCGGTGGACGAAGTGGTGCATCATGGCCGCTGGGCCTGATCGGCCCACGGTTACGCTGGATTACGGTTCTCACGGAAAGGGCAGCCGCAGTGATCTTCAAAGCGGTCCGGGACGGAGCCCCGTACCCCGATCACCACACCACGCTGAAGGCGTGGGCGGAGATTCCGCCGCGCCCGATCCGGCTCGCCGATCTCATCACCACCAAGCGTGAGCTGGCACTGGACAAGCTGCTCGCCGAGGACTCGACGTTCTACGGCGATCTGTTCCCCCACGTCGTGGAATATCAGGGCCACCTCTACCTGGAGGACGGGTTGCACCGGGCGTTGCGCGCGGCCCTCCAGCAACGCAATCAGATCCACGCACGTGTATTGATCGTGGAGGACTGACGCCTCACCCGTTAGCTTGAATCCATGGGTGTCAGACCTCTTGACCTGCTGGATCTTGACGATTTGCTGAGCGAGCAGGAGCGCGGCGCCCGCGCTCTGGGTCGCCGGGTGGCCGACGATCACGTCCGGCCGGCCGTGGCGGAGTGGTATGAGAACGGCGATGTCCCGGTCCGTGAGCTGGCCATCGAGTTCGGCAAGGCCGGGCTCTTCGGGATGCATCTGAGTGGGTACGACCTGGGCGGCTCGACCACCGTCGCGCTCGGGCTGGCCTGTATGGAGCTGGAGGCCGCCGACTCCGGGATCCGTTCGCTGGTCTCGGTGCAGGGCTCCCTGGTGATGTACGCGATCTGGCGCTACGGCTCGGAGGAGCAGAAACTCCGGTGGCTGCCGGAGCTGGCCGCCGGCCGCTCGATCGGCTGCTTCGGCCTGGCCGAACCGGATCACGGCTCCGACCCGACCGGCATGTCCACCCGGGCCACCCGGGACGGCGACGACTGGATCCTCGACGGCGTCAAGACCTGGATCCTCAACGCGCCCATCGCCGACGTGGCGATCGTCTGGGCGAAGGCCGAGAAGGGTGTCGTCGGGTTCGTCGTGCCGACTGACGTGACCGGTTACACCGCCCGGGAGATCAGCCACAAGATGTCGCTGCGGGCGTCCAGCACCGGCGAGATCAGCCTGGCCGGGGTTCGCCTCCCGGACAGCGCCCGGCTGCCCGGCGCCCGCAGTCTGATGGCCCCGCTGTCCTGCCTGACCGAGGCGCGGCTGAGCATCATCTGGGGGGTGCTCGGGGCGGCCCGGGACTGCCTCGACACGGCATTGGACTACGCCGGCACGCGAGAGCAGTTCGGCCGGCCGATCGCCGGTTTCCAGCTCACCCAGGCCAAACTCGCCGACATGGCCCTGGAACTGCAGAAGGGGTTCCTGCTCGCGCTGCATCTGGGGCGACGGCGGGACGCGTCCGACCGGCCGCTGCGGCCCGAGCAGATCAGTGTCGGGAAGCTGAACAACGTCCGGGAAGCCATCAAGATCGCGCGGCAGTGCCGGACCATCATGGGTGGCAACGGGATCCTTTCCGAGTACCCGGTGATGCGTCACGCCAGCAATCTGGAGAGTGTGCTGACGTACGAGGGCACCTCGGAGATTCATCAGCTGTCGATCGGTCAGAAATTGACTGGTTTGAACGCCTTTGCGCACTGATCGACGTGCGGAATGTCGCACCCCCTCCGTACCTTTAGGGCATGGCCGAATCGCCTTCCCCCGCTGACCCCACGGCGCCCGTCCCCCGCGAGTCCACCAGCGAGTTCCCGGTCGTGCGCGAGCCCGGCCAGGTCCCGCCGGCGGCTCCGGGGCCGCCCGTCGCCGAGGCGGTCGAGCACAAGCCGAGCACCTTCGCCCGGCTGCTGATCTTCGTCTTCTTCATCTTCGCGTTGATGGTGCTCAGCTGTTTCGGGCTGCGGGCGATCAACGTGCTGCCCACCTTCGACAACCCGTTCGCCGATCAGACCACCGACCGCAGCCAGCCGGTGCTCCTGCAGTCCATGCGTGACCTGGAGCGGTTCGTGGCGGCCGACGGCACCTTCCAGGTCATCGTCGACATGCAGGAGAACAAGGACAACATCCCCGACTTCCTGGTCAACCGGCGCACGCTGTTCGTCGGGTCGGGCACCGTGGAGACCTATGTCGACTTCAGCGTCCTCTCCGGCGACGCGCTGAAGATCGACGAGGAGAAGAAGACGATTGAGCTGACCCTGCCCGCGCCGCAGCAGTCCACCGCGGCGCTCGACATGGAGCGCAGCTATGTGGTGGCCGAGGAGCGCGGCCTGTTCAACCGGATCGGCGACGCCTTCAGCAACGACCCGACCAAGGAGCAGAAGGTCTATCAGCTCGCCCAGCAGCGGATCACCGAGGCGGCCCGGGCCAGTGGGCTGGACCAGCGGGCCCGGGACAACACCCAGCGCATGCTGGAGAGCCTGTTCGCCCGCCTCGGCTACACGACGGTGACGGTGACGTTCACCGCCCCGTAAGCGTGACGGCTCCGGGCGCGCCGCGCCCGGAGCCCGAAACCGCTACGTGGTGACGTCGGGTGCGCTCCGCACCCGNNCGGTTCCGGTGCGGATCGCACCGGAACCGGCCACGGTAGGGTCAGCGCTCGTTCGGCATCAGGAACCAGAGCGCGATGTAGATCAGGAACTGCGGGCCGGGCAGCAGGCACGAGACGACAAAGAGCAGCCGGACCGTGTTCGGGCGCATCCCGAAACGCTGGGCCAGGCCGGCGCAGACGCCGGCGATCTTGCGGTTGTGTCGGGGGCGGGAGAACGTGCGGCTCGTGAGGGGGCTGGTCACTCTCATCCACTCCTTCGGCGGTGGTCCGGTTGTTGTCTCCCGGACCACTTCAACGGTAAGCACGGAGTGCCCGCCCTCCCTCGTTCTACGGATGGATGCCGGCGGGCAAGCTCCCGTAAGGGTCTCCCGTACCCGGTGGACGCCCACTGTTAACCTGAGGCGGTTTCGGGCCCGGTGGCCCGGCCCGGTGCGCACGTGCCGTCCTGGCTGCTCAAAGCCCGGCCGTGGGTGACCCCTGACAGGCGAGGGCCAGGCCCGGTGAGATCCGGGCCGGATATGGCCTCGGTCACGACAGGACCGGCCGGACGTGCCTGACTCGTTGGTTCCAGAGTGTGCGCTCTTCGAGGAGGCAATGCGGTGGTGCTCGGGTGACGCTGGCCGTCCTGACCCCCCGGACCGGACGCGACATGCCGGACAGCGAGGCCGACCGGCTCGCCGGAGATCTCACCGCCGCTCTGCGGGCGGCCGGGGTCACCGTGATCGACCGGCTCGCTCCCGGCAGCGACGAGGGTGGTCACCTCCGCGATCTGGCCCGCCGTGCCCGCGACGCCGGTGAGCCGCTGCTGATCTGCGCCGACAATCTGGTCGCCCACGGCAGCCTGCTCTGGACGCTGGCCACCGAGCCGGCCGGCCGCAGCACCGTGCTGGTGGCCGCCGACCCGGACGGTGACCTCAAGGAGGACCGGGGCCGGGTGATCCCCGCGCCGCCGGGCGCCGGGACGACGCGGTTCCTGGGCGCGATGTGCGTCGCGCCGGCCGATCTGCCGCTGCTGGAGAAGGCCGCCGACCAGCCGGAGCCGCTGGCCCAGATGCTCGCCGACGGGTTCGTGCCGGTGGCCACCCGGGTGCGGCTGCTGCACGCCGAGCAGGTGGACCGGCCGGAGCGGCTGGCCGCCGCCCGGGACGCGATCGCCGCGATCGACGAGGACAAGGCGCGCCTGCGGTTGGCGGTGAAGGAGCAGGACGACTTCTTCACCACGTACGCGGTGAGCACCTGGTCGCCCTGGGTGACCCGGACGGCCGCCCGCCTGCGTCTCACGCCGACCGCGGTGACCGGTCTGTCGGTGCTGTTCGCGGTCGGCGCGGCGCTGCTGTTCTGGCAGGCGTCCCGGCCGGCGATGATCCTCGGCGGGATCCTGCTCTACCTCGGGTTCGTGCTCGACTGCGTGGACGGGCAGCTGGCCCGGTACACCCGCAACTTCGACGCGTTCGGCGGCTGGCTGGACACGATGGCCGACCGGGCCAAGGAATACACCGTGTACGCCGGGCTGGCCGCGGGCGCCGACCGGATGGGCCTGCCGTACGCGTGGCCGCTGGCGATCACCGCGATCCTGTTGCAGACCGCCCGGCACATGACCGACACCTGGTACGGCGCCCTGCACGACGAGGCCGCCGCCCGTCCCGCCCCGGCCGCCGCGGCCGGGGGAGTCGGGGCCCGGCTGACCGCCGCCTCGGTGAAGGCACAGAGCCAGCGCGGCTCGCTGATCTACTGGGCCAAGCGGATCGTGGTGTTCCCGATCGGTGAGCGCTGGGCGCTGATCTCGGTGCTCGCCGCCGTCTCCAACGGACGGGTCACGATGGCCGCGGTGGTCGGCTTCGGGCTGCTGGCGGCCGCCTACACGCTGGCGTTGCGGTCGTTGCGGGCGCTGTCGATGCGGGTCGGGGTGCTGCACACGGTCGACACCATGCGGCACCGCGACGACGGCCCGCTGGTGCGGTCCATCCTGAGCCGGGTCGGTGCCGGGCGGCCGTTGCCGTTCGCCGCCCTGTTCACCGTGTACGCCCTGGCCGCCGTCGCGGTCCTGGCCACCGGCGACCCGGCCCGGTACCCGTGGCTGCTCGCGCTGGTGGTGGTGCCGGTGCTGGTCACCGGTTTCCCGGCCCGGACCCGGCACGGCGGCGCCCTGGACTGGTTGGTGCCGGCCGCGCTGCGGGCCGCGGAATACCTGGTGGTGGTCGCGGTCGGGCTGTACGGCTCGGTCCACCCGGCGGTGATCTTCCTGCTGCTGTTCACGCTGACCCTGCGGCACTACGACCTGACCGCCCGGATGGAGAAGGGCGCGCCCGCCACCGGTGCGGGCGGCGCGCTGCTCGGCTGGGACGGCCGGGTCCTGTTGCTGGTGCTGGCCGGTCTGCTCGGCTACGCCACGGTGGGCACGGTGGCGCTGGCCGTCGCGGTGGCGGTGTCCTTCACCGTGACCGCCGCGAAGGACTGGAAGGCGTCCCGCTAGCCGGCAGCCACGCGTGCCGCCTAACGGTGCGAAACGCACCGCAAGTAACCACACGGCGTAACCCGAGGTCGTGCGTGGCCCGTCGCGGTGCGAATCGGACCGTAAGTTGGCACGTGGGGTGGCCCGGGGTCGTGCGTGGCTCGTTGTGGTGTGGATCGGACCGTAAGTTGGCACGCGGGGTGGCCCGGGGTCGTGCGTGGCCCGTTGCGGTGCGAAACGCGCCGTAAGTTGGCACGCGGGGTGGCCCGGGGTCGTGCGTGGCTCGTTGTGGTGTGGATCGGACCGTAAGTTGGCACGCGGTGCGGGGCGCATTTGCCCGGCGGCCGCGTTTTGGTCGGGTGGGGCGCCGTTCTCGCGTGGTCGAAGCGTGCATTTGTGGCTGCTTTTGTGGGGCTGTGGGGCGTACATCCGAATGGTTGTTATGTGCACGTTCACAGCCGTGACCTGCGTGTTCACGAACCGGTAATCGAATGATCACTATGTGCAAATGGCACTTTCGCCCGATGGCGAAGCATTGACGCCCCTCGCAGAGTTAGGGCCCGATCGCGGACCGTCGTGGGTTTCGGGATCGCACTCGATGCGGGAGGTTGACGGTGTCCACCGTCGCGCTCAAAGACGTCACCAAGATCTGGCCGGACGGCACCTACGCCGTCGACAACGTCAGCCTGGAGGTGCGGGACGGCGAGTTCATGGTCCTGCTCGGGCCCTCGGGATGTGGCAAGTCGACGGTGCTGCGGATGATCGCCGGGCTGGAGGATCCCACGCGAGGGGACATCCTCCTCAACGGTGAGCCGGTGCTGGAGCTGCCGCCGCGGGACCGCAGTATCGCCATGGTGTTTCAGGATTTCGCGCTCTATCCGCACATGACCGTCGCGGAGAACATCGGTTTCCCGCTCAAGCTGTCCGGTGTGGAGCCGGCGCCGCGGCAGGACCGGGTGGGCACGATCGCCGGCGCGCTGGGCATCGGCGAGGTGCTGGGGCGGCGTCCCGGCCAGTTGTCCGGCGGGCAGCGGCAGCGGGTGGCGATGGGCCGGGCGATGGTGCGCCGGCCGGGGATCTTCCTGATGGACGAGCCGCTGTCCAATCTCGACAGCGGGCTGCGTGCCGAGCTGCGCGCGGAGATCACCGGGATGACCCGGGAGCTGGGCGTGACGACCATGTATGTGACGCACGACCAGTCCGAGGCGCTGACCATGGCGGACCGGGTGGCGATCATGCGCCGGGGCGTGCTGCAGGACCTGGGTACGCCGACCGAGGTGTACCGCCGCCCGGCCACGCTCTACGTCGCGGCGTTCCTCGGCTCGCCGAAGATGAATCTGCTGGAGGCCGCGGTCTACGTGCACCTCGATCAGTACATCGCGCTGAAGTTCGGTGAGCAGGCCCTCTACATGCCGTGGAACGACCCGCGGGCACGGGCGGTGGCCCGCTACCACGGCGAGCGGATCGTGGTCGGGATCCGGGCCGAGGCGCTCACCCCGGTCACCCCGGACACTCAGGGCCCGGTCTTCCAGGGGCGGATCCGCTACCTGGAGCACCACGGGCACGAGTCGCTGGCGTATCTCGACATCGGCGCCACCGCGATCGTGGTGGACGAGACGGGTTCGCCCGCGGTCTCCCCGGACGCCGGCGGCGGTGGTGCCTTCAAACGTGCGCTGCAGCGACTTTCCCGTTCGAATTCCGGCCCGGATTCGACCCCGGGGGGACAGCCGGACCTGTTGAACGATCCCGGCCGGCACCACCGCAAGCCGGCCGAGCTGTCCGTCCGGCTGGCTCCGTACCCGCAGGTTTCACCTGGTCATCCGCTTGCGGTGGCGGTTCGGCTGGATGCCCTGCACTTTTTCGACGAGCGCGGCGACCGCATCGACGTGGGGTGGCGCTGATGAACGAGTCACGCCACTTCCGGGCGCGTTCCAGTACGCCTGCTGCCACCGAACGGCCACAGCGCGTAGGCTGCACCACGGTGGAGGACAGGACCGGCCGAAGCGTGCGCTCGGCTCTCGACGGGGAGCCGAGGATCGATGCCGCCCCGCCACGGGTGTGGCCGGTGTTGCTGGACCGCGCGTTCGGCCCGGACGACATCACCGTCCTGCGGCACGAGTCGACCCGGGTGATGGTGGCCGCGGGTCTCGGCGGGGATCGCCTGGACGGCTTCGTGCTGGCCGTCAACGAGGTGATCACCAACGTGGTGCTGCACGCGGGTGGTGAGGGCCGGATCGTTCTCAAGATCGAGGGCGGTTCGGTGTGGTGCGTGGTCACCGATTCCGGCCCGGGCATCCCGGGCGCCTATCTGGACGGCCCGCACACGCCCGAGGCGTTCGAGGTCGGGGGACGCGGTCTGTGGCTGGCGCACCAGTTGTGCGACGAGGTCACCACGGCCACCGGCCCGATCGGGACCTCGATCGGACTGCGGATCGGCATGGACGCGGTTCGCGCTTCTTAGTGAAACACCTGGTTGAACGTGTTGTGAAACGTCCTGGAAATGTGAAGGTGCCCTTCAGGTCTCGCCGCTGAACGTCTCCGGCTACATTGGGCGCGTGCTCGGACTTCCTTCACAGGTGACCGCTTGCCTCTTCGATCTCGACGGCGTGCTGACACAGACCGCGCTCGTCCACGGTGCCGCATGGAAACAGACGTTCGATTCATTCCTGGAATCATGGGCCGAACGGCATGATCAGGAATTCGTGCCATTCGATTCCGGAGCCGACTATCACCGATATGTCGACGGCCGGCAGCGCGCCGACGGCGTGCGGACCTTCCTCGCCTCCCGCGGCATCATCCTGCCCGAGGGCGAGCCCGACGACGCTCCCGACCGGGAGACCGTCAACGGGGTGGGCAACCGGAAGAACATCCTGGTGCTGCAGAAGATCAAAGAGGGCGCCGTCGAGGTCTATCCCGGATCCGTCGAGTACCTGAAGGCGGTCAAGGCGGCCGGTCTGCGCCGGGCTGTCGTGTCGGCGAGCGCCAACTGCAAGGACGTCCTGGAGGCGGCGGGCATCGCCGACCTCCTGGAAGCCCGGGTGGACGGGGTCGTCGCGCGGGAGCGGGGCCTGCCCGGCAAGCCGGCTCCGGACACCTTCCTGCTGGGTGCGAAACTGCTCGGCATCGATCCGGCGAACTGCGCCGTGTTCGAGGACGCACAGGCCGGTGTGGCCGCCGGGCGCGCGGGCGGGTTCGGCATCGTGATCGGGGTGGACCGGGTGGGCCAGGCCGACGCGCTGCGCGAACACGGTGCCGACGTGGTCGTCACCGACCTGTCCGAACTCCTCCAGCCGTAGATCCGTCTTCCATCTGTAAAGACCTCCTGATCAGTTACGAGAGGCACGACCGTGATCCGTGAACGGGCTTATCCCGTCGACCCATGGCACATCCGGGAGACCCGGCTCGACCTGGACCTGCTGGCCCAGTCCGAATCGGTGTTCGCTCTCTCGAACGGGCACATCGGGATACGCGGAAACCTGGACGAGGGCGAGCCGCACGGCCTGCCCGGGAGCTACCTGAACTCGTTCTACGAGCTGCGGCCGCTGCCGCACGCCGAGGGCGGGTACGGGTTCCCGGAGTCCGGCCAGACCATGGTGAACGTCACGAACGCCAAGCTCATGCGCCTGCTGGTGAACGACGAGCCGTTCGACGTCCGGTACGGCGAGCTGCGCTCCCACGAGCGCTGCCTGGACCTGCGCAAGGGCGTCCTGGAACGGGTCGTCGAGTGGGTGTCGCCGTCCGGGCAGGGCGTGCGGGTGCGCACCATCCGCCTGGTCTCCTTCACCCAGCGCGCCGTGGTGGCCTTCCTCTACGAGGTGGAGCCGCTGGACACCGCGGCCCGGCTGATCCTGCAGTCCGAGCTGGTGGCCAACGAGCAGCTGCCGCCGATGAGCAAGGACCCGCGGGTGGCCGCGGTGCTGGACCGGCCGCTGCAGGCCGAGGAGATGCTGGAGCAGCGCACCGGCGGCATCCTGGTGCACAAGACCAAGGCCAGCGATCTGCGGATGGCCGCGGCGATGGAGCACCTGGTGGAGACGCCGGGCCGGCACGCCATCACCACCGAGGGCCACCCGGACTGGCTGCGCACCACGGTGGCCTGCCGGCTGGAGCCCGGCCAGACGCTGCGGGTGGTCAAGCTGGCCGCCTACGGCTGGTCCAGCATGCGCTCGCTGCCGGCCCTGCGCGACCAGGTCGGCGCGGCTCTGGCCAGCGCCCGGCTGGACGGCTGGGACGGCCTGGTCCAGCAGCAGGAGGACTACCTGGACGCGTTCTGGGACCACTCCGACGTCAAGGTCGAGGGTGACCCGGAGGTCCAGCAGGCGGTCCGCTTCGGCCTCTTCCACACGTTGCAGGCCGGCGCCCGGGCCGAGCAGCGCCCGATCGGCTCCAAGGGCCTGACCGGACCGGGGTACGACGGCCACACCTTCTGGGACGCCGAGACCTTCGTGCTGCCCGCCCTGACCTACACCCAGCCGTCCGCGGCGGCCGACGTGCTGCGCTGGCGGCACTCGACCCTGGACCTGGCCCGGGAGCGGGCGCAGACGCTCGGTCTGCAGGGCGCGGCGTTCCCGTGGCGGACCATCCGCGGTCAGGAGTGCTCCGGGTACTGGCCGGCCGGCACCGCGGGCTTCCACATCGCCGCCGACATCGCCGACGCGGTCCGCCGGTACGTGCAGGCCACCGGCGACTACGACTTCGAGCGTGAGGTCGGCCTGGAGCTGCTGGTGGAGACCGCGCGGCTGTGGCGTTCGCTGGGGCACCACGACCGGCACGGGCGCTTCCACATCGACGGTGTCACCGGTCCGGACGAGTACACCGCCATCGTGAACGACAACATCTACACCAACCTGATGGCGCAGCAGAACCTGATGACCGCGGTCGAGGCCTGCAAGCGGCATCCGGACCTGGCCCGCAAGCTGGGTGTGGACGACGAGGAGACGGCGTCGTGGCGGGACGCGGCGGCTGCCGTGCACCTGCCGTACGACAAGGAACTGGGTGTGCACCAGCAGTGCGAGGGCTTCACCCGGCTGCAGGAGTGGGACTTCGAGAACACCCCGCCGGAGGGGTACCCGCTGCTGCTCAACTACCCGTACTTCGACCTGTACCGCAAGCAGGTCATCAAGCAGGCCGACATCGTGATGGCGATGTACATCCGGGGTGACGCGTTCACGCCGGAGGAGAAGGTGCGCAACTTCGCCTACTACGACGCCCGGACCGTCCGGGACTCGTCGCTGTCCGCCTGCATCCAGGCCGTCCTGGCGGCCGAGACCGGGCACCTGGAGCTGGCCCACGACTATCTGGGCGAGGCCGCCCTGATGGACCTGCACGACCTGCACCAGAACGCGCGGGACGGCGTGCACGTGGCGTCGCTGGCCGGCACCTGGATCTCGCTGGTCGCCGGGCTGGGCGGCATGCGGGACTTCAACGGCCAGCTCAGCTTCGCGCCGCGGCTGCCCAGCCGGATCAACAACCTGGAGTTCTCGCTGCTCTGGCGGGAGCTGCGGCTGCGGGTGAGCGTCACTGCGGACGAGGTGACCTACTCGCTGCGCAACGGTGGCGGGCAGGCCCGGCTGACCCTGCTGCACCACGGTAAGGAGATCGAGGTCACCCAGGTCCGCCCGGTGACCATGCCGATCCCCGCCGCGGTGCCGGCCGGCCCGGCGCCGGTCCAGCCGCACGGCCGGGCCCCGGTCCGCCGCGCGGTGCACTGACCGACCACAAGGAAAACGCCCCCGCTCTCGTGGAAGAGGGCGGGGGCGCTTTTCTACGTGTCGTTACAGCATGGAGACGTGTACGTGGTCGGTGTGATCACTGACACCGTGGTACGCCTTCCAGCCCGACGCCGGGAACCAGATCTGCTTGTACCAGATCACGTAGTAGATCCCGAGTGCGTCGGCGTTCCGTACCAGGAACGCGGTGAGGTTGTTGCCGTACTTCATCTCCTTGGTGCTGTCCGCCGAGGAGAATCCGCTCTTCTGCAACGACCAGTCACAGGCCCGGCCCTTGGGGTGCTCGAACGGCCCGCCGGTGCGGAAGCACCCGACGAACATGTCGAAGCCGGCCTTCTTGGTCTCTTTGTACATGTTCAGCGTGCGCTTGGTGATGCAACCGCTGGTGGTGGGGTCCTTCTCGGTGCATCCCTCGGCGGAGAAGCCCCCGCTGGAGTTGCGCGGCGCGGCCTTCGCCTTGTCCGACTTGGCGTCCACCAGGCCCTGGTTGACGGTCTGGTTGATGCCGGTGCTGGCGCCGACCAGGTCGAGCTGCTTCTCGGCCGATTCCTTCTGCTTCGCCAGGACGTCGAGCTGCTGCTTCTCGTTCTTGAGTTCGGCGTCGAGAGCCGCCTTCTTGCTGGTGACCTCTTCGATCACCGCGTTGAGCTCGCTCAGCTTCTTGTCGTGCAGCGTGTTGATCTCCTCGAGCGAGACCGCCTTGCTCAGGAAGTCGTCCGAGGAGCTGCTGTCCAGCAGGAAGGTGACGGTGCTCAGGTTGCCGGTCAGGTACTGCTGACGGGCGATCGAGTTGACCTCGGGGATCAGCACGTCCCGGCGGGACTCGGCCGCCTTGATCTCGCCGGCCAGCTTCTTCTGGTTCTTGGTGGAGGCGGCCACGGCCGCCTTCGCGGAGACGAAACGCCGGTTGGTCGACTCCATCAGGCTCGACATGAGCCCGTCCGACTTCGTCTCCGAAGACGGCGCCGGGTTCTCGTCACCGGGTTCCGCGGACGCGGGCGAGGCCGGTGCCAGGAGCATCGCGGCGGTCACCAGCGGTGCCAGGGCAAGTATCAGCCACCGGCGGGGACTTGCTGTCATCAACAGTTCCTTCCGTGACTCCGCCGACCGAGTTAGCTGACGGGTTCGGGACGGAAGCAATCCCTACCGCAACTGCGGATACACCCCAGTGACCTGGTTCCCCGGTTCGTCTCGCGACGATTGGGCGGTGGCCTGCCGGCAACTCGGGGGCGGTGCCGTCCTGGCAGGACCGGCGGCCAGTTTACCCGAGATATCGCCATGGATCAGGCCCCGGTGAGGGCCAATGCCGTTACTGTCCACTGACTATCCGTAATTGCTGTCACGGCGTGTATCGGGGCAAATGCAACGCGTACCAGAACTGTCGATACTTGGATCGAGTGGGTATGGTCGTGGCGGTTCCCGCGCGGGAACCGCCGCCTAATCGTCATCAATGACGAGCCGGGGATCCATTTGTTCTCCGGGGTGAATCCGCGCACAGCGGTAGGGATTTCCTTCGTCCCGAACCCGTCAGCTAACCCGGTCGGCGGCCGACGGAAGGAAATGCCTGTGCAGCAGAACACTGCGCGGCGATTAGCGGCATTGATGGCGCTGCTCGTCGCCGCGTGCGGACTGGCCTACGCCCCCACGGCGGCCTCCGCGGCCCCCATCCTCACCGCCCCCGGCGACTCCGGAGACGACGGCGAGGGCGGCTCCAAGTCCCTCATCGAGCAGCTCGAGAAGGCCTCCAGCGGCTACGTCAAGGCCCAGAAGAAGCTCAAGGCCTCCAAGGAGCAGCAGGTCAAGCTGGCCGCCGAGATCAAGCGGCTGGACGCCGAGGTGGGCCCCAAGCAGAAGACCCTCGACCTGCTGGCGACCCAGGCCTACACGGCCGGCCGCGCCGGGCCGATGGCCACCCTGCTCGGCTCCGACTCGGCCGAGGGCTTCCTCGGGCGGGCCGAGACCCTGGCGCTGGTGGCGACCGACCAGAACCGGGCGATCCAGGACATCAAGACCACCCTGGACACCCAGCAGAAGGCCAAGACGGCTCTCGACGTCACCATCAAGGACCAGAGCAAGCAGGTCACCGTGATGGCGAAGCAGAAGCAGAACGCCGAGGCCGCGCTGAAGAAGGCGAACCAGGGCGCCGCGGCGGGCAGTTCCTCCGACGGCGGTGGCAGTGCCTCCGCCCAGCCGGCTCCCGGCAATCTCGGGTCGGGTTGCACCGAGACCGACCCGACCGGCACCGGCGGCTGCCTCACCCCGCGCACCCTGCACGCGCTGAAGCAGGCCAAGTCCGCCGGGTTCACCCGATTCACCAAGTGCTGGCGCACCCAGAACAGCGGTGAGCACCCCAAGGGCCGGGCCTGTGACTTCTCCTCCGAGAAGGGCACCTTCGGCGGCGACGCCACCGGTGCGGACAAGCGCTATGGCGACAACCTGGCGAACTACTTCATCAACAACGCCGGCAAGCTCGATGTGCTCTACGTGATCTGGTACCGCCGGATCTGGCTACCGAGCAGTGGCTGGCGGGCCTACAGCGGGGCGGGCGGCGACCCGTCCAGCGACCACACCAACCACGTGCATCTGTCGATCGACGGCTGACCGCACGCGCCGGCGGCTACGAGGCCTATCACCTGCGGGTGTAGGCCTCGTACTCTTTCATCACGTCGGCGGTCGGGCCGTCGGCGCGGATCGTGCCGGCCTCCAGCCAGATGCACCTGTCGCAGGTGTCCCGGATCGACTGTTCGCTGTGGCTGACCAGGAACACCGTGCCCGCCTGGCCGCGCAGCTCACGGACCCGCTGCTCGCTGCGCTTGCGGAATTTGGCGTCGCCGGTGGCCAGCGCCTCGTCGATCAGCAGCACGTCGTGCTGCTTCGCGGCGGCGATGGAGAACCGCAGCCGGGCGCCCATGCCGGAGGAGTAGGTCCGCATCGGCAGCGACGAGAAGTCGCCCTTGTCGTTGATGCCGGAGAAGTCGATGATCTCCTGCTTCTTCGCCGCCACCTCGGCCGGCGACATGCCCATCGCCAGGCAGCCCAGCTCCACGTTGCGGTCGCCGGGCAGCTCGTTCATCAGGGCCGCGTTGACACCGAGCAGCGACGGCTGGCCGGACGCGTAGATCGCGCCCTTGGAGACCGGCAGCAGCCCGGCCACCGCGCGCAGCAGCGTCGACTTGCCGGAGCCGTTGGTGCCGATCAGGCCGATCGCCTCGCCCTTGTAGGCGATGAAGCTCACACCCTTGACCGCGTGCACCTCGCGGATGTTGCCGGCCTTCGCTCCGGTCACCAGCCGCTTGAAACTGGCCAGCGGGCTGGAGTTCGGGGCGGCGCCCTGCTGGACGCGGTAGATGATGTGGGCGTTGTCCGCGATGACGGTGGGGGTGCGCTCGCTGTCAGCCACGGCCGTAGCCCTTCTCTCCACGCCAGAAGTACACGTAACCACCGAGGCCGACGATCAGGCTCCAGATGGCCGCCTGGATCCACAGCACGGTGGGGGGATTGGCCAGCTCGACGTTCTCCAGCAGCGCGTGGCGGGCCAGCTCGATGAAGATGAGCAGCGGGTTCGCCTCGACCACCTGGAGCTGCCAGCCGCTCAGCACGTTCTGGAACATGGTGACCGGGTAGAGCACGGCCGACCCGTACAGCCAGAACCGCATGATGAACGGGATCAGCTGCTTGACGTCGCGGACCTTCGAGCCGTAGCGGGCCATGAACATGCCCAACCCGACGTTGAAGAACGACTGGAGCAGGATCACCGGCAGGAGCAGCAGCCACTTGACGGTGATCGGCTCGCCGGTGGCCAGCACGATCACCATCAGGACCACCGCCGCGACCAGGAAGTTCCTGATCTCCACCAGCGCCGCGGAGAGCGGCAGGCTGGCCCGGGGGAAGTGCAGCGCCCGGATCATGCCCAGGTTGCCGGTGATCGCGTTCGTCCCGGTCTGGACCACCGACTGGGTGAACTGGAAGACGAAGACACCGATGCAGAGGTACGCGATGAAGTTGTCCATCGACCGGTGTGTGTTCAGCACCAGGCCGAAGATCACGAAGTAGACGGCCGCGTTGATGACCGGGGTGAGCACCTGCCACACCGCGCCGAGCTTGGTGTTGCCCAGTGAGGACGTCATCTTGGCGCTGGCGTGTGCCTGGATGAAGTGCCGGTAGGACAAGAGCTGCCGGGTGTACTCCGGAAGGCTGGGCAGCCGACCGGACGCGCTCAGGCCGTTACGCCGGGCCAGCTCCTTGAGGGGGAGCCCGGTGTCGGCCGGGGCGACCGCCGTATCTGGCATGGGGTCGTGCTCCGATCTAGTCGGCCCGCTGGGGACGGCGGAATCCGATGCCTGGTGCGAGGTCACGGAAATCAGCATGACAGGCTCCCGCCGACGCCGATGGAACGGGTTCGTATCGACGTCAGGTGGACGGTAGCCGACCAAACGGCGGAACGCAACCGTTACGTCGTAGCGCTATAGTGGCCGGGTGGCGACAAACAAGCGCGCACCAGCCGGAGCGGCGGTGCTCCGAGGCGACATCACCGTGGCGATCCGAAATGCGGTCATGAGCGAGCTGGCGGAGGTGGGTTACGGCAGGCTGTCCATCGAAGCCGTCGCCCGTCGCGCCGGTGTCGGCAAGACCGCGATCTACCGTCGGTGGAGCAACAAGCTAGAGATGGTAATGGAGATAGTCTCCGATGTCGCGGAACGAAAGGTTCCACTTCCCGACACCGGAAGTTTCACCGGCGATCTCCAGCTTCTCCTGCTGATCGTCAGCACGGCCCTCAAGCACCGGATGGCCTCGCAGATCATCCCGGACCTGATGGCCGAGGCGGCCCGCAACCCGCAGATCGCCGAAACCCTGCAGCGGGCCATGCGGACCCACCAGCAGGCCGTCGGGGAGAAGCTGATCGGTCAGGCGATCACCCGGGGTGAGCTGCCCCAGGGCACCGACCCGGACGTCGCCGTCGACATGATCCTCGGCCCGCTCTACTGGCGGCTGGCCGTGGCCCGGCAGCCGATCACCGACGAATACATGGAGAAGTTCACCGCGGCGGTCACCGCGGCGCTGCGGGCCACCGGCTGATTCGCACCCGTACGGGTCCCGGATCGCTCCGTTTCGCAACTCGGGAAACCCAGCGACCCGGACCGTCGGTGCCGACCGGAGAGGGCGTCCCCAGCCCCGACGGAAGCCGAGAACGATGCCCACCACCTGTGACCCGCACGTCGACTTCACGGTCCTCGACGCCGCCTCCCTCCTCGCCATCGCGATGGGCGGCACGGCCGGCACCGACTACGGTTCCGGTGCGATTCACCCGCGGGTGGTGACCAGCGCCGCGGTGACCGGGGCGTGGCGGAGCCCGGACGGCACGGTGCGTCTCCGGCTGCACACCGACGGCACGTTCGCCGGTGAGGTGGCCGGGCGCCGTCGTCATGCCCGCGGCACCTACGCCATCGACGGCGAGTCGGTGGTGCTGCACGACGAGTCCGGGCTGCGGACCCCGATCCACGTCCACGACGGCGAACTGGAGATGGCCGGCCACCGTCTGCGCCCGGCGGGGTAGACCCCGGGCCCGGCGGGCCCGATGCTGTGCTGGTGATTCACTGGCTGAACAGCCCGGCCGTGACGGCGTTCGGAGTGCCGACCTCGTGGGCGGAGGTGCTGGGTTTCGTCACCGGACTGCTCACCGTCGGCCTGCTGGTCCGCCGGCACATCCTGAACTGGCCGCTGGGCATCCTCAACGTCCTGCTGCTGATGGTGGTCTTCTGGACCGCCGGCCTGTACGCCGACGCCGGCCTGCAGATCGTCTACGTGGTCCTGGGCGCCTACGGCTGGTGGGCCTGGCTCTACGGCGGGCAGGACCGGACCCGCCTGGTGGTGCGTGCCACCACCCGCGCCGAGTGGTTCCTCCTGGGCGTGGCCGGGGTGCTGCTGACCGGCGGGCTCTGGCTCTTCCTGGACCGGCTGACCGGCTCCACGGTGCCGCTGGCCGACGCGCTCACCACGGCGCTGTCCCTGCTGGCGACCTATGGCCAGACCCGCAAGCTGGTGGAGAGCTGGTGGATCCGGTCGCGCACTGGCACCGGATCGGGCCGGGCGCGCGTGGCTGGCTGGCCCGGCGGGTGATCGTGGTGGGCGCCGAGTCGACCGGTACCACCACCATGGCCCGCGCGCTGGCCCGGCATTTCCGGTCGCGGGGCGGCCCGTGGGCGGGGACCCGGTGGGTGCCGGAGTTCGGCCGGGAGCTGACCGGGCGCAAACTCGCCGCGCTGCGGACGGACCGGCCGGACGCGACGATCTTCGACGTCACCTGGGACCGGGCCGATTTCGTGACGGTGGCCCGGGAGCAGAGCGCGGCCGAGGACGCCGCCGCCGCGGCCGGTTCGCCGGTGCTGTTCGGGGACACCGACGCCTTCGCCACCACGATCTGGGAGGAGCGTTACCTGGGCAGCGCCTCGCCGGAGGTGCACGCGCTGGTCCGCGCCCCGGATCTCTACCTGCTCACCGACTGTGCCGGGGTGCCGTTCACCGACGACGGCCTGCGTGACGGCGAACACCTGCGGCGCTGGATGACCGAGACGTTCCGCGCCCGGCTCACCGCCGGCGGTGTCCCCTGGTCAGAGCTGACCGGTGGGTACGGGTACCGGCTGCGCGCCGCGATCACAGCGGTCGACGCCCTGCTGTCCGGGGGCTGGAATCTCGCCGAGCCGATCAAGCCTAAGGAGCCGTCGACCGCGGCCGAACGGTAGGGGACACCGACCGAGAGGACGTACATGCGGCGCACCGGAATCGCGATCACGCTGGCGGCGACAGCACTGGCCCTGGCCGGGTGCGCGGCGCTGACCCGCGGCGGCAGCGGCGACGGCAGCGGCGGCGACACGTCCGAGGGGTCGACCGCGAAGCTGGGCAGGCAGTGGATCCAGGTCGACCAGGGCAAGGCGACACCCTCGCCGAGCGTGACCTTCGGTAAGCCGGGCGCGACGCCGTCGACCTCGATCTCCGCGCCGACCCCGGACCCGGGCTGCACCAAGCTGTGGCCGCGGACCGACTGGCGGGTGCTGATCCCGATCGAGGTGACGGTGGGCAAGGGCTCGGTGAAGGTGGAGTGGCCGGCCCAGTTCGACTCGAACTACCGGGTCACGGCCGTACCGCAGCAGCTGGTCTCCGGCGCGCAGCCGGAACCGGTCTGGAAGCCGGTCGCCGCCGGGACCGGATGCACGGTGACCACCACGATCACCGGGCTGACCTCGGGCGCGCCCTACATCGTGTGGCTGGACGCGCCGAACACCGGCCGGGCCGTGGACGGCACCCGGCACCTCTACAGCGGCCGCTCGGGTGTGATCTACCCGAAGTAGGTCACCACTCGGCGCCGGCGCGCTCCACGGTCAGGATGTCGAGCCTGGTGGGGGTCAGCCGGTACTTGGTCATCCGGGTCAGCGCCGGGCCGTAGACGTGCACGCTGACCGCCGGGCGGGTCGAGCGGTTCTCGATGCGGTGGATGTGGTGGCTGCCGAACCGGCGGCCGGCGCCCTCGCCGAGCTCGCGGGAGACGACGCGGGGGATCCCGCCGGAGACCGCCACGGTGTCCTCGGCGAGGGTGCCGCCGTGCACGAAGAAGGCGCCCGCCGAGCCGCCGTGGTCGTGGATCTCGGTGGCCTGGCCGGGCAGCCAGGTGAGCAGCCAGACCTCGTGGTCGGCGGCGACGTGCAGCCGGTGGTACCACCTCTCGACCGGGTTGAAGCGTGGTGCCACCGCCCATTCCTCAGCGCGTGCCGAGAACCTCTGTGCGATGGCGAGATGGTCGAGTCGAACCTCGGTGACGGCCACGGTGCCCCTCCAGGATTAGGATAGTTATCCTATAGACCTGATAGGTTTTATCACAAGATCGCCGGGCGGATGTGGGGAATCCGGGATCCGGTATCGAACTCGAAAGAGGCTTGGTGACCTTTGCCTCTTTCGAATGAGGGTGCGAAAAACTTCACTGAGCGACCGGTCGGGCACGCAGCGTGGCTCAAATCGGTCGATGTGTCACCGGATCGGCCGACCCCCATCGGCCGTTCCGGCGAAATACGCTGCTCAGCCGGTCCCTGCCCAATCGAGAAAGCTATATGGTGACCAGCGCCGCCGTGAACCGGTTGCCGGAGGCCCGCCACTTGGGCCGCCTCCGATGTCTCGGCCCAAGGCCCTGATACACCGAGGACGGACCTGTGCTGAAGTCTCGCCGCGGACTGCTCGCCGCCGGCATCATCGCCGCCGTGGTCGGCTCCATCGGAGTCGCCTCGACGCTCAACGCGGGCGCGGAGCAGATCCCGGCACCGGCCGAGGCGCCGGCCGCCGACCCGGCCTCCGGCCTGACGCCGCCGGCCACGCTCCCGTGGGGCGACGCGCCGGAGGACCTCGACACCGGGCGGGACGGGGCCAGCAGCCGCTCGCTGAAGGCGGCCGGGCTGGACGCCGCCGCGCCGGACACCAGCGGCGAGGAGGCCGGCGAGGCCTTCGCTCCGAAGGGCGCCACCAACGGCCGGAGTTTCCGCCGGTCCGAGCGGACCACAGTGGTCCCGCCGGTGCCGCCGTCCACCGGCCCGTCCGCGTCCGCCTCCGCCTCGGCCCCGGCCGACGACAAGCCGGCCGTCCACTTCCACTACAACGTGGGTGCTCAGGCGGCGGTCACCGAGGGCGCCTACGCCAACATGACCATCAGCCGGCCGGTCCTGGACAAAGAGGACTACCACTCGCTGGCCGAGATCGCGGTGCAGAACGGTGACGGCACCCAGGTCGTCGAGGTCGGGTGGAACGTGGACCGGGTGGTGAACGGCGACGACGACCCGCACCTGTTCGTCTTCCACTGGGTGGACGGCAAGCCCACCTGCTACAACGGCTGCGGCTTCGTGCAGTACAGCGCCAACATCCGCCCCGGCGACACGCTGCCGCAGGACACCGTCAAGAAGTTCGGCATCCAGTACATCAGCGGGGCCTGGTGGATCGCGTACGACACCGAGTGGGTCGGCTACTACCCGGACAAGCTCTGGAGCACCAGCGGCTTCACCAAGTCCGGCAACGTGCAGATCTTCGGTGAGGTGGCGGCGGCCAGTCTCAAGCCGTGCACCCAGATGGGCAACGGCCGGACCCCGGACGACACCACCGCCGCCCGGGTCAGCAGCGTCACCTATCTGAACGGGCCCACTGTGGACATGGCCGTCCGGAGTACCTCGGACGTGTACCCGGTCTCCAAACTGAGCACCCGCACCTTCCGCTACGGCGGCCCCGGGGCCTGCTGATCTCGTCTTTCCCGATCGATGCCCGGTACCCGAAAGGGTGCCGGGCATCGATGTTTTCCACTTCGCCGGGCGGCCCTTGAACCGGTCCACATGCCACGATGTACATCCCTGTGGACGGGATCCACCCGAGGGGAGAGCTGGCGCCGATGAAGCGACGGGTGAGCCCCGACGAGCAACTGATGACCGCGCTCTACACCGAACACTATGCCGTCTTGATCAACTTTGTCTCCCGCTACGTGTCGGACCGGCACAAGGCGGAGGACCTGGTTCAGGAGACGCTCCTGCGGGCCTGGAAGCACATCGACCACCTCGACCCGGAACCGGGACGGACCAGGTCGTATCTGCTCACCATCGCCCGCAACGTGGTGACCAACGCCTGGCGCGCCGAACAGCGCAGACCACGCCTGGTCGCCGATGAACACGCGGTCAACTCGGTGCCGTCGGCTGACAATGTTGATCAAATGGTGGAAGGCTGGCTGGTGGCGGAGGCCCTCGAACGGCTCTCGCCGGAACACCGGGCGGTCATCCAGGCGATGTACTACGAGGGGCAGAGCGTCGCGGACGCGGCCCGGAAGCTGTCGGTGCCGGAGGGCACCGTCAAATCCCGGGCCTACTACGCGGTACGAGCATTACGCACGGTCTTTGAGGAGATGGGGATGCTTCGATGAGCGACCTCGACGAACACGGTGCCCTCCACCGGCTGCTGGGCGGATATCTCCTCGGTGGGCTCGATGAGACCGACACCGAGAAACTCGACGAACACCTGCACGACTGCGCGGAGTGCCGGGCCGAACTCGACCGGCTGGCGCCCGTACCGGAGATGCTGCAGAGCCTGCCGGACACCCGGAACCTGGCCGGCGGGGCCACCCTGGCGGTCGGGCCGACCGCGCGGCCCAGTCCCCAGAACATCGAGAACCTGCTCAGCCGGATGCGGGCGGAGAAGTACAAGGAGACCCGGGTCAGCCGGACCCGCTGGCTGGTCGCCGCCTCGATCACGCTGATCGCGGCCGGCGCCATCGGCTACGGGATCATGACCAACACCGGTGACCCGACCGTGCAGGGGCCACCGGTCGCCCTGCCCAGCGCGGTCAGCGCACAGTTCCAGCCGGCCCCGGGCAGCGGCCTGACCGGCGCGGCCGGGGTGACCCCGAAGAAGTGGGGGGTCGAGGTCTCGCTGGCCGTCGAGCGGATGTCCGGCAACGGGCCGTTCCTCTGCCTGGTCCGGATGAAGGACGGCAGCACCCAGCAGGCCGCGGCCTGGGGGGACACCGCCGACGGCGAGGCGAAACTGACCGGTGCCAGCTCGGCGCAGATGTCCCAGGTCGAGGCGATCCTGATCACCGACCGGGACGGCAAGGTGCTGGGCACGGCCTCGATGGCCTGAAAGCGGTTGCCGGGGTGGGTTGAATGGGATCATGAAACTCCGCCCCGGTGACCGTGTCGCGGTCGTCTCACCGTCGTTCGCCGCGCCCGCCCTCTTCCCCGCCGTCCACGAGCTCGCCATGCGGCGGCTGCGCGAGGAGTTCGGTCTGGAACCGGTCGAGTTCCCGACCACCAGGCGCTTCGGCGCCACCCCGCAGGACCGGGCCGCCGACCTGACGGCGGCCTATGCCGACCCGTCGATCCGGGCGGTGCTGGCCACCATCGGTGGCGACGACCAGATCACCGTGCTGCCGTTCCTGGACCCGGCGTCGTTCCGGGCCGATCCCAAGCCGTTCCTCGGCTTCTCCGACAACACCAACCTGCTGAACTGGCTCTGGGGCCAGGGCGTCCCGGCGTTCCACGGCGGCTCCACCCAGGTGCACCTGGGCCGGGGCGGCGGGGTCGACGAGATCCACGCGGCGTCGTTGCGGGCCGCGCTCTTCGACGGCGGTGACCGGGAGATCACGCCGGTGGCCGAGTTCTCCGAGGAGGAGATCGGCTGGGACGATCCGCGGGCGCTGGTCGAGTCGCCGCCGACGGTGCCGAGCCCTGGATGGCACTGGCACCGGCCGGAGCGGACGGTCACCGCGCGGACCTGGGGCGGCAACCTGGAGATCCTGCACTGGAACCTGGCGGCCGGCCGGTGGATCCTGCCGAACGAGCGGTACGCCGGATCGATCCTGCTGCTGGAGACCTCCGAGGAGCAGCCGTCGGCCGGGGAGGTGTTCCGGATGCTGCGCAACTTCGGTGAGCGGGGTCTGCTGGAGCAGTTCCCGGCGGTGCTGGTGGCGACCGCCAAGGCGACGGTGTTCAGCGCACCTCGGCCCGTCGGGGACAGGGCGAAATATCGCGACGAACAGCGCGAAGCGGTCCTGAAAGCGTTCGCCGCCTACCACCCAGAGGCGATGATCACCTTTGGAATCGACTTTGGACACACCTCGCCACAGTGGATTCTTCCGTACGGCGGGCGGATGACCGTCGATGGAGTGGCCCGCCGGATCATCGCGCACTACTAGGCTGGTGCTCGAAACAATTCCGGGGCAGACTCCTTGATCAGATCGACCCATGGCGATTACCGCCATGGGTCGAAACCTGTCTTGAGGGAGGCACGCCCGCGTGGGCCCAGAAAAGATCAGCAGGCGGTTCGCCGCCGCGGCGGGCATCAGCGTTCTGATGACCGTGGCCGGTGTCGGCAACGCCACCGGTGCGGCCGCCGCACCGTCGCTGCGGCAGACGTTCGAACCGGTCCCGGCCGGCTCCAAGATCACCAACTTGCCGGCCGGCATGCGGGACCGTCAGGTCACCGTGATGGTCGAGCTCAGCCAGGACCCGGTCGCGGTGGTCGAGGCCGCCGCCGCGGAGCCGCTGACCAGCACCCAGAAGAAGCAGCGCCGGGACCGGATCCGCACCGAGCAGACGCCCGTCGAGACGAGGGCCCGCCAGCTCGGCGGCACCGTCCTCGGCGCCTACCAGGACGCCTACAACGGTGTGAAGGTGCGGGTCGCCGCGAACGAGCTGGAGACGCTCGCCGCCGCACCCGGCGTGGTCGAGGTGCACGCCCTGCAGCTGGTCAAGCCGGACAACACCCGGGGCGCGGCGCTGATCGGGGCGCCGGCCGCGTGGAGCGCGCCGGACAACCTGCGCGGCGAGGGCATCAAGGTCGCCGTGATCGACTCCGGCATCGACTACACCCACGCCGACTTCGGTGGACCCGGCACCCCGGCCGCGTACGCCACCGCCCACGCCGCCGAGGCCACGGCCGCCGACCCGAAACTGTTCGGCCCGCGAGCGCCGAAGATCAAGGGTGGCATCGACCTGGTCGGCGACAGCTACGACGCCGACCCGGACAGCGCGACCTACCAGCCGGTGCCCAAGCCGGACGCCAACCCGCTGGACTGCGGCGGCCACGGCACGCACGTGGCCGGCACGATCGGTGGCTACGGTGTGACCGCCGACGGCAAGACCTATCCCGGCCCGTACGACAGCGGCACGATCAACGCCAAGCAGTGGATCATCGGCCCAGGTGTCGCCCCGAAGGCCGACCTGTACGCGGTCCGCGTCTTCGGCTGCAACGGCTCCACCGACATGACCGTGGACGCCATCAACTGGGCCGTGGCCAACGACATGGACGTCATCAACATGTCGCTCGGCTCCCCGTTCGGCACCGCGGACTCGCCCGAGTCGGTGGCCGCCGACAACGCCTCCAAGAACGGCGTGATCGTGGTCGCCTCGGCCGGCAACTCCGGCCCGGCGCCGTACATCACCGGCAGCCCGGCCGCCTCCACCAGCACGATCAGCGTCGCCGCCAGCGACCCCACCCCGGCCTTCCCGGGCGCGAGGCTGTCCCTCGGCATCGACGCGATCAACGCCAACGGCGCGACCTTCGCCGACGGCCTCACCGCCCCGGTCAAGGTGGTCGGCAACGGCGCCGGTGGCATCGCGCTCGGCTGCAGCACCGCCGAGTTCGCCGCCGCCGGAGTGACCGGCGCGATCGCGGTCGTGGCCCGGGGCACCTGCGCCCGGGTCGCCAAGGCGATCTACGGCCAGGCCGCCGGCGCGGTCGCGGTGATCCAGGTCAACAACGTGGACTCGCTGCCGCCGTACGAGGGCCCGATCACCAGCAACCCGGACACCGGTGAGGCCGCCACCGTCACCATCCCGCTGCTGGGTGTCCCGTCGTCGGCCGCCGCGACCCTGATCGCCGCGGACGGCAGCACCATCTCGGCGGACAACATCAACCTGGAGAACCCGGGCTACAAGGCGACCGCCAGCTTCTCGTCCGGTGGCGCGCGGACCGGTGACAGCTGGCTCAAGCCGGACGTCACCGCCCCCGGCGTGAGCATCTTCTCGGCCGGCGTCGGCGCGGGCACCGGCACCGTCGCGATGTCCGGCACCTCGATGGCCGCCCCGATGACCGCCGGCCAGGCCGCACTGGTCAAGCAGGCGCACCCGGACTGGCGCAAGGTCGAGTACTGGAAGGCGGCCATCGTCAACACCGCCGACCCGGCCGGAGTCGCCGACTACTCCACCCGCGTCGACGGCGCCGGACTGGTCCAGGTGCCGGGCGCGGTGAACACCCAGGTGGTGGCGCTCGGTGACAAGGGCACGTCCACCCTCAACTACGGGTTCGCCGAGCTGGACAAGACGTACAGCAAGCGCAAGGTCGTCAAGGTCAAGAACCTGAGCCGGGACAAGCAGACCTTCACCGTCGCGGCCACCCTCCCGGCCGGCAGCCCGCACCGGGTCAAGCTGTCGAAGAAGACCGTCACCCTGGCCGGCAAGGGCGAGACCGAGGTCGGCGTCACCCTCGAGGTGGCGGCCGGGACCGCCGGGGACAACAGCGCGTTCCGTGACGTCGCCGGCCTGATCACCCTCACCCCGGCGAAGAAGAGCAACGACGGGGTCACGCTGCGGGTGCCGTACTACCTGGTCCCGCAGGCCGTGTCGAAGGTGAGCACGTCGGTGGACACCGGCGCCCTGAAGAAGAAGGGCACCGCCACCGCCACCGTCACCAACCGCAAGGGCGTCGTCGCCGGGACCGCCGACGTGTACGCGTGGGGCCTGTCCGACGCCAAGGACGCGCCGGGCGCCGCCGACCTGAAGGCCGTCGGGGTGCGCAGCCTGCCCGCCGACAACGCGGTCGCGTTCGCGATCAGCACCCACAACCGGCTGTCCAACGCCGCCCGCAACGAGTTCGACGTGTACGTCGACGTCAACGGCGACAAGGTCGACGACTACCTGGTCGTGGGCGCCGACTACGGCCTGCTCACCACCGGCGACCTGACCGGTGAACTGGTCACCGCGGTCTTCGACCTGCGCACCGGCGGCGGCACCCTGGAGTTCTACGCCGACGCGCCGTACGACAGCGGCACCGTCGTCCTGCCGGTGCTGATCTCGCAGCTCTGCGCGGAGGGCTCGCCGTGCCTGTCGCCGGAGAACCCGCGCCTGAGCTACCGGGTGGAGACGGTCGGCCTGATCGACGGCAACAACGACGAGATCGCCGGCACCGCGACGTTCAACCCGTTCACGCCGGCCCTCGCCGCCGGCCTGACCGGTGAGATCGCGCCGAACCGGACGCTCACCACCACCGTCACCCTGGACCGGGCCGAGTTCGCGAAGAGCCCGGCCAAGGGCCTGATGGTGGTCAGCCAGGACAACGGCAGCGCCACCGAGGCGCAGCTGATCACGGTCCGCTAGGCGGATCTGCGGTACGGCGGTCGCTCGGTCCCGATGTCCGGGACCAGAGCTTGCCGGGCGGCCAGCAGGGCCGCCCGGGCCGCCGTCGCCGACCGGGCGGCCCGGCCCGCCCGGAGCCCGAGCAGCATCTCCAGCCGGGAGCCGAGCAGCACCCGGCTGAACGGTTTCGGCAGGTAGTCGTCGGCGCCGGCGTGCAACGCGGTCATGATCTGATGACGGTGCACGTCGGCGCTGATCAGCATCACCGGCGTGGTCGCGAACGCCGGCGAACCCCGGATGATCCGGCACAGCTCGATCCCGGACACCCCCGGCATCCGGACGTCGGCCAGCACCGCGTCGACGCCACCACCGGCCAGCAGCTCCAGCGCGGCCCCCGAGTCGCCGGCGGCCACCACGTCGTACCCGAGCCGGTGCAGCACGAGCGTCATCAGCTCACGGTGATCCAGCTCGTCGTCAGCGATCAGCACGGTGGCCACAGGAACCTCCAGAACTCGGCACTACTCCTGTTCGGCAACCCGGACGTACCCCTGAGCGCGAAATAGGGTGGGGGTATGCGTGCTGCCGTATTCCACGAGCCGGGTCCCGCTTCCGTTCTGCAGATCGTCGACCGCGCACTCCCGCTGGCCGGTGCGGGGGAGGTGCGGGTGCGGATCGTGTACTCGGCGGTGAACCCGACCGACACGGGCACCCGGTCCGGTCGTGGGGTGCCGGACGGGGTGGCGCCACCGCGGGTGCCCAACCAGGACGGGACGGGTGTGGTGGACGCGCTCGGCGAGGGTGTGCACGACCTGGAGCCGGGTGACCGGGTGTGGGTGTGGGACGCCGGGTTCGGCCGGGCGGACGGGACGGCCCAGGAGTATGTGGTGCTGCCCCGCCGTCAGGTGGTGCGGATGAACGACGACGTGCCCCTGGAGGTCGGCGCCGACCTGGGGATTCCGGCGCTGACCGCGCACCGCTGCCTGACCGTCGCGGCGGACGGGCCGGACCGGCTGGAGCCGGGTGCGCTGGACGGCCGGACCGTGCTGGTGGCCGGGGGTGCGGGCGCGGTCGGCAACGCGGCGATCCAGCTCGGCAAGTGGGCCGGCGCGACGGTGCTCACCACGGTCAGTTCGAAGGAGAAGGCGGATCTGGCGCTGGCCGCCGGCGCCGACGCGGTGATCAACTACCGCGAGGAGGACGTCGCCGCCCGGGTGCGGGAGATCAGCCCGGCCGGGCCGGACGTGATCGTCGAGGTGAGCACCGGCAACCTGGATCTGGACCTCGACGTGATCGCCCCGGGCGGCAACATCGCGATCTACGTGGGCGGGAAGTTCAGCGTGCCCAGTTTCAAGGCGATGATGAAAAATGCCAGCCTCGACTTCGTGCTCACCTACACCACCACCGCGGAGGAGAAGGCGAACGCGGTGGAGGCGGTGGCCGAGGCGGTCAACGCGGGCGCCTTCCGGGTCGGCGAGGACGCCGGGCTGCCGATCATCAGGTTCCCGCTGGACCGCATCGATGAGGCGCACGAGGCGGTCGAGAACCACGCGGTCGGCAAGGTTCTCATCGAGGTGACACCGCTCTGAGCAGGGCGTCCGCGACACGTTCGACACCCCGGCCGTCGACCGCCGACCATCCCCGGGTGGCCAGCACGGTGCGGGCGGCCGGGTCGAGCAGCAGCCTTCGCAGGGTGGTGACGGCGGTGTCGCCGAACTCGCCGAGCCGCCCGATGCCGGCGGCGTAACCACGGGCGATGGTCTTCTCGTACCCCAGCGACTGGTTGTCGACCACCCAGACCAGGGCGGCCGCCCGCCCGAGGCAGAGCAGTTCCCAGGTGGACGTGCCGCTGGCGCTGACCACCAGATCAGCCTCGGTCAGCAGTTCCGGCAGCCGGTCGGTCGGGTCGATGATCGTGAAGCTCTGTCCCTCACCGGCCGGCACCGCGCCGAGTTCGGTGCGCAGGCCGGCGTCGGCGGCGATCACCGTCGCGTCGAACGGCGCCGCGGTGTCCGCGAGCAGTTGCGCGATCTGAGGCGCGGCACGGTAGGCGTCGGTTCCGCCGAAGAACGCGACCACCTTGGGGGTACGTCCGGAGCGGTGCACCGGGGCGGTGGGAGGCCGCAGCCGGCGCACCGACGTACGCAGCAGCGCGTGGTCGATTCCGGTCAGCAGAGTGCCGTCGGCGTCGAGTTCGGTGTCCAGGTTCTGATCGACGTAGATGTCCGCGTCCTGGCCGCGCGTCTCGCCGTCCACGATGGCCAGCACGGTCCGGCCGGTGGCCCGCACCGCTTTGCTGTGCGCCGGTGGCAGCGTGTACGAGTCCACCACCAGCGCGTCCACCCCGAGCCGCTGGACCGCCGCGACCAGGCCCACCTCGTCGTACGGGGCCGGATGCCAGGGCAGTCCGCGCTGCCGCAGCTGGGCCTCGGCCCACGCCACCCCGCCGAGATCGCTGAGAAAGTGCACCTCGACGCCACGGGCGACGAGTTCCTCAGCGAGAGCCACACACCGAACGAGGTGCCCCACTCCAGTCCGGGCCCCCGCATCACACCGGATCCCCACGATCATGCTGTGCCAGCCTTGGCATGCTCTTCTGGCCCTCGCCCGGGGCGTGGTCGGTTCGCTGCGGGTGGGTGCCGCTCGGTGCAGGCGATCATGCCTGATCAAGTTCCTTCTGGGCGATGTGCGCGTTCAGGCCGGCGAGCTCGGGGCGGTCGGCGAGCCAGTCGGCGAGTTCCCGGACGGCCACCGGGGCGTCGCCGAAGTGGTCGACGATCGCCTCGATCAGCCGCCAGTCGTCCTCGGTGTCCAGAGTCAGCCGCAGGTACGACAGATCCGGCAGCACGGTCATCCCGATCACGTCGAAATCGGCCGGGTGCGAATAGATGTACGAGGTCACATGCGTGCGGTGGTGGTCGTACGCCAATTTGTCGATCTCTTTGAGCACCGGCCCCCGAACCGCCTCGACGTCCAGCCCGCGCGGCAGCGTCCGGGTGATCGAGGTGGTCAGATAGTCGGCGCCGGAGGCGGTGAACACCCGGTGGGCGCGGGCGACCAGCCGTGGATCGAGCAGCGGGCAGTCCGCGGTGAACCGCATCACATGCTCGGCCGACCGGGTCTCCAGCACGCCGAGGAACCGGGTGAGCACGTCGTCGACCGGCCCGCGGTAGCACTCCACACCGATCCGCGCGCATTCGGCGACCACCGCGTCGTCGGCCGGTTCGATGGTGGTGGCCACCACCAGGTCGTCGAGCACACCACTCTCCCGGGCGGCCCGCGCCACCCGATCGAGGACGGTGCGCCCGCCCAGGTCGCGCAGCACCTTGCCGGGCAGCCGGGTGGAGCCCATCCGGGCCTGAATGATCCCGAGGGTGGTCATGTCCGTCCTTTTCGGATGCGATTGCGGGCCGCGCGGGCCAGGACCAGCCCGGCTTTGGCGGCGCGATAGCCGAGGTTGCCGCTGAACGCGGCGATCTGTGTCTTGGCGCGGCCCAGTTCGGCCTCGCGCTTCTCCAGCTCCACCTCGAAGAACCGGGTGCGCTCCTCGGCGTCGGCGAGCCGCTTCCGCAGTTCGGTGAGCTGAGCTTCCTGCTCACGACGCCCGATCGACACCGACATCTCGGAGATGTCGGGTGGGGCGGAGACGCCGGCCGCCCCGGCGAGGACCGCGATCAGCCGGACCACGTCGGTGACGCCCGGCCACGGGTGGTGGTATCCGCCGTCGAGCAGGGTGTGCGCGAACCGGGCCAGCGCGTCCGGCAGCTCCGGCACACCCGGGTCCAGGATCGTGAACCGTTCGCCGTCGACCAGCACGTTGCCGGCCGCCGCCATCGGCAGCTCGGTCATCCAGCCGGTGAGCAGCCGCCGCAGTCGCGGCAGATCGTGCCCGAGAGCCGCGGTGAGCAGCCGCTCCTCCAGCAGATGGCCGGCCGGCAGCGGTTCCGCCGGCCCGTTCACCGGCCGGCGCAGCCAGCCGTCCGGGGTGCTGAGAAGCTCGGTGACCACCGGGGACGAGGCATCCGGGGACGCGAAGAGCACCGGTGGGAGCGGGAGGGCCGGACTCGGGCGGGCCGCGCGCTGGGCCGTCACCAGCCAGACGGGGGCCAGCTCGGCGCCGATTCCCCGGCGCACCGAGGCTGCGGCCAGTCGCCGTGGGTCGCTGAGGACCGGGATTTCGGCGTACGCCCCGGCCGTCGCGTGAGCGGCAAAAGCGGACAGCGCGTCCAGTGGCCCGTACCGCAGAGCCTCCGGGGTGGCCAACAGCGAAGGACGTCTGAGCGACGGCCAGCCGGACATCAGAGAGGTAACCGGGAGTCCCTCGGCACCGAGAACAGTGGTCAGCCGGTCCGGCCGGCCGGGTTCCCCACTGAACTCGCCGAGTGGCGTCCAGGCGTCCGCCGCCGGATCCGCGGTCGCCGTTCCCGGATCGACCAGGCGGTGGACGCCCAGCTTGTTCTCGACCGCGAGCAGCAGCGTGCCACCGGGCCGCAGCGCCCGTTTCAGCACCCGGACCGATTCGGCCCAGTCCAGCGGGGTGTCCTCCGGTGAGACCAGGCGGCCGACCCCGTCCAGGGCGACGACCACGTCGTACCGATCAGTCTCGGTCAGTTTCGAGAGAGTGCCGCACAGCACGTCCACGTCGGGCAGTGCTTCGGCGTCCGGCCGGGACCGCAGCAGGCAGGTCACCTCACGCCGGTCGGCGAGTGCCCGGATCAGCCCGGTGTGGTGTGGCCCGGCGACCAGCACCCGGATTCCGGTGGGCAGCCGGTCGAGCAGGTGCCGGTAGAGGGGGCCGTCGGCCGGCGGGTGTTGTTCGGCGTATTCCGGCATCTCGCCGCCGATCATCGTGATCATGCCGGCCAGCCGAGGATCGCGCGGAGTTCGGCCGGGGAGGCCAGGTGGCCGTCGCCCAGTTCGGCCAGCACCGTCGAGCGGGCCCGGTCCGGGTCGGGGGCGACGCCGTGCAGTTCGGGCCATTCCCGGCGGATCCGGTCGGGGGTGGCGGTGTCCTCGCGGTCCAGGTACATCGGGTCGCCGTACACCGCGGGCGCACATCCGGCCGCGGTGCCGTACAGGATCGCGGTGCTCAGCCGGTTGGACGCGACCCGGCGGTGCCGGCGCAGTTCGGCGAGCTGGCCGTGCAGGAACCGGGCGTCGGTACGCATCCGCATGTACCCGCGGTAGCCGTGGCAGATCACCCGGCCGGCCTGCTCGTACAGCGCCCGGATCCGGCTGTCCTCGAACTCGTTCCAGTACAGGCAGAAGGTGATCGGGCCGTCCTCGGTGGCGACGATCTCGTCGATCAGCCGGTGATGGTCGCCGCTGACCTTCTGCCCCTCCCACCCGTGGAACGGATACCAGATGGTCCCCTCCCTCCGTGCCGCGTTGTGGTCCGGTTCGGACCGTAGGTCGGCACGCGGTTTGGCCTGGCGCGCGGCTTCCGGGTCGTGTGCCGCGTTGTGGTCCGGTTCGGACCGCAGGTCGGCACGGGCCAGGGAGCGCAGCAGGTAGAGGAAGGGCGCGCCGATCACCGTGGCCAGTGGCCGGTCCATCGACCAGGCGCGGCGCCGGGTGCGCTCGGACCAGACGAAGATCGGGCTGCCGGGGGCGTACGGGGTGCCCCCGCCCAGCCCGTCCACCACGTTCCAGCCGTGCTGGAGGTAGCCGTCGATCCGGGGCGGATCGGCCGGGTCCAGGCCGCAGTACTCGGCGAGCACGTGCGCGTGCCCGTAGAAGTGGTTGCCGTGGTGCACCCGTCAGCTCCCGAGGATGCCGCGCAGCGCCTCGACCACACGATCCTGATCGTCGTCGGTGAGGTCGGCGAAGAGCGGCAGGGACAGCTCCTCGGCGTAGAAGGCCTCCGCGTTCGGGCACATCCCGCGCCGGTAGCCGAGGTCCTCGAAGACCGGATGCCAGTAGACCGGGATGTAGTTGACCTGCACACCGATCCCGGCGGCCCGCAGCCGGTCGAACACCTCCCGGCGGCGACCGTCGAGGATCCGTACCGGATAGAGGTGGCGCATCGGGTCGACGTCGTCGGCCTGGACCGGCAGCCGTAACCCGGGCACATCGGCGAGCAGCTCGTCGTAGCGGGCGGCGAGCTGCCGCCGCCGCTCCTTGAACGCCGCAAGGCGGCGGAGCTGGGAGCTGCCCAGGGCGCAGAGCACGTCCGGCAGCCGGTAGTTCAGGCCGAACTGGTGCACCTCCTGATGCCAGGCGCCCTCGTCCGGGTACCGCATCCGGGCCCGGTCCCGGACCAGCCCGACGGTCCGGAACTCCCGGAGCCGGGTGACCAGTTCGGGCCGGGTCGAGGCGATCGCCCCACCCTCCGCGGTGGTCAGGTTCTTGGTCGGGAAGAACGAGAACGTGGTCAGGTCGGCGAGGGTGCCGACCGGCCGGCCCCGGTAGAGCGAGCCGATCGAGTGGGCGGCATCCCCGAGCAGGTACGCCCCGGCCCCGTCGGCGATCTTGCGCAGCCGGTCGTAGTCGGCCGGCACACCGGCGTAGTCGACCGCCGCGATCACCTTCGTGCGCTCGGTTACCACCGCCTCGACGGCGGCCGGGTCGAGGTTGGCGCTGTCCTCCTCGACGTCGGCGAAGACGACGGTGGCGCCGAGCATGGCCGCGCCCGAGGCGGTGGCCACGAACGTCATCGGTGTGGTGACCACCTCGTCACCGGCGGACACCCCGGCCGCCGCGTACGCCGCGTGCAGCGCCGTGGTGCCGTTGGTGACCGTGACGCAGGGCGCGCCGGCCACCTCCGCCAGCATCGCCTCGAACTCGGCGACCCGCGGCCCGGTGGTCAGCCAGTCACTGCTCAGCGCGTCGATGACCGCCGCGACGTCGGACTCGTCGATGGACTGTCGCCCGTACGGCAGCATCAGGACTCCGCGAGCATGTCGCGCATCTCGTCCACCGAGAGCCACAGGTCGTTGTTGTCCGAGCGGTAGTTGAAGCCGTCGGCGACCTCCTCACCACCGGCCGGCGACTCGTAACCCCAGCTCGCCACCACCGGCTGGACCACGTAGCGGTCCTTGAAGCGCAGCGTGCGGCGGCTGTCGTCGGCGGCGATCATCTCCTCGTGCAGCTTCTCGCCGGGCCGCATGCCCATCTCGTGGGTGGCGGCGCCGGGCGCGACCGCCTCGACCAGGTCCATGATCCGCATGCTGGGGATGCGCGGGACGTACAGTTCGCCACCCTGCATCACGTCGAAGGAGTCGACGACGAACTTGACCGCCTGGTCCAGGGTGATCCAGAACCGGGTCATCCGCTTGTCGGTGATCGGCAGGCTCTTGCCCTCTTCGGCGAGCTTGCGGAAGAACGGGACCACCGAGCCGCGGCTGCCCATCACGTTGCCGTAGCGGACCACGGCGAGCCGGGTCGGGTGGGTGGCGGCGTAGTGGTTGCCGGCGATCACGATCTTGTCGGCGGCCAGCTTGGTCGCGCCGTACAGGTTGATCGGGCTGGACGCCTTGTCGGTGGAGAGCGCGACGACCTTCTTGACCTCGGCGTTGATGGCCGCGTCGATCACGTTCTGGGTGCCGTTGATGTTCGTCGCGACGAACTCCGACGGGTTGTACTCGGCGGTGTCCACCTGCTTGAGGGCGGCCGCGTGCACCACGTGGTCGATCCCGTGCATGGCCCGGGCGAGCCGCTTCTCGTCCCGGATGTCGCCGATGAAGAACCGCAGCCGCGGGTCGTCGCCGAACATCTGGCGGACCTCGTACTGCTTCAGCTCGTCACGCGAGAAGACGACGATGCGGGCCGGGTCGAGATGGGTCAGCGCGTACCGCAGGAAGGCCTTGCCGAAGGAACCGGTGGAGCCGGTGACAAGGATCGAGGAGCCGGCGATTTCAGACAAGGTTTTCTCCGAGGGGATCAGCGAGAGGCTGGTTACGAGCCGGAAGCATAACCAGCGGAATCGCTATTTCCAGACGAGCGGGAGAACGCCAAATTCAGTTCATTTCCAGTTCAGCCGGGATTGGTCCCCACGACCGTGGAGCTGCGGGAAGGTAGGACTCCTCTGATCACCCCCACCCTGGAGTAATACCGTGACTGAGCTGCAGAGACTACGCGAGGCGTTCCGTGCCGCCCTCGATCTTCCGGCGGACGCGCCCGTGGACGACCTGCGCTACCAGGACAACGAGAAGTGGGATTCGCTCGCGCACATGTCCCTTGTCGCGACCATTGAAGATGAATTCTCGGTAATGATTGACACCGACGATGTAATCGATATGTCCAGTTTTAAGGAAGCCGTGCGAATCCTCGGTAAATACGGGGTGGACGTCAAGTGAGTGTCGCCCTCGTGACGGGTGCGTCGCGCGGCATCGGCCGGGCCACCGCGCACCGCCTCGCCGAGCAGGGCTTCGACCTGGTGCTGCACGGCCACGGCCCGGACGCCGTCGCGGCGACCGCTGCGGAGCTGGCCGGCAAGCACGGCGTCACCGTCGTGCACGGGGCCGGTGACATCGCCGACCCGGCCACCAGCAAGGGTCTGGTCCGGCTGGCCTTCGAACAGTTCAAGCGCCTGGACGTGCTGGTCGCCAACGCCGGTACGCACGCCGCCGGGATGCTCGGCATGACCCCGGACGGCACCGTCGAGCGGCTGTTCGCGGTGAACGCGGCGGGGGCGGCGTACACCCTGCAGAACGCGGTCCGCCTGCTGGCCCGCGGGACGAACCCGGCGGTGGTGCTGACCGCCTCGATCACCGGCACGCACGGCATCGCCGGGCAGGCCGTCTACGCCGCCTCCAAGGCCGCCGTGGTCGGCCTGACGAGGTCGGCGGCCAAGGAACTCGGCCCGCGCGGCATCCGGGTCAACGCGGTCGCCCCCGGCTTCATCGCCACCGACATGCTGGACACCCTGGACGAGGCCGGCCGCGCCGACCGGATCGCGGACACCGCCCTGGGCCGTCTCGGCACCGCCGAGGAGGTCGCCGACGTGATCGCCTTCCTCGTCTCCGGCCAGGCCCGATTCGTCACCGGACAGGTGATCGGGGTGGACGGGGGACTGACGCTGTGAACCTGCTTCATCCCGGCGCGACGGTGATCGACGCGGCCACCGGCGAGGTCCTGACGCCCGCGCTGATCGACGCCGCCGCGGCGGCCCTGCCCGCCGGGTCGCCGGTCTTCCTGCCGATGACCAGCACCGTCGCGTCGATCGCCACCTACCTGGCCGCGTTGCGCGCCGGCCGGCCGGTCCTGCTGCTCGACCCGGACCTGGACCAGACCGCGCTGCGGGCCCGGTTCGGCACCGATCGGACGCATCCCGATCTGGCGCTGCTGCTCACCACCAGTGGCTCGACCGGGGACCCGAAACTGGTCCGGCTGTCCCGGTCCGCGGTGCTCGCCAACGCCGAACAGGTGGCCGGGAGTCTCGGCATCACCGGCGACGACGTCGCGATCACCACGTTGCCGTTGTTCTACTCGTACGGCCTCTCGGTCCTGCACTCGCATCTGCTCCGCGGCGCGACCGTGGTGCTGGAGCGGACCGGGATCACGCGGAAGGACTTCTGGACCGCGGTGAACGAGCACCGGGTCACGTCGATGGCGTTCGTGCCGTCGCAGTACGAGATGCTGCGCCGGCTCCGGTTCGACCCGGCGAAGTACCCGTCGGTGCGCACCCTCACCCAGGCCGGCGGCCGGCTGCGCACCGAGCTGGTGACCGAGTTCGCCGGAAAGACCGAGCGGTTCTTCGTGATGTACGGCCAGACCGAGGCCGGGCCGAGGATGGCCTGCCTGCCACCGGCCGCGACCGCCGAGAAGCTCGGGTCGGTCGGGGTGGCGATGCCCGGCGGGGCGTTCGAAATCGAGGACGGCGAGGTCGTCTACCGAGGACCCAACGTCATGATGGGGTACGCCGAAACCGCCGCCGACCTGGCCCGCGGTGACGACCAGGGTGGTGTGCTGCGCACCGGTGACCTGGGCCGGCTCGACGACGACGGCTTCCTGTTCATCACCGGCCGGCTCAAGCGGATCGCCAAGGTCTTCGGGGTCCGGATCAACCTGGACGACGTGGAACGGCACTTCCCGGTGGCGGCCGTGGCCGGGGACGACAGGCTGGTCGTCTTCACGTCCGAGGACGACACCCGGGTACTCCGCACCAAGATCTCCGAGTGGCTGGGCACCCACTTCAGCGGGATCGACGTGCGCACCGTCGAGGCGCTGCCGCTGCTGCCGAACGGCAAGACCGACTACCGCGCCCTGGAGGCGTCGCTGTGAGTGTCTTCACCCTGCCGCAAGCTGAGAAGGAAGCGCGGCTTCTCGGGGAATTGTCGGCTCTGACCGATTTCCACCGGGCGAACTGCGAGCCCTACGACCGGATTCTCACCGCTTCCGGCTTTTTCGCCGCATCCGACATATCCGCACTGCCCTGGCTGCCGGTACGGCTCTTCAAGACCCTGGAACTCAAGAGCATCCCGGACGACGAGGTCTTCAAGGTCCTCACCTCCAGCGGCACCACCGGCGACGTCAGCAAGATCTACCTGGACAAGGCGGCCGCCGCCGAACAGCAGCGCCGCCTCGCCGCCACCGTGCAGACCGTGCTCGGCCCGAAACGCCTGCCGATGATCCTGGTCGACACCAGGGCGATGCTGAAGGACCGCCGCTCGTTCAGCGCCCGGGGCGCCGGCGTGCTCGGCATGTCCACCTTCGGTCGCGACCACGTCTGGGCACTCGACACCGACGGCGCCGTCGACCTGGCCGCCCTGCGCGGCTTCCTGGCGAAACACGGCGACCAGCCGTTCCTGATCTTCGGGTTCACCTACCTGGTCTGGCTGCACCTCTACGAGGTGGCGCTGGAGCACGGGCTGGACCTGAGCAACGGCATCCTGATCCACTCCGGCGGCTGGAAGAAGCTGATCGACCAGGCCGTCTCCCCGGAGGAGTTCCGGGCCCGGCTGGCGAAGGTCGGGCTGACCCGGGTGCACAACTACTACGGCATGGTCGAGCAGATCGGGACGATCTTTCTTGAAGGCCCTGACGGTGGCTCGCTGTACTGCCCGGACTTCGCGGACGTCGTGGTTCGTGACCCGCAGACCTGGGCGGAACTACCGCCCGGGAAACCGGGCCTCCTGGAAGTGGTGAGCACCCTGCCCACCTCCTACCCTGGCCACGTGCTGCTCACCGAGGACCTCGGCGTGGTGCACGGCATCGACGACGGCGAGTGGCCGGGCAAGCGCTTCTCGGTGCTCGGCCGGCTGCCCCGGGCCGAGGCGCGGGGCTGCTCGGACACGTACCGGAGTGCGTCATGAAGTTTCGTTTCGGGGTCGAAGGCGACCTCACCGCACCGTCCGGGGACCGGCTCACCGTCGGTGATCCGCGGGTCGTCGACTTCCTCGCCAAGCTGGCCCGCAAGCTGCTCGCTCCGGCGGTGGCCCGGCGCTTCCCGGAGCTGGGATCGCTCGGCTACTTCCTGCGGCCGGCCGAGTTGCGGCGGGCGGTCGCGGCGATGCGGCGCGACGACGCGCTGGTCTTCCCCAGGGGCAACGTCTTCCACCTGCCGCCGGCCAATGTGGACACCATCTTCGTCTACTCGTGGGCGCTGTCCGCGCTGGCCGGCAACCACAACGTGGTCCGGATCTCGTCCCGGTCGGCGGGCGCGGCCGAGGTGATCCTGGAGGCGCTGAACGAGACCGAGGCCGACCCGGTGATCGGGCGGACCCAGAAGATGGTGACGTACGGCTACGACGACACGATCACCGCGGCTCTCAGCAGGTGGTGTGACCTGCGGGTGATCTGGGGCGGCGACACCGCCGTCGACACCATCCGCAGGCAGCCGCTCCGGCCGTCGGCCCGGGACCTGACCTTTCCCGACCGTACGTCCTGGGCGGTCCTGTCGGTTCCCGGCTGGCATGCCGCCGACCCGGCCGCACGCCGGGCCGCGGTGGTCGGGTTCGCCAACGACGCCTACTGGTTCGACCAGGCCGCCTGCTCGTCACCACGCTCGGTCTTCCTGATCGGCGACGGGGACACCGCAGCGGTCCGCGCGGAGTTCCTGGACCTGCTGCTCGACGTGGTGGACCGGCGCGGCTGGACGGTGGACGCGGCGATGGCCGTGGAGAAGCGGGTCACCGCCTACGGGCTGGCCGCCACCGGAGCCGCCACCGCGCTGGACTTCCCGGACAACCGGGTGACCGCGGTGACCCTGGCCGGCCCCGGTGCCGCGCCGCGCCGCTGGATCGGGGCCGGCGCCTTCCCGTTCGCTGAGGCGGGCTCGCTGCTCGACCTGGTGCCGGCGATGAACCGGCAGGACCAGACGGTCAGCCACTTCGCGTTCGCCGAGGCCGAGTTGCGGGCCTTCGCCACCGAGCTGGGCGGCCGCGGCGTGGACCGGATCGTGCCGTTCGGGTCGGCGCTGACCTTCGGTGCCATCTGGGACGGGTACGACCTGCCGTCCGAATTCACCAGGCTGACCACGCTGCAGCCGTAGGTGGTAGGGATAACCCCACCACACAACGGGCGGTCCACCGGATCGCGCCGGTGGGCGCCGGTGCCTAGCGTTTGTGGCATGACCACCACATACGCCGGCGCGGCGCCCACCCACCGGGGCGGACGGCTGCGCCAGCTGGGCATCGACACGCAGTATGTGCTGCTCGGCTTCCCGCTCGCCCTGATCACCCTGGTCGTCGGCCTGACCGGGTTCTCCCTCGGTGTCGGCCTGGCGGTCCTCTGGGTCGGCCTGCCGCTGCTGGTCGGCACCCTGATGTTCGCCCGCGGGTTCGCGGTCACCGAGCGGGCCCGGATCGGCCCGGTGCTGGGGCAGCGGGTGCCCCATCCGCCGTACAAGAAGGTGCGCGGCCAGGGTGCGTTCCGCCGCACCCTGGCCCCGCTCACCGACACCCAGTCCTGGCTCGACCTGCTGCACGGCATCCTCCGGCTGGTGCCGAGCGTGCTCGGATTCTGCTTCGTGCTGGTCTGGTGGGCCGGCGCCCTGGCCGGGTTGTTCTACCCGCTCTACGACTGGGCGCTGCCGCACCCGCCGGACAACTACGGGTTGCACGAGCTGCTCGGCTTCCAGGACACCATGGGCGTCCGGATCCTCTTCAACCTCAGCTTCGGCATCTTCTTCGCCGGCACGCTCTACTGGGTGGCCCGCGGTGCCGCCCTGATGGAGGCCTACTTCGCGAAGGCTCTGCTGAACGGGGCGTACGACCTGCGGATGCAGGTGGCCGCCGCAGAGCAGGCCCGCGACCTGGCCCAGCAGCAGAAGGCGGCGGCCGTCTCGGCCGAGGCGGTGGCGCTGCGCAAGCTGGAGCGCGACATCCACGACGGCCCGCAGCAGCGGCTGGTCCGGCTGGCGATGGATCTGGGCCGGGCCGAGCAGCAGTTCGCCGACGACCCGGAGCGGGCCCGCGCGATCGTGGCCGAGGCGCTGTCGCAGACCCGGGAGACCCTGGACGAGCTGCGGGCCCTGTCCCGTGGCATCGCCCCGCCGATCCTGGTGGACCGCGGGCTGCAGGCGGCGCTGACCGCGCTGGCCGGCCGGTGCACCGTCCCGGTCGACCTGGACACCCCACCGCTGGAGCGGCTGGACCCGGCCGTCGAGTCGACCGCCTACTTCGTGGTGGCCGAGGCGCTGACCAACGTCGCCAAGCACAGCCACGCCAACGAGGTGCAGGTCAGCGTGCAGCGGATCGCCACCGGCCTGATCGTGACGGTGTCCGACGACGGGGTGGGCGGGGCGAGCCTGGCCAAGGGGCACGGGCTGGCCGGGCTGGACGACCGGGTGCGCGCGGCCGGCGGGGTGCTGGCGGTGGACAGCCCCGCCGACGGAGGGACGCGGCTCACGGCGGCACTACCGCTGCCCCTCTGAGTGCGGGGTGATCTGACAGCATGACGGCATGCGGGTGGTCATAGCCGACGATGCGGTGCTGTTGCGGGAGGGCCTGATCCGGCTCGTCGAGGAGAACGGTCACACCGTCGTCTCGGCCGTCGGGGACGGGCCCGCACTCGTCGCCGCGATCAAGGAACACCGTCCGGACGTCTCGATCGTGGACGTCCGGATGCCGCCGTCACACACCGACGAGGGTCTGCGGGCCGCGGTCGAGGCCCGTGCGGCGGTGCCGGGCAGCCCGATCCTGGTGCTCTCGCAGTACGTCGAGGTGTCGTACGCCGATGATCTGCTGGCCGATCGCCGTGGGGCGGTCGGCTATCTGCTCAAGGACCGGGTGTCGCTGGTCGCCGAGTTCCTGGACGGGCTGAAGCGGGTGGCCGAGGGCGGCACCGTGCTGGACCCCGAGGTGGTGGGCCAGCTGCTGGTGCGCCGGCACCGCGACGACCCGATGCGCGGCCTCACCCCACGGGAGCGGCAGGTTCTCGCCCTGATGGCGGAGGGCATGACGAACACCGCGATCGCCCGGTCGATAGTGGTGACCGACGGCGCGGTGGAGAAGCACGTCCGCAACATCTTCACCAAACTCGGCCTGCACCAGGACGAGGAGCAGCACCGGCGGGTGCTGGCAGTGCTGGCCTACCTCCAGACGTAGGACGTCCTCATCAGCCGGCCACCGTGTGGGCGAGGGTGCCGCCGAGCACGGCGGCGCCCACTCCGGCGGTGATGCTGAGCAGGGCGTACCCGGTTGCGGCGGCGATCTCCCGGCGCCGGGTCAGGGTGAGGATCTCCCAGCTGAACGTGGAGTACGTGGTGAGCGCACCGCAGAACCCGGTGCCCAGCATCGCGACCAGGCCGGGGGAGAGCGGCAGCCCGAGCACCAGCCCGAGGACGAACGACCCGGCCACGTTGACCACCAGGGTGCCCCGGTGGTCCCGCACCACCTGGCTCACCAGATAGCGCAGCGGCGCCCCGATCGCCGCGCCCAGGGCCACCAGCAGGGCGGTCATCGCCGGGCCGCCAGGCTGCCGGCCAGCACCGCGAGCAGGCATCCGATCAGGGTGGCGGCCAGATAGGCCAACCCGGCGGCGGACACCTCGACGATCGCGGTGGAGAAGGTGGTGTAGCCGCCGAGGAAGCCGGTGCCGAGCAGTAACCGGGGCAGGCGGCGCTCGATCCGGGTGTGGAGCACCCCGATCAGGAAACAGCCGGACACGTTGATCGCCCAGGTGGACCAGGGGAAACCGGTGGGGGAGTGCGGCCACGCGGTGGAGATGCCCCACCGGGCCAGGGCGCCGAGGACGCCACCGGCGGAGACGACGGCGAGTGCGGTGCGATCCACTTCTCGCAGGCTAGTCCCCGGCGGCCGGGGGGACGTGGCGGCGTCCACCCCGGCCGGTTCCGGGTGCTCCTACTGCTGGGGAGCGGTCCTGCGTCCACTGTAGATCAGGATCTTGATCGGGGCTTGGGCGGCCCCGTCCGGGACCTCGACCTTAATTCTGGCTGTCGAGGTGGTGACGTCGTGGTGGTGAGACGGCGATTTGGGCGTACAAAAGCGTCATAGGCTCTATAAAACGGTCACGATGCGCGCAGGAACTGCTGATAACGTGCGGCTCCGCACGCGGACGGAGCGGAACGAAGAATGCACCACGCGAATCATCACTACGGGCATGCGCACATTCTGGCCCGGTACTGCGGGATCCCGGAGCCCCTGCACCCACCACGGATCCGGGGGTACCTGCAACACGGCTGGAACATCGGGGACGGGCTGGCACCCGGGACGCCGTACGTGTCCGGCGCCCCGCTACTCGTGTGGTCCGAGGAGACCCGGCGCCGCTCCTGGTCACAGGGCCGGCGCAACGTCACGGTGGTCGGCGCGCCGTTCGCCTACCTGGTGGCGATGACGCCACCCGCCGAGGAACCCGGCGAGGGCACCATCTTCTACCCGTTCCACGGCTGGGAGGGCCAGCAGGTCCACGGCGACCACCAGCGGCTCATCGACGAGGTCCGGGCCACCGAGACCGGCCCGGTCACCGCCTGCCTGTACTGGAACGAGTACCGGATGCAGCCGGTCCGCGCCCTCTACGAGAAGGCCGGGTTCCGGGTCATCTGCCACGGCTACCGCGGCTTCTGGTGGCGCGACAACAACCCGGACTTCCTGGTCGGTCAGCTCGCCGAACTGCGGCGGCACCGGCGGGTCGTCTCCAACCGGCTGTGCAGCGCCATCTGGTACGGCCTGCTGGCCGGGCGGGAGGCCGCCGTCTACGGCGACCCGATGGTGCTCGACAACGCCGACATGACCTTCGGTGGCGAGCCCCGCCTGCACCGGCAGTGGCCGGACGTCTACGGCGCCCAGACCGACTACGCCACCTGTCACCAACTCGCCCGGGAACAACTGGGTGCCGATGAACTGGCCGGTCCCGCCGAGCTGCGCAAGCTCCTGGGCTGGCCGAAAGAGGGGTACGTGTGATGCCGGAGCGCCCGGACATGGCCGCGGCTGTCGCCGCGCCACCGCTGACCAACCTGATCCGGGCCGGCGGCGAGATGTTCAACTGGACCGACCCGGCCGACCGGGACAACCCGCTGCTGACCCACCTCGTCGTGGAGCTGGCCGGGCCGGGCCGGACCGTCCTGGTCGCCGGGCCGCACCCGGGCACCCTGGTCGCCGCGCTCACCGCCGGCGGCGCCGAGGTGACCTGGCTGCTGCGGTCACTCGTCGACGCCGAGACGGCCGCCCGCGCCCACCCCGGAGTCACGGTGCTGTCCGGTGCCTTCGGCAAGGCCGACCTGACCGCCGGGTACGACGTGGTGGTCGCCACCGACGGCATCCAGCGGCTCAACTCGGCCGAGGGTGACCAGCTCCCGGCCGGGGAGTTGCTGGACCGGCTGGCCGGTGCGGTCCGCCCGGACGGCGCGCTGATCCTGATGCACGACAACCAGCTCGGCGCCCACCACACGGTCCGGCTCGACCCGGGCGCCCGCCACCGCGACGACTCCGCCTGGTACCCGGCCGAGGCCGTCGACGGCCCGGCCGCGCGTGGCCAGCTGACCGCGCGCCTGGCCGGGGCGGGACTGGTGGTGGACGCCGCGTACGCCGCGTTCCCGGAGCCGGGCGGTCCGGGCGTACTCGTCGGGGGTGCCACCCTCGGCGACGTGGCGTCGCCGCTGCGGCCCTGGCTGCGGACCGTCCTCGCGCAGGCCTACACCAGCGCCTTCCGTGGCCGTCCGGTGCTCAGCGACCCGCGCCGGCTGGTCGACCGGGCCCTGCGGGCCGGCGCCGAGGACACCGTGGCCGGTGGCTGGCTGGTCATCGCGCACGCACCCGGCGGCGACCAGCGGAGCCGGGCCTGGGACGACGTGCTGATCGAGGACGGCGGCGGGGTGTACGCCCTCGGCCCGGACGGCCCGCGGACGCTGGTGCCGCCCCGGCTCGTCGAGGTGGCCGGCCTGCGCCGGGCCGAGCTGATCCGGCCGGCCGGCGGCCCCGGGCTGGAGGAACGGCTGCTCGACCTGTGCGCGGCCGCCGACGTGCGCGGCCTGCGCCGGGAGATCGCCCGCTACGAGGTGTGGCTCTCCGGCCAGCCCGAGGACGGCCCGGCGGTGCTGGCCGACCTGTCCTCGATCGCGGTCACCGGCGACGACCTGACGGTGCGGTACGCCCGCTGGACGCCCACCGAGCCGGTGCCGGTGCAGGTCGCGCTGGTGCGGGCGCTGTGGCAGTTCGCGGTCCGGCTGATCACCTGGTCCCGGTCGCACCCGTGGCCGATCACGGCGAGCGCCGCCGACCTGGCCGCGATCCTGGTCGGGATGTCCGGCCGCAGCCTGGCCGACGAGGAACTGCGGGCCGCGATCGACCTGCAGATGACGATCGACAGCGCCGAGTACGGTCTCGGGCCGGCCGAACAGCGCGCCCACCGGCTGGCGCTGCGGGCCGTACAGCCGGGCACCGCTCCGCTGGACGTGGCCGGGTACCGGGATCTGACCGAGGCGCTGTGGCGTCAGCGGTACCAGGCGAGCCACCTGCTGGCGATGATGGAGTGGAACGAGCAGATCATCCGCTCGCGGGACAACGCGCTGAGCAAGATGGACTGGGAGTTGTCACTGCTGCGGCGGACCTGGGGCGGCCGGTCGTTGATGCTGGCGAAACGGGCGTACAAGAAGGTCAAGAAATAACGGAAGGGCGGCGTGAGCCGCCCTTCCGGTTTTCTGCCCTCCGTGGTCGAGGCCAGACCGTGTGCCGATTGATGGCTCGAATCGAGCCACCAATCGGCACACGAATGACGAGTTAGATCAAGTCCCAGGTCAGTGGGGTGCCCTTGGTGGCGTCGGTGGTGAAGGTGCGGCCCAGGACGGTGCCGATCAGGTTCGGTTCCAGCCCGCCGGTGGGTCTGATGGAACGAACGTTCTGTTCAGTTACCGGTTCCCCCGCCCGCACGTCGGCCACCACGTACAGCGACCGCCGGAACCGCAGGCTCTCCCGCTCCGCCTCGGTCGGGCCGATCGACGTGGTGCCGAGCGCCTGCCAGGCCCGCTCCGACTCGGTGACCAGCAGCTTCAGCTCGGCCCGGTCGAGCGAGAAGGCCGAGTCCACCCCACCGTCGGTACGGTCCAGGGTGAAGTGCTTCTCGATCAGGACCGCGCCGTACGCCACCGCCGCGATCGGCACCCCGATCCCCATCGTGTGGTCGCTCAGCCCGATCGGCAGCCGCAGCGCCTCGGCGAGCACCGGGATGCGCCGCAGGTTGGTCTCCTCGGGCGGCGCCGGGTACGACGCGGTGCAGCTGAGCACGGTGATGTCGGTGGCACCGGCGCCGCGGGCGGCCTCCACCGCGGCGGTGATCTCGTGCAGCGTGGCCATGCCGGTGGAGATGATGATCGGCTTGCCGGTGCCGGCGGCCAGCCGGATCAGCGGCAGGTCGGTGATCTCCGAGGAAGCGATCTTGTACTTCGGCGCGTCCAGCTTCTCCAGCAGCTCGACGGCGGTCCGGTCGAACGGGCTGGAGAACGGCGTGATGCCCCGCTCCCGGGCCCGGTCGAAGATCGGCGCGTGCCAGTCCCACGGCGTGTGCGCCCGCTCGAACAGCTGGTAGAGGTAGTCGCCGCCCCACAGGTCGTGGCCGGACGAGATCTGGAAGCGCGGGTGCTTCACGTCCACCGTCATGGTGTCCGCGGTGTACGTCTGGATCTTGATGGCGTCGGCGCCGGCGTCGGCCGCGGCATCCACCAGGGCCAGCGCCCGGTCGAGCGAACCGTTGTGGTTGCCCGACATCTCCGCGACGATGTACGGCTTCCTGCTGCTCATCTGTTTCTCTCCGTCCAGACGACCGTCTTCGGCACGCCGTCGACGAGTCGTTCGTATCTGCGTGTCTCGCGGAACCCGAATCGCCGGTGCAGCGCGAGGACCTGCGTGTTGTCGGCGAGCGTCTCGCCGCCGAGGGTGTCCAGGCCGAGGGTGCCGAAGGCGTACTCGACGGCCTCCTTCTCCAGCCGCATCCATGCGGGCAGGAGGCGCGGTCCGAGCCCCTCGACGTCGAGGTAGAACGACCAGGTGGTGCCGTCGAAGATCACCACCCCGGCCGGGCGGCCGCCCTCCTCGTCCTCCTCGTAGATGAGGACGTTCCCACTGCGCTTCGCCCACCAGGCGGCGTGCTCGGTGGGCTGGATCTCGTGCGTGGTCAGGCTGACGGCGCGGACGTCCGGATGGTTGCGCCAGGGCAGGACCAGGTCACGGTCGGAATCTCGGGCGGGTCGAAGCACGCCGTCAACGTAGGGAGCCGGTCTTGACCCGCTGTGGCGGTGACGGGAGGTCCGGGGAAACCACAGGTGTCCGTTGGGTGGACCGGCGCCGGATGCCCGCGACCCGGTATCCGGTGCGCAGGGCGGCGTACATCGCGTAGCTGTTCGCGGCGACCAGACGGTGCTTGAGACCGGGCGTACCGGCGGGAGGGAGGTATCCGGCCGGGCGGTGCCGGCGGTAGAGGGCGGCGATCTCCCGGAAGAACGCGCGGCGGCGGCTCGGGTGCACCCGGCTCTCGTTGCCGGCCACCACCAGCAGGTGGCTGATCATCAGGGTGAAGACCCGCACCCGCAGTGCCGGGTCGGCGTCCGTGCCGTCCAGCCAGGCGTAGAACCGGTCCCACTGCTCGAACGCCTCGAAGTGCCGGTCGCTGCGGGTCGCGGTGATCGCCCCGAACCGGCCGACGCGGTAGTGGTAGCAGACCCGGTTCAGCACGTCGACCCGGTCGGCCGCGATCAGGACCGGATTGCTGAACGGGACGTCCTCGTACCAGCCGGCCGGGAACTTCAGATCGTGCTTGGCCAGGAAGTCCCGGCGCAGCACCCGGTTCCAGGCGGTGTGCTGGACACCGATCAGGCGGCGCAGCTCGGGCGGCCCGGCCAGCAGCGGCGAACTCGGGTCGCTCTGCAGCCGGCCGCTCTCGTGCACCCGCAGGTGGTCGATGAGCAGCACGTCCGGTTCGGTCTCCCGGAGGCGCTCCAGCACGGCCCGGACCGAGCCGGCCGGCAGCCAGTCGTCGCTGTCGACGAACCAGACGTAGCGGCCCCGGGCCTCGGCCAGGCCGGCGTTGCGGGCCAGGCCCAGCCCGACGTTGTCCTCCAGGTGCAGCACCCGCAGGTCACCGTGGCGGTCGGCGTACCCGTCCAGCATCAGGCCGCAGGTGTCCGGTGAGGCGTCGTCGACGGCGATCACCTCGACCTGGGCGTTCTCCGCGGCGGTCAGCCCGGCGCGGATCGATTCGAGGCACTGGTAGAGGTAGCCCTCGACCGCGTAGACCGGCACTACGACGGTCAGCAGAACATCCATGCGATCAACCGTCGTTCCCGTCGGTGAAGTCGAGGGGAACGACGGTTGTCGGGGATCTACATCACAGGCAATTTCACCGGTCTATTCGGGGTCGGGCGGGAAGAGCAGGTCGCTCATCGCCGCGGAGGTGAGCGGCTCGGCGAAGTAGTAGCCCTGCCCCAGCTCGCAGTTGCCGTCGGCGAGTTCGCTGAGCTGCCCGGCGTCCTCGATGCCCTCGGCGACTGTGGACAGTTGCAGGGCCTGGCCGAGCTGGATGATGCCGAGAGTCAGCGCGGCGGCGGCCGGCACGTCACCGACGTCGTCCACGAACGATTTGTCGATCTTGATGATGTCGACCGGGAACCGCCGCAGGTACGCCAGCGACGAATAGCCGGTGCCGAAGTCGTCGATGGCCAGGCGTACGCCCAGCGCCTTGATCGCCTCCAGCCGGTCCAGCGTCTCCTGGCGGTGATCCACCAGCAGCGACTCGGTCAACTCGATGACCAGGCACTCCGGCGGCAGCCCGCTCTCCGCCAGCACCGAGCCGACCACCTGCGGCAGGTCGGCCCGCTCCAGCTGGACCGCGGACAGGTTGACACTCACCGACAGCGGCTTGCCCGCTTCCCGCCGCGCGTTCCAGCGGGCCGCCTGGTGGCAGGACTCGCGCAGCACCCACTCGCCGATCGGGACGATCATCCCGGTCTCCTCGGCCAGCGGGATGAAGTCCAGCGGCGGGATCATCCCGCGCTCCGGGTGCTGCCAGCGGACCAGCGCCTCCAGTCCGGAGATCTCGTGGGTGGCCAGCCGGACGATCGGCTGGAACCGCAGCTGGAACTCGTGCCGCAGCACCGCCCGCCGCAGGTCGGCCTCCATCTCCAGGTGCCGCTGGAAGGACTCGCGCATCGCCGGCTCGAAGACCGCGTACTGGTCCTTGCCCTTCTTCGCCTCGAACAGCGCCAGGTCGGCCCGGACCAGCAGCTCCTGCGCGTCGTGCTGACCGGCCTCGGCGAAGGCCACGCCGATGCTGCAGGTCACGAACGTCTCCCGGCCGTCCAGGTCGAACGGCTCGCGCATCGCGGTGACGATCCGCCGGGCCACCGGGATCGCCGCCTCCACACTGCCCGCCTCCGGCAGCAGCACGGCGAACTCGTCCCCGCCCAGCCGGGCCGCGGTGTCGTCGGTCCGCAGGCACTCGCGCAGCCGGTCGGCGACCGCGGCCAGCAGCCGGTCCCCGGTGCCGTGCCCGAGCGCGTCGTTGATCATCTTGAACCGGTCCAGGCCGACCAGCAGGGCCACCACACCGCCGGTGCGCAGACCACCCAGAGCGTTCTCGGTACGGGTGACGAACAGCGATCGACTGGCCAGCCCGGTCAGCGAGTCATGGAACGAGGAGTTCATCTCGGTCAGCGTCCGCGCGTCGGTGACCGCCAGGCTGGCGTGCTCGGCGAAGGCCAGCAGCATCTCCCGCGACGCCTTGTCCCAGTCACGCCGGGCCCGGTGGGTGCCGGCGAACATCGCGCCGACGACCACCCCGTTCTCGTGCACCGGCACCGCCATCACACTCTTGATCCGGTGCCGCACCAGCTCCGGCACCGCGATCGGCGAGCTGGCGTAGTCGTCCACCGCGACCAGCTCATCGCCCATGATCGACAGCCCGACCACGCCGAGGGTGGCGATCGGCATCCGCTGCATCCGGGGCGGCACGTCGTCCGGGATGCCCGACGAGGCGACCAGGCTCATCCGGCCCGGGTCGTCGTTGTCCAGCACGGTCAGCCCGGCCAGGTCGACGCCGAGCAGCTCGGCCACTCCGGTGGAGACCCGGTTCAGGATGTCCGCCAGCGGCTCGCGCCGGGCGATCGCCCGCTGGATCCGGCTCAGCTCGTCGAACAGCCGCTGCCGGCGCTGCAGCGAGTCGATCAGGCGGTTGTTCTCCTCCGCCTGCCGCCGTTCCGCCTCGACCAGGTGCAGGGCCTGCAGGCTCAGCTCCAGGACCCGGGCCATGCCCCGGAGCAGGCAGACCTCCTCGTCGGTGAAGTCGCCGGTCTCGCGGCCCAGCACCAGCATGCCGGAGGACGTGCCACCGAGCGGCGCGACAGCGAGCGTGTAGGTGGCGTCACCCACCCGCAGCGTCGCCGGGCGGCCGACCAGATAACCGGCGGTCAGGGCGTAGGCGGGCAGCTGATCGGCGGGCAGCCCGACGGCCGCCGCCACGCCACCGTCGACCGTCAGGACGGCCAGGTCGGCGTCGAGCGCGCGGAGAGCGCACTCCACCGCGGCGTGCTGGGCGGCTGCCTCGTCGGGCCGATCGGCCACGACGGTGAGGAACTCCGTCAGTTGCTGAGTGGCGAGCACGAGGTTGCTGTCGGCCGGGTGCGGCCGGACATGAGGGAAACCCGCAAGCCGGACGGGGTTCGTGCCAATCTGGTCACGAACGGTCAGTGGATCGATACGGACGGTTGTCAAAGAGGGTCGGTTCCGACTGAATGGATCCGTGGAGACGCATGGGCTGGCGGCCGGCCGGGTCGGTGCCGCATCGATCGCCTTCCTCGGCGTGGCCGCGGCCGCCCCGATCGTCACCCTGGTCACCGTGGTTCCGGCGATGTTCGCCTCGGGCGCCGGCCCGCTGGTGCCCTGGGTGTTCGCCGGGGCCGGGCCGGCGCTGCTGCTGCTCTGCTCCGGGCTGGCCTCGATGTCCCGCCGGTTCCCCAGCACCGGCGCGGCCTACTCACTGGTGGCGCGTGGTCTCGGCCGTCCCGCCGGGCTGGCCGTCGCCTGGCTCGCGGTGGCCGGCTACCACGCGATCCAGTTCGGTCTCTACGCGCTCGCCGGGGTGGCCGCCGCACCGCTGCTGAGCAGCTTCCTCGGGCTGACCCTGCCCTGGTGGGTGGTGGCCGCGGCGTGCTGGGCGATCGTCGCGATCTGCGGCACCATGCGGATCGAGGTGGCCGCCGGGCTGATCGGCCTGTTCGCCGTCGCGCAGGCCGCGGTGCTGACCGGGCTCGCCGCCGCCAACGTGCTCCAGCCGTACGGCGGCCGGGTCACCGCCGCATCGATGACGGTCGCCGATCCGGCCGTTCTGGACCGGCCCGCCCTCGGGCTGCTGCTGGCGGTGGCGGTGCTCGCCTTCGCCGGGTTCGAGTCCACCGCCGCCTACGCCGAGGAGGGTTTCCAGCCCCGCCGCAGTGCCGGGTTCGGCGCGCACGGGGCGGTGCTGCTGCTCACCCTGCTGCTGGCCGGCCTGACCTGGAGCATGCTGGTCGCCGCCGGGCCGGAGCGGGCCGCCGCCGTCGCCGGTGCCAGCGGTCCCGAGATGCTCTTCGCCCTGGCCGCCGAGCGGCTCGCCCCCTGGGCCGTCACCCTCGGCCGGTTCATGCTGCTCGCCGGGGTGGTGGCGGCGATCCTGGCGCTGCATCAGGTGATCGCCCGTCAACTGTTCGCGCTGGGCCGGGAGCGGGTGCTGCCGGGTGTCCTCGGGCTGGCCCGGGGCCGGACCGCGGCGCCCCGGTCCGCTTCGATCGCCCAGTCGCTGATCGCCGGGGCCACCCTGACCGGCGCCTATCTCGCCGGTGCCGACCCCGGCCCGGGTACCGCCCGCTGGCTGATCGTCGGCGGCGCCCTGAGCATTCTGGTACTCCTGCTGCTGGTCTCGGTGGCGGCGCTGCTGCATCTGAACCGGGTGCCCGGGCGGGAGGGCGCCTGGGGTCGCTTCGTCGCGCCGGTGCTGTCCACCGTGGCGCTGGGGAGTCTGGCCGTGCCGGCCTTCGGCGACCTGCCCGCACTGCTCGCCATGCCGGCCGGATATCCGCTGGTCCGAGCCGTTCCGGCAGCTCTGGCCGGGTGTGTGCTGCTGGCGGTGGCGCACGCGCTGCTGTTGCGGCGGTTCGCCCCGGTCCGCTATGCCGGGATCGGCCTGGCCGGTTTCGTGGTGGTGGTCAAACCGCCGCCGTTCACCCCGCACGCCGAGCCGGAGGCGCCGCCGGCCATTCCCCGGCAACGTGATCCCGGCGCCCACCGCCCCGAGCGGGTCAGCCAAAGAAGTCCCGGACCTGGGTGAGCGTCAGATACCCCTGCGGTTCCAGCTCGCGCGGGATCGACGGCAGCGCCTTGGCGGTGACCGGCACGTCGTCGGCGTTCTCCGGCAGGGGCGACGGCGCGGGGGTGGGCGGCAGGTCGGCCAGCGCCATCGCCTCCCGGATCACCTCGAACATGGTGCGCACTTCGAGGGCGGCCCGCAGCGCGAGCTCGTCCGGCCCGGTGCCGGAGGGCGGCAGCGCGCAGGTGAAGTTGGCCCGCAACTGGTCGCCGACCCGGTGCAGGTCGGCGCTGGGGCGCAGGTGGTCGAGCCGTCCCTCGGTGACGATGCCGAGTTCACAGCCGCGGAATCCGGACGCGTGCCACCACTGCTGCCAGCGCGGGTCGGCGTCCAGGGTCTGAACGGCGTGCTGCAACGCCACCAGGTAGTACCGGGGAGCCCGGCCGTCCCGAGTTGCCGTCCCCAGCCGCGGGCGGAGCCAGAACTCGTCCATGGTTCGCAATGGTCGCAAATCAGGCGGCTCCCGGTGCGGATTCCGGGGTGGCGCGTCCGAGTTGATTACATAGTGACCACCATTTATTTACCGAAAAACCACCTTTTGTGGGGGTAACTCGGCGTGTACGGGTGATAGGCGACGGCGAGCCCCACAGCATGAGGGAATGAGAAGATTCTGGGCGGCCGCCGCGGCGGTCGCGCTCTGCACGGCCGGCGCCGGTGTGACCACCCGCGCTCAGGCCGGGACGGCGCGCGGAGGGCCGGCACCGATCGCATGGAGCGCCTGCACCGACAGCACCTTGAAGTCGCACGGCGCCGAGTGCGGATTTCTCTCCGTGCCGATGGACTACGCGAAACCCGACGGGACGAAGATCCAGCTCGCCATGTCCCGGATCAAGGCCAAGGTACCGGCCGCCAAACGCCAGGGCGTCCTGCTGGTCAACCCGGGCGGACCCGGCGGATCCGGCCGGGGCATGGCCACCCTCGGGCAGCACGTGCCGAAGCAGGCCGGCGCGGCGTACGACTGGATCGGCTTCGACCCGCGCGGGGTGGGCGCGAGCAAACCCAAGCTGACCTGTGACAGCGGCTACGCCGGCTACAACCGTCCGCCGTACGTGCCGGCCAGCCCGACCATCGAGAAGGCGTGGCACGCGCGCACCACGAAGTACGCGGCCGCGTGCGCCGAGGCCGGCGGCCCGCTGCTGGACCACATGAGCAGCGAGGACACCGTCCGCGACATCGACCGGATCCGGGCGGCGCTGGGCGAGGAGAAGATCAGCTTCTACGGCTTCTCGTACGGCTCCTACCTCGGCCAGGTCTACGCCACCCGCAACCCGGAGCGGGTGCACCGGATGGTCCTGGACGGTGTGGTCGACGCCGGCCGGGTCTGGTACCGCTCGAACCTCGACCAGGACGTCGCCTTCGACAAGGCGATCAAGGTCTACTTCGGGTGGATCGCCAAGTACGACGCGGTCTACCACCTCGGCAAGACCGCCGCCGCCGTGGAGAAGACCTACTACCAGCAGCTCAAGGCGCTGACCGAGAAGTCGGCCGGGCAGATCGGGCCGGCCGAGCTGACCGACGTCTTCCTGCAGTCCGGCTACTACATCTTCGGCTGGGAGGAGACCGCCCGGGCGTTCGCCGCGCTGGTCCACCAGAAGGACGTGGCGCCGCTCAAGCGGATCTACGACGAGAACCACCCGAAGGAGGAGGGCTCCGACAACGGGTACGCCGTCTACCTGGCCGTCCAATGCACCGACGCCCCCTGGCCGGCGAGCTGGAAGAAATGGTCCCGGGACAACTGGCGGGTGCACCGCAAGGCGCCCTTCGAGACCTGGGGCAACGCCTGGTACAACGCGCCCTGCCGGCACTGGGCCGCGGACGCCGGCCGCCCGGTCGACGTGGACGGCGCCAAAGCCCCGCCGATTCTGCTGATCAGCGAGACCCTGGACGCGGCCACCCCGTACTCCGGCGCGCTGGAGGCCCGCCGCCGCTTCCCGAAGGCGGCCCTGCTGGAAGGGGTCGGCGGCACCACCCACGCGGGCTCGCTGTTCGGCAACGCCTGCGTCGACAACACCATCGCCGACTACCTGGCCACCGGCGCCCTGCCGGAGCGGGTCAAGGGGAAACGCTCGGACAAGCAGTGCGAGCCGACCGCCCAGCCGACCCCGCTCAAGGCGGCCGCCAAGAACGCGGTCAGTGAACGCCTGCGGCTGCAGGAGAACATCCTGAACCGATGAGGAGACGGCCCGGTGGCATCCGTCACCGGGCCGTTGACCAGCACGTGGGTTATGCTCGGTCCCGCGAAGGGGAGTAGCTCCCAATGTCGCGGTCGACATACTGATCCCGGTTCTCCGGGCTCCGGCCGCGCGGCCTCGGTCCCCGGGGCGAGCGAGACCTTCGACCAGGCTGTATTCGTTACGGCCGGGTCGAGGTCGCCCTGTGCCCTTCAGCCCGGTCGTGTTTCACCGGGAGTTGTTTGTGGAAGCATTCCTCGCCGCGCTGGGCATCAGCTTCGCGGTCATCTTCGTCGCCGAACTGGGCGACAAATCCCAGCTGATGGCGATGACGTTCGCCACCCGCTTCAAGACCATCCCGGTGCTGCTCGGCATCACCGTGGCCACCGCCGTGGTCCACCTGGTGTCAGTGGCCATCGGCTACGGGCTCGGCGCCACCATCCCGACCGGCTGGATCTCACTGATCGCCGGTGTCGCCTTCCTCGGATTCGGCGCCTGGACACTGCGCGGCGACAAACTCACCGACGACGAGAAGACCAAAGCCGAGCGGGCCGGCGGCAAGTCCGCCTTCTGGTTCGTCGCCGGCGCGTTCTTCCTGGCCGAGCTGGGTGACAAGACCATGCTGGCGACCATCACACTGGCCACCCAGCACGGCTGGTTCGGGGTCTGGATCGGCTCCACGGTCGGCATGGTGGCGGCCGACGCGCTCGCCATTCTGGTCGGCCGCTATCTCGGGCGTCATCTACCCGAAAAGGTCATCAAGTACGGAGCCGCCGCACTCTTCGCTATCTTCGGCATCTGGTTGATCACCGAAGGTGTGATCGAAGTGCGATAAAAGGGAGCCAACCGTGCTGGAATACCGGGCCGAGTTCGACGCCGAAGTAGCCCTCGACGGTGGGGGCGAGCTGAGGGCGCGGGGCTTCCGGCTCGTCATCCCGCACGCCGACGTCACCGACGCCGAGATCGCCGGCATGCTGATCGCCTCACTCGCCCCACAGCGGGTGGAACGGGCCGAGGTCAGCGGCGTCCGAATCTTCGCCGAACCGCACCCGCCGGCCGGGGACTCCCCGGTCGAGCGGGTCCGGTACATCGAACTCAGCCACGTCATATCCGACGGCCTGGTGACCATTCCCGGACTGCCCGCCCCAGAGATCACCGCACACCTGACCCGGGACGCCTCCCGGGCCGTCTACGCGCCCGGCACCGAGTTCGCGATCGACCGGATCAGCATGATCGGCAACACCGGCACCTACCTGGACAGCCCGTACCACCGCTACCCGGACGGCACCGACCTGGCCGGGCTACCCCTGGAACGGCTGGCCGGACTACCGGCCGTGGTGGTCCGCGCGGTCGGCCCGGAGCGGGGCGTCACCGCCGAAACCCTGGCCCACGTCACCGTCGCCGGCCACGCCGTACTGCTGCACACCGGCGGCGACCGGCACTGGGCCACCCCCGGCTACACCACCGACGCGCCCTACCTGACCAGGGAAGGCGCCGAACTGCTCGCCGACCGGGGCGCCGCCCTGGTCGGCATCGACGCGGTCAACATCGACGACATCTCCCCGGCGGCCGGCGGCGAACGGCCGGCGCATACGCTCCTGCTGGCGGCCGGAATCCCAGTCGTCGAACACCTCACCAACCTGCGCGAACTGCCCCCGCTCGGAGCCCGGTTCACCGCCGTCCCACCCCGGATCTCCGGATTCGGCACGTTCCCGGTCCGCGCCTACGCAACAGTGCCGGACGAAGAAGACGCCTGAGACCGCCCGTCGAGGAACCGGAGCATGACGCAGAACCTGGACCTGGCGAGACTCCAACTCGGCCGGGGCGAGCCGGCCGCCGCCGCCGAACTTCTCGGCCCGATCCTGGCCGCCGAACCCGACCACGTGCCCGCCCTGGTCCTGATGACCCACGCCCAGCTCGCGCTGAAGAAACCGGAACTCGCCGACGAACTGGCCCGGCGCGCCGTCGAACACGCCCCGGAATGGCCGGACGCCCTGTCCGCGCTGAGCCGGGTACACACCGAGATGGGCCGGCACGACGAGGCGATCGCCACCGCGCGGGCCGCCGCCGACCGGCAGCCACTGAACCCGTTCCGCCACCACCGCCTGGCCTGGGCCCTGCTGGAGGACGGCCGGTTCGCGGTCGAGGCCGAGCACGCCGCCCGGGAGGCGATCCGGCTGGACCCGCAGGAGGCCGACTTCCGGATCACCTACGCGATGGTGATGAAGCAGCTCAACCTGAACGACCGGGCCCGGCAGGCACTCCGCGACGCCCTCGCCCTGGAACCCGACAACCCGATCGCACGACACGAACTGGCCGCGCTCGACGTGGTGCACCACAACCCGTTCGCCCTGACCCGGCTGGCCCGCGGCGCCTCCGGCCTGGTCGGCGCGCTGCGCTCGGACCCGAAACAGGAGGCCAGCCGGTTCCTGCTGGACCTGGCACTGCGGCAGTTCCTGGTCTGGACCGCGATCATCCTGGCCTTCCTGGCCTATCTGGGCTGGCGTTTCACCGAAACCTCCACCGGCACCGCCCGGATCTTCGCCGCCGTCGCGGTGCTGGCCCCGGCCACCTACGCCGGCTACTTCCTGCGCCGACTGGATCCCGGCCTGCGCCGCTACCTGCGCGACCTGCTCACCGAAGGCCGGCAGCGAGTGGCGCTGGCCGCCGCGGCGGTGGCGGTGATCCCGCTGCTCCTGGCCCTGGTGGCACCGGAACCGTGGCTGCCGGTCCTGCTGGGCACCGCCACGTTCGCCGGTTTCGCGGTCCGCCTGCTGACCGCCCCGGTCGACGAACCGGGCGGCTCCGGCCGCGGTCTGAGCACCGCGTCACTGTGGCGGATCGCCGTGGTGGGCGCCGCGCTCGGCATAGGTTTCGGCTTCACCGACGCCCTGACCGACCCGTGGCGCCTCCCAGTAGCCGGAACAGCCTTCGCGATCACCGCGGTGGTCCTGGTCCTGATCGCGCGCCGCCGCCAGCGTCTCTCATAAACCTTTTCCGGTACGCCCCACCAAACGGTCCCGCCTCGTCCCCGCGACGCAGTCCCCCCCACCAGACCGCCCGGCGCCCGCCGGGCAAATGCGCCCCAAACCCCTCACCCCCGTCGGCTAGCCGTACCTCAGGCAGGTATCCCCACCCCCAATTCCCGGCTAGCCGTACGTCAGACAGGTATCCCCACCTCCAACTCCCGGCTAGCCGTACGTCAGACAGGTATTCCCGCCCCCAATTCCCGGCTAGCCGTACCTCAGACAGGTTATGGAGTGCCAGTAAGACACCTGAGGTACGGCTGGGCTGGCCGAGCCGTACGTCAGCCATGTAACGAGGCCCCTGTTACCTGCCTGACGTACGGCTAGCCGGGAATTGGGGGCGGGGATACCTGCCTGAGGTACGGCTAGCCGGGAAGTCAGGGTGGGTTGTGGGGCTTTTGGGACCTCTGAGGTACGGCTAGCCGTAGGCCGGGCGTGGGTGGGTGCGTCTGCCCGGGAGTCTCGGGCGCGCTGGCCTCGCGGGGTGGCCACAGAGCTTCGGGTACTCGTACAAAAGGCTCAGAAAGGTTTTGATCCTGCCGATTTGCATCGTGTGATTTCCCGCAGTTCATCCGGAGTCGCCTGATGACCGAGTTAGCCCCCTCCCCGGGCTTCAACCTCACCCTGCCGGCGGACGCCGCGGCGCGTTCGTTCGTGGATCCGAGTGAGTCCGCCGTGGCCCGGGCCGCCGCCCTGTTCGAGGACATGCAACCGGATCAGGCCGCGGAGGCTCTCGCCCCGGTGCTGGCGAGCCGCCCGGATTCGGCGGCCGGCTGGATTCTGATGGCCCGGATCCGGCTCACGCTGGATCAGGTGCAGCCCGCTCTGGACGCGGCGACCCGTGCGGTGGAGCTGGCGCCGGAGGATCCGCGCCCGCCGGCCATCGCCAGCCGGGCGCTGACGCTGCTCGGTAGGCACGACGAGGCGATGAGCATGGCCTACCGGGCGGTGATCGTGGAGCCGAAGAACCCGCTGTGGCACGACCGGGTGGCGTGGGCGCTGATGGCGGCGGATCGCCAGCTGGGTGACGCCGAGCAGGCGGCCCGGACCGCGGTGAGCCTGGATCCGAACGAGGCGCACTTCTACTTCACGCACGGGGTGACGCTGGCCGCGCTGGGGCATGTCGATCAGGCCCGGCAGGCGCTGCTGACGTCGTTGCGGCTGGAGCCGGAGAATCCGGTGGCCCGGCACCGGCTGGACGTGCTGAACGGCACTGCTGTCCCGGTGCCGGAGAAGAAGAAGCGCGGGTGGCGGCTGTTCGGGCGGAAGAGCGCCGGCAAGCCGGTACGGCCGGAGGAGTTCCGCCCCTGAAATGACCCACAGAATACCGCATAAGTGATAATCCGGGCATGCGATCGTGTTTACCGGCTGCGGCTCTGTTCCTCGTCGTGCTTCCCGGCACACCGGCGCGGGCTTCCGAGCCGCTGCCGGTGACCGCGATGTCCGCGCACTACGGGTTCAACGGCCGGTCCAGCAGCATCATCGACGAGTCCGGCAACGGGCACACCCTGCGGGTGATCTCGTTCCAGGGCGGCCGGGTCCGCCCGGTGGTGCACGGGCCGGGCACCGCGCTCGCCTTCCCCGGCAAGTGCACCGACCGGATCTGCCCGCACGTGGCCCTGCAGAGTGCCTGGTCCGCCGACCTCAACCCGGGCACCCGGGACATCGGGTTCGGCGCCGACGTGCTGCTCACCGCGGCACAGACCAGCTCCGGCCAGAACGTGCTGCAGAAGGGCTACTCGGTCACCAGCAGCCAGTACAAACTCCAGATCGACGGGATCGCCGGGCACCCGAGCTGTGTGCTCGTCGACGACCGCCGGCCCATCATCCGGGTGGTCCGCAGCACGGTCACCGCCGCCGACGGCCGCTGGCACCGGCTGCGCTGCCAGCGGTCCGGCACCCGGCTGGAGATCTTCGTCGACGACGTGCTCCGCGGCCGCACCCTCGTCCCGGCGAACCTGCGGATCACCAACGACATGCCGCTGAGCATCGGGGCGAAGGGCGCCTACCGGGACAACGACCAGTTCAACGGCGTGCTCGACAACGTGTGGGTACGGATCAGCCGTTGAGCGCGGTCAACAGCCGGGCATCCGGGGTGTCCCCGGACAGCTCCCAGGCGAACATCCCGGCCAGCCCGCGGCCCCGGGCGTACTCCACCTTCGCCCCGATCGTCTCCGGGGTGTCGTACGACCACCACTGGCCACCGCACCGCGCGTACGCCGTCCCACCCAGCGTCCCGGTCGGCGGGCACCGGCCGGCCAGCAGCCGGTAGTCCTCCATCCCGGTGGTGCCCCGCCCGTAGAACCCCACCCCGATCAGCAGCTTCGACGCCGGCACCCCGATGTTCAGCAGCTCGGTGACCGTCGCGTCGGTGGTGGCGGTGTCCCGCGGGATCCCCGGGTAGGCGCTCAGCGGGGAGTGCGGCGCCTCGGTGAACCCGGTCGTCCCGAAATAGTCGTACGTCATCGCGCCCAGCCAGTCCGCGTGCCGGGCCGCCCCCGCGTAGTCGGCGGCCCGCAACTTCGCGATGTCGGCCGGCACCGCCGCGGTGATCACCGCGTCCGCACCCAGCGCGGTCCGCAGCGCCGCCAGCATCGCGGTCAGCGCACCGGGCCCGCTGGTGTCGCACTCGCGGCCGCAGGCGTTCGGGTACTCCCAGTCCACGTCGATCCCGTCGAACAGCCCGGCCCAGCGCGGATCGGCGAGCAGCGCCCGGCACGACGCGGCGAACCGGGCCGGATCCCGGGCCGCCTCGGTGAACCCGGCCGAGTCGTTCCAGCCGCCGAACGACCACAGCAGCTTCAGCTCCGGGTGCCGCGCCTTCAGCTTGCGCAGCTGCCCGAACGTGCCCCCGCCCGGATCGGCCACCCCGTCCACACTGTCCTCGGCCGCGGTCGGCTTCTGATACGCCGCCCACGCGTCCCCGACCGCGCACTTCCCGTCGACGATCTTGCCGAACGCGTACTTCAGATGGGTGAGCCGGTCCGCCGCCAGGTCCTTCACCCGATAGCCCCGGTCGTAGACCCCCCACTCGGTGAAATACCCGGCCACCACCAGCGGAGTCTTCGGTGCCGGAGGTGACGTACCGCACGCGGACAGCAGCAGAAGCATGAGGAACAGCGCCCGGAATCGCATCGGCCCGAAGGTATCCGCTGGTCAGGGCAATCGACGCGCCGTTCCCCCGTTCGGGTGCCCGTGCCCCGGTGTGCGATTGTCGAGACGTGGCCATCAACGCCCTGCTCACCCGGCTCCGGGCCGTGCTGCGCAGTGCCCTGACCACGTTCGTGGTCCTGACCCTGACCCTGTGGCTGATGCCCGGGGTCGGCAGCACGGACGTCGTCGACACCCTCGGGCTGGTGGTCCTGGTCGCCGTGGTCGGCGCGGTGCTCCGGCCGCTGCTGCTGCTCGGCATCACCGCCCTCGGCGGCTGGGCGGCCATGCTGCTCGGTGTCGTCGCCCAGGTGATGGTCATGGTGGTGGCGCTGCGTCTCGACCCGGGCAACCGGATCAGCGGCCTGCCCAGCCTGGTCACCGCCGCCGTGGTCGCGGTGATCGTGGCCGCGCTGATCGACTGGATGGCCGACGCCGGCAGCGACGACACCTTCGTGCGGGAGGCCCGCCGCCTGATGCGCGCGGTCCGCCGCCGCTCGGCCGGCCGGCTGCTCACCTTCCGCCGGCAGCCGCCCGGCACCGAGCCGGGCCTGCTCATGGTCCAGCTCGACGGGGTGGCCGAGCCGGTGCTGCGCTGGGCGATCCGGGCCGGCAATCTGCCCACCCTCGGCCACTGGCTGCGCACCGGCAGCCACACCGCCCGCGGCTGGCACACCGGCCTGCCGTCCACCACCCCGGCGTCGCAGGCCGGCATCCTGCACGGCGCGAGCCGGCAGATCCCCGGCTTCCGGTGGTACGAGAAGGAGACCGGCAAGATCATGGTCTCCAACCGGCCCCGGGACGCCGCGGTCATCGAGAGCCGGCTCAGCGACGGCCGGGGCCTGCTCCGCGACGGCGGGGTGAGCATCAGCAACGCGTTCAGCGGCGATGCCGTCACCAGCCTGCTCACCGTCAGCCACGCGGCACTGCCGGGCCGGTCGGCGCGCGGCTGGGCGGCGTTCATGGCCTCGCCGTACGGGTTCACCCGCGCCCTCGTCCTCGGCGTCGCCGAAGTGATCACCGAACTGCACCAGGCCCGCCTCCAGCGCCGCCGCAACCTTCAGCCCCGGGTCAGCCGCTCCGGCGCCTTCCTCGCCCTGCGCCCGGCCTCGATGCTGCTCCGCGACGTCAACGTCTCCCTGGTCGCCGAGCAGATGGCCCGCGGCGTCCCGGCGATCTACTGCGACCTGGTCGACTACGACGAGGTCGCGCACCACGCCGGCCCGGCCCGCCCGGAGTCGATGCGCCAGCTGGAGAGCCTGGACCGGATGCTCGGCGTCCTGCAGCGCCTCGCCCCGGAAGCGGCCCGTGACTACCACCTGGTGGTCCTCTCCGACCACGGGCAGAGCCAGGGCGCCACCTTCCGCCAGCAGTACGGTGAAGGCCTCGACGACGTGGTGGCCCGGCTCGCCGCCGACACCCTGGTGGTCTCCTCCGGCAACCTGTCGATGATCTATCTGACCCGGTTCCCGGGGCGGCTCAAGCAGCCCGCCATCGAGCACGCCCACCCGCACCTGATCAGCGGGCTCGCCATCCACCCCGGCGTCGGTGTGGTCGTGGTCCAGGGCGAGGACGGGCCGATGGCGTACGGGTCCGGAGGCTCGCACCGCCTGATGGACGGCGTGGTCGTCGGCATCGACCCGCTCGCGCCGTACGGCGACCACGCCCGCGCCGACCTGCTGCGCCACCAGAGCGCCGCCCACGTCGGTGACCTCGTGGTGATCAGCTCGGTGGACCCGGAGACCCAGGAGGTGCCCGCCTTCGAGGAACTCGTCGGCTCACACGGCGGCCTCGGCGGCTGGCAGACCGAGGCGATGCTGGTCCACCCATCGGCCTGGCCGGTCACCCACCAGCTGACCGACCCCGACGCGCTGCACCGGCAACTCGTCGACTGGCTGGTCATGCTCGGCCTGCGTACCCCGGAGACGGCAGCCCTCGACCCGTCCCAGCCGATACACCCATCCGACCTGGAAAAGGAGCAGACCGCGCGACTTTCGCCCATCCGGGAGAGTTGAGCACGTGTGCGCCTGTTAGTCCTGATCCTCGCCGTCGTTCTCACCACCGCCGTCCCGGCTCACGCCGTCACCTCCACCACCCGGACGGCACCCACCTTCAACGGAACCGTCCACGCCGTCGCCTATCTCGGCACCACGGTCTACGTGGGCGGATCGTTCACCAAGGCGAGCTGGAACGGGCGCAACTGGCCACGGGAACGCCTCGCCGCCTTCGACGCGCGGACCGGCGCCCTGCTCAGCTGGGCACCCACCGCCGACGGCACGGTCCGGGCCCTGGCCGCCGGGGCCGGCGCCGTCTACGCCGCCGGGAACTTCCACCGGGTCACCGGCCTGCGCCGCGACTCGATCGCCAAACTCCACCCCACCACCGGCAGCCTGTTCAGCTTCCGGCACCACATCACCGGTACGCCGTACACCCTGGCCACCGGCAACGGCCGCCTCTATCTGGGCGGCAGCTTCACCATGGTGAGCGGCCGGCGGCAGGCCAACCTGGCCGCGTTCACCCTGGCCACCGGGGCCATCGACACCGGCTGGCAGGCGTCCGCCGACGACCGGGTGCACACCGTCAGCACAGCCGGCGGGCGGGTCTACGTCGGCGGCGCCTTCAAAACGGTCAACGGCGAGAAACGGACCGCCCGGCTGGCCGCCGTCGACGCCGGCACCGGCGTCCTCGACCGCTACTTCCGCCCCGACGCCCCCGCCGAGGTCAACGCGATCACCGTCGACGGCAGCGGGGTGTACGCGGCCACCGGCGGCCAGGGCGGGCGCGCGTTCGCCTACGCCCTCGACGGCCGCACCCGCTGGCAGCGCGTCTTCGACGGGGACACCACGGCGATCGTCACCATCGGCGGCATCGTCTTCGTCGGCGGCCACTTCGACCGGGTCTGCACCACCGCCCGCAACGGCCCGCACGGCAGCTGCCTGGACGGCTCGGTGCCCCGGGTCAAACTGGCCGCCATCACCGGCGAGGGCACTCTCACCGACTGGGATCCGAAAGCCAACGGCGTCATCGGGGTACGCGTCCTCAGCACCGACCCGTACAGCGGCGTCCTCGACGCGGGCGGCGATTTCACCACCATCGGTGGCCAGATCCGCCCCCGGTTCGCCCGCTTCTGACACCCGGCGCCTAACGCCCGCACAGCACGCGCACAGCCGAGGTCGGCACTCTTTCCCTGGTCAGCACCCGACCGGACCGAGGAGAGCCGATGACTCAGCACGATCCGACCTCCCGTACCGGGCCGGTCCCGCGCCACGCCGAAGCCCGCTGGGACCGTACGGCCCCCGGTGAGCCGGCTCGCCCGTCCGAGGTGCCCGACCCCAACTCGCTGCCGTCGGGCTGGTCCCCGTCCGGAACCGCCCACACCGGCTCCGCCCACATCGGCCCCGCCCACACCGACCACGGCGTGCCCACCGCTTCCTTCACCCCCGGAGCCCCGACCGGCTTCGCCTCCGGTGCCGTCTTCCCGGGTGCTCCGGGCGGTGCGCCCGCCTCCCGGGACCATCACGGGACCGGCTGGGATGACGCACCTGCCTTCCGGGACCGGCACGGGTCCGGCTGGGATGACGGGTCCGGTTCCCGGGGGCGTCACGGGTCCGGCTGGGATGACGGGTCCGGTTTCCAGGGGCGTTACGGGACCGGCTGGAGCGAGGTGCCCGCCGAGACCGGTTCCGCTCCGGACCACTTCGATCCGGCCGCCTCCTGGAACGACGGCACCACGACCGATCGGAATCCCTGGACGATCACCCCGCTGCCGGACCGCTTCCCGGCCGAGTGGAGCGACACCACCTGGAACGACACCGCCGTCCCGGGCTCGGGTCCACCCGGCTGGACCGGGGCGGCCCCGCCCCGCCGGACCGAGACGGCCTCACCCGGCTGGACAGGGGCGGCCCCACCCGCCGGCACCGGGAACTCCACGGCTCCCGAGCCCGCGACCGGGCAGTGGGGTGCGGCCACCGGCTGGAACACGGCCGGTGCCGTTCCGGCGGAGACACCGGCTGCCTGGGATGGCGGGGAGGGGGCCCGAGCCGCTGAGCCCCGGAACAGCGCCCGGAATGCCGTGCCCGGTCCGGCCCCGGTTCGGTCGTGGGAGGAGGCGGGGAATCAGCGGTCGTCACCCCGTACCGAAATCGGGTCTTTCGGCAGCGACCGGCCGGGACCGGCCGACGCACCGGAGGTGTCACCGGCGCCCGCGACCCACCGCGGCCCCCAGCGGACCCTGGTCATCGCCGTGATCGTGGCGGCGCTGGCGGGTGGCGGGGTGGGCGCCGGAATCATGGCGGCGATCGGCGGGGACACCGCGGCGACCGCACCGGCGACCCCGGCCCCCGCCGAGCAGCCGGCCGAGACCGGTTGACGCCGGTCAGGCCTGGCTCTCCTCGACCGCGGCGGTTCGCGCGCGGCGGCGGCGGATGTGCCGGAGGTGCAGGAACGCGTAGGTCCCGATGGCTACGACCACGAGTGCGATGGCCGGCCACTGGTACTTGTGCACGTGCCCCATGATCGTCACGAGGTTGGCGCCCAGGAAGTAGGCGAGGGTGCACCAGAAGCCCACCCAGAGTGCCGCGCCGATCGCGTTGTAGAGCAGGAACGTCTTCCACGGCATCCGGGTGATGCCCGCGATCACACCGTTGAGCTGGCGCAGGCCGTCGATGAACCGGGCCACCACGATGATCCGGTTGCCGCGGCGGGCGAAGAACTCCTCGGCCTTCGCCAGGCGGGCCGGGGTGACGAAGATGTACTTCCCCCACCGGTGCACGATCTTGCGGCCGCCCCGGAGCCCGATCCAGTAGCCGATGTTGTCGCCGATCACCGCTGTCACGAACGAGATCAGCGCGACCAGGAAGATGTTCATCCGGCCGTAGCCCGCGTAGATCGACCCGGCGACCATGATCGTCTGGCCGGGTGCGGGAACGCCGAAGCTCTCCACCACGATCACGCCACCGATCGCCAGATATCCCCAGCGGTCCAGGATCGGGGCCACGGTGTGCAGGAACCCGGGAAGGTCGGCAGTAGGTGGCATCCGCTACACGGTAGCTGTAGTCGGCACCCTCGAATGCACAGACCTGGGTCACACGGGCATCTTCTTCATGACAGAACAGTGGCGCCGACCACAGGCCGGCGCCACTGTCACACGGAGAGTCAGATGGAGTCCGCGGCGAGCTGGCCGCGCAGCTTGGTCAGCGCCTTGGTGAGCAGCCGGGAGACGTGCATCTGGGAGATGCCGATCTGGTCGGCGATCTGGCTCTGGGTCAGGTTGCCGTAGAACCGCAGGGTCAGGATCTTCTGCTCGCGCTCGTCGAGCGTGGCCAGCGCCGGCCCGAGGGCGACGCGGGTCTCGGCGACCTCGAACTCGTGGTCCTCGCCGCCGAGGGTGTCACCCAGCTCGGTGGTGCCGTCGGCGCTGATCGGGGTGGACAGGGACGTCGCGTTGTACGCCCGGGCGCCCTCCAGGCCCTCCAGCACCTCCTCCTCGGTGATGCCGAGGTGGACGGCGATGTCGGTGACCTGCGGCGACCGGCCCAGCTTGTGGGTGAGGGTGGCGTTGGCCTCGGTGATGGCGAGCCGCAGCTCCTGGAGGCGGCGGGGCACCCGGACCGACCAGGTGCGGTCCCGGAAGTGGCGCTTGATCTCGCCGATGATGGTGGGGATGGCGTAGCCGGCGAAGTCGACGCCGCGCTCGGGGTCGAACTTATCGATGGCCTTGATCAGCCCGACGTTCGCGGTCTGGACCAGGTCGTCGGTGGGCTCGCCGCGGCCGGAGTAGCGGTGGGCGAGGTGGCGGGCGAGAGGCAGCCAGGCCTCGATCGCCCGGTCGCGCAGTGCGGCTCGCGACGGGTGGGTGGCCGGCATCGCGGCCATCGCGGCGAGCAGCTCAGCGGCACTGTCGGCGGACGCCTCAGCGCTCGCCGTGGTCGTGGGCGACACCGTGGTGGTGGTCTCGGTGACGGTCATGTCGTGGTCCTCCCTGGCACCGTTCCGGAGAGCCGGCCCCATGGTTGGGGCCCGGGTCGGGTGGGTATCCATAGCCCGTGCGGGCAGCGTTTGAGACGCGCCTTCCGGGCACACTAGGCCGTTCGGTTACGCAGACTCTATACGACAGGTCGAGAGAACACTAGCCGAAAGTATGAGGCCTAAAGTGTGTCAAAACGGTCTAAAAACACCTCAGGCAATCGTGATCTAGACCTCTCGTACAGCCGAAGCCAACTCTTCCGGGTATCCGTTTTTCCCCCGGGAGTGGGCAAGATGGGCACATGACGTCGCCGCCCGCTCCCGTCCCGCACGCGGCGGCGGCCGAGCTCCGGCGCTGGACCCTGGAGGACGTCGGCGGTCTGCGCCATCTGCGAGCCGACCTCCGGGAAGCGGTCGCCGGCACCACGCTCGACACCGAGGACGGCCTGGACCGGCTCACCGTCGTCGCCACCGAATTGGCCACCAACGGTCTCCGGCACGGCCGACCACCCACCGTCATCCGTCTGCTCCTCGAACCCGGCCTGCTGATCCTCGACGTCGCCGACCACGATCCCGACGGTGAGCCGCAGGTCGACCTGAGCCGGCCGGTCGGGCTGGGCGGGCTCGGGCTCCGGTTGGTCAAGACCTTCGCCACCGACTTCGGCTGGCATCGCACCGCCAAGACCAAACACATCTGGGCGACATTCGATCTCGTACGGGGTCAGGCCGCGCCGAGCTGAGTCGCCCGCCGATCCGCAATCCCCTCGGGCCGGGTGCGCTCGGTCTCTCTCGCCTCGTCACTTCTCCTCTCCTCTGCGTTGTCCTCCTCCCTCTTCTTCTCCTCCTCCTCCTCCTCCTCGCGCGGGGTCATCCTGTCCCGGCCTTCGTATGTCCCGGCGGCTTCCGGTACTCGCTTCGGCGTGCGCCTTCCTCGCACGGGCTCCTCGCGTCTGCCTCCTTGCTCCTCCTTGTCCTTGCTCCTCGCTTCCTCGCTCCTCCTTGTCGGCGTGGGTCCCCGTCCCGGTCGGGGTTGATTCCTCCTTACCCGCCGCCGGTATTCGCTCCGGACCATTCCGGTTGCTGTTGTGGTGCGGGATGCGGATGAGAGACATGTTCATTCCGTGGCGGATCCACTTCGTATGGTCATTGGTCTCTTTCGGCCCGGCGGCACCGATGGCAACGGCAGTGCACAGGGGTGCGGGGGGCGATTTGGCGTTGCGGGAGCGACCGGGTAATGTTCTGGGAGCCGGCAGGGAAACGGGCGAGGCAAGCGGGTCAAGCAACACTGAGCCGCAGCGGCCGTCCTGCCAAACCCCAAAGAAGAGCACCACGAAGCATCGTGTACTCTTCGGCGGGACTTGAGCGAATTCCTCGCTCACCGAAACCGAGGAAAACCCCGGATTTGGCGAGACGGAATAGCTCGGGTAAAGTAGAGCGAGTGCCCCGGAGGGCGGGCCGCGAAAGCGGAGCGCAGGATGGTGTGCGGTTGTTCTTTGAGAACTCAACAGGGTGCTTGATAAGCCAGTGCCAATTATGGCAATACCCCGGCCTATCTTTCGGGATGGGTTGGAGATTCCTTTGGCAACTTTTTGTTGCCAGGAGCGCTTTTCCAAAGATTTTGTTGGAGAGTTTGATCCTGGCTCAGGACGAACGCTGGCGGCGTGCTTAACACATGCAAGTCGAGCGGAAAGGCCCTTCGGGGTACTCGAGCGGCGAACGGGTGAGTAACACGTGAGTAACCTGCCCCGGACTTTGGGATAACCTTCGGAAACGGAGGCTAATACCGAATACGACTTCCTGCCGCATGGCATGGACGTGGAAAGTTTTTCGGTTCGGGATGGACTCGCGGCCTATCAGCTTGTTGGTGGGGTAATGGCCTACCAAGGCGACGACGGGTAGCCGGCCTGAGAGGGCGACCGGCCACACTGGGACTGAGACACGGCCCAGACTCCTACGGGAGGCAGCAGTGGGGAATATTGCACAATGGGCGGAAGCCTGATGCAGCGACGCCGCGTGAGGGATGACGGCCTTCGGGTTGTAAACCTCTTTCAGCAGGGACGAAGCGCAAGTGACGGTACCTGCAGAAGAAGCGCCGGCCAACTACGTGCCAGCAGCCGCGGTAAGACGTAGGGCGCGAGCGTTGTCCGGATTTATTGGGCGTAAAGAGCTCGTAGGCGGCTTGTCGCGTCGAATGTGAAAACTCGGGGCTCAACTCCGAGCTTGCATTCGATACGGGCAGGCTAGAGTTCGGTAGGGGAGACTGGAATTCCTGGTGTAGCGGTGAAATGCGCAGATATCAGGAGGAACACCGGTGGCGAAGGCGGGTCTCTGGGCCGATACTGACGCTGAGGAGCGAAAGCGTGGGGAGCGAACAGGATTAGATACCCTGGTAGTCCACGCTGTAAACGTTGGGCGCTAGGTGTGGGGACCCTCTCCGGGTTTCTGCGCCGCAGCTAACGCATTAAGCGCCCCGCCTGGGGAGTACGGCCGCAAGGCTAAAACTCAAAGGAATTGACGGGGGCCCGCACAAGCGGCGGAGCATGCGGATTAATTCGATGCAACGCGAAGAACCTTACCTGGGTTTGACATGGCCGCAAAACTGTCAGAGATGGCAGGTCCTTCGGGGGCGGTCACAGGTGGTGCATGGCTGTCGTCAGCTCGTGTCGTGAGATGTTGGGTTAAGTCCCGCAACGAGCGCAACCCTCGTTCGATGTTGCCAGCGCGTTATGGCGGGGACTCATCGAAGACTGCCGGGGTCAACTCGGAGGAAGGTGGGGATGACGTCAAGTCATCATGCCCCTTATGTCCAGGGCTTCACGCATGCTACAATGGCCGGTACAAAGGGCTGCGAGACCGTGAGGTTGAGCGAATCCCAAAAAGCCGGTCTCAGTTCGGATCGGGGTCTGCAACTCGACCCCGTGAAGTCGGAGTCGCTAGTAATCGCAGATCAGCAACGCTGCGGTGAATACGTTCCCGGGCCTTGTACACACCGCCCGTCACGTCACGAAAGTCGGCAACACCCGAAGCCGGTGGCCTAACCCCTTGTGGGAGGGAGCCGTCGAAGGTGGGGCTGGCGATTGGGACGAAGTCGTAACAAGGTAGCCGTACCGGAAGGTGCGGCTGGATCACCTCCTTTCTAAGGAGCAACTTTCCGCGAAAGCGGACAGTGGCCCGCACCGCCCGAATGTGGTGGTGGGGTGCTCATAGGCGGAGACACTGGCTAGTCAGTTCCGGCAACGGCCGGCTTCAGCAAGTACAGCCTTCACGGGCGTGGAACGCGGGTCGGTGCGGCTGGAAACTGGCGACAAAAGATAGCACCCTGTTGGGTATCTGAAAGAACAACCNGACAGTGGCCCGCACCGCCCGAATGTGGTGGTGGGGTGCTCATAGGCGGAGACACTGGCTAGTCAGTTCCGGCAACGGCCGAATCACCTAGTACGCAGACTCTTCGGGGTTTGTTGGAACGGTCTCGGTGCGGCTGGAAACTGGCGACAAAAGATAGCACCCTGTTGGGTATCTGAAAGAACAACCACCCCGGCTGAGGCCGGCGGACCGGGCTGCGGCTCGGGGTTGTTTTTCAATGCCAGGCACAGCCTGGTAGCGCATACCGCTCGATTGAGGTCGGGGTCTGGTGAGCTACTGGTGGGGTTGTGGGTTGGTCGTTGGTTGAGAATTGCACAGTGGACGCGAGCATCTTGTTTTCTGTGGTTAAGTTGTCAAGGGCGAACGGTGGATGCCTTGGCACCAGGAGCCGATGAAGGACGTGGGAGGCCGCGATAGGCCTGGGGGAGCTGCCAACCTAGCTGTGATCCCAGGGTGTCCGAATGGGGAAACCTGGCACGAGTCATGTCGTGTCATCCGCACCTGAATTCATAGGGTGTGTGAGGGGAACGCGGGGAAGTGAAACATCTCAGTACCCGTAGGAAGAGAAAACAACCGTGATTCCGTGAGTAGTGGCGAGCGAAAGCGGATGTAGCCTAAACCTTGTGCGTGTGATAGCTGTCAGGCGTTGCGCATTGGGGGTTGTGGGACCTGTTTGAAGGATCTGACAGTTCTTCGAAGAGTTACAAAGTTATAGATTAGTTGAACGGTGTGGGAAAGCCGACCGTAGAGGGTGAGAGTCCCGTAAGCGAAAGTCTATGACCTCTTTACAGTGTTCCCGAGTAGCAGCGGACTCCTAGAATCTGCTGTGAATCTGCCAGGACCACCTGGTAAGGCTGAATACTTCCTGGTGACCGATAGCGGACTAGTACCGTGAGGGAATGGTGAAAAGTACCCCGGGAGGGGAGTGAAATAGTAC